>NZ_BAAAMB010000001.1:189736-295572 GCF_039528855.1 Brevibacterium sanguinis | reverse complement strand
GCCGACTCGTCCTCCGAGGCCTCCGCCGAAGCCGCCGCTGCAGCCGATGCGTCGACCGACCCCGATAGCACCGCCGACCAGTCGACCGATCCCGATTCCGCGGCCACTGCCGACGCATCGACCGATCCGAATGCCGCCGCAGACCCAAATGCGGCGACCGATCCGGATGCGTCTGCGGACCCCGATGCCGCGACAGATCCCGATGCGTCGGCCGATCCCGAAGGATCTGCTGACCAGTCAACGGACCCCGACGCGGGCACGGACCCCGACGCAGCTGCTGATCCAGACGCCTCGGCGGATCCTGACACCGCGGCCACTGCCGACGCATCGACCGACCCCGACGCGTCTGCTGATCCGGACTCGTCCGTCAATGTCAATGCCGCCGCTTCCGCCTCGGCCTCAGCCAACGCCGACGACGACGGCAACCCAGCCGCCCAGGTCGCCGCACAGGCAGCCGCCGACGAGGACGCCACCACCACCGCCTCGGCAGCAGCGAACGAGAACGCCGAAGCAGCCGCGGAATCCGCCGCGAACGAAGAGGCCACCTCGGACACCACTGCCGATACCTCCTCGGACCCGAACGCCGCCGCGAACGAATCCGCCCAGGCCGCCGCCACCGCTGACAACACCGACGACACGAACGCCGATCAGTCAGCAGCAGCCAACGCCGACGCCTCTTCGGCCGCCCAAGCGGCCTCGACGGCCGACTCGTCCTCGGAGGCCAGTGTCGAAGCCGCTGCCGCAGCCGATGCGTCGACCGACCCGGACGGCACCGCCGACCAGTCGACCGATCCCGACGCGGCGGCGGACCCTGACGCTGCAACGGACCCGGACGCGTCAACTGATCCGGATGCGTCTGCGGATCCCGAAGGATCTGCTGACCAGTCAACGGACCCGGATGCCTCCACCGATCCGGACGCCTCCACCGATCCGGACGCAGCTGCTGATCCAGACGCGGCCGCAGACCCCGACGCCGCAGCGGACCCCGACGCGGCTGCTGATCCCGATGCGGCTGCTGGCGCGGACTCGTCCGCCAACGTCAATGCCGCCGCTTCCGCCTCGGCCTCAGCCAACGCTGACGACGACGGCAATCCTGCCGCCCAGGTCGCCGCACAGGCAGCTGCCGACGAGGACGCCACCACCACCGCCTCGGCAGCAGCCGACGCCAACGCCGAAGCAGCCGCGGAATCCGCCGCCACCGAAGAGGCCACCTCGGACACCACAGCCGATGCCTCGGCGGACCCGAACGCCGCAGCGAACGAATCCGCCCAGGCCGCCGCTACCGCTGACAACACCGACGACACCAACGCCGATCAGTCAGCGGCCGCCAACGCCGACGCCTCTTCCGCGGCCCAAGCAGCCTCGACGGCCGACTCCTCCTCCGAGGCCAGTGTCGAAGCCGCAGCCGCAGCCGATGCGTCGACCGACCCGGACGGCACCGCCGACCAGTCGACCGACCCCGACGCGGCGGCCACTGCCGACGCATCGACCGATCCCGATGCCGCTGCAGACCCAGATGCGGCAACTGATCCAGATGCATCGGCCGATCCGGAAGGATCTGCTGACCAGTCAACGGACCCGGATGCCTCCACTGATCCGGATGCCTCCACCGACCCGGACGCCTCGGCGGATCCTGACACCGCGGCCGCTGCCGACGCATCGACCGACCCAGATGCGGCAACTGATCCAGATGCATCAGCCGATCCGGAAGGATCTGCTGACCAGTCAACGGATCCCGACGCGGGAACGGATCCGGACTCGGACGTCAACGTCAATGCCGCGGCCACTGCGTCGGCCTCGGCGAGTGCCGACGACGACGGCAACCCCGCCGCTCAGGCAGCAGCCGAAGCCGCAGCCGACGAGGACGCAACCTCCTCGGCCTCGGCAGCGGCGAACGAGAACGCCGAAGCAGCCGCAGAGTCGGCGGCCACCGAGGATGCCTCCTCCGAAACCTCGGCCGACGCCACCTCGGATCCGGATGCGTCGTCCGAAGCCGCCTCACAGGCAGCGGCAGAGGCCGACAATGCGGACGACGCCAACGCCGCTGCCACGGCAGCCGCCGACGCCGATCCCGCAGCCGCCGCCTCGGCGACAGCCACCGCGGACTCCGGCGCCGAAGCCTCGGCAGCAGCGGCCTCCGACGGGGACCCGAAGGGCTCATCCGATTCGGATGGCGGAGCTGCGGCCGATGCGGCACAGGCGACGTCGACCAGCACCGCCGATGCAGCGGCATCCGCGAACGCCGGTGGATCGGCCGCAGCGGAAGGAGCCGACGGAACATCCAGTGCCGGAGGATCCTCGAACTCCGGTGGAGCGAGCAGCTCAGCCGGCGGCGGGTCCTCCAGCAGCGCAGACGCCTCGGCCGGCACCGGCGGTTCGTCGAGCGCGAGCTCGACGGCCTCCGGAGGCGGAGACCTGCCGCGGACGGGCGCCGACGGCTTGGCGGCGATGATCACCGTCGCGGCTCTGCTCGTCCTCGGCGGTGCCGCCGTCATCCTCGCCTCGCGCCGAGACAGGATATTCCGCGGCCGGCACTGATGCCCGCATGAACGGTCAAGGGGTGGGTCCGACGCTCTCGCGTCGGGCCCACCCCTTCCCCTCTGCCCCGATGCATCGGTGACGAACCGGCACACGGGTCGACCACCTCGGCGGATGATCCTTGAGACTCACGTCACACGGGGGTACGGTCAGAGTAACCAGAGGAGGCAGTGCCATGAGCGGAGTCAACGAGGACCACTACCAGCCGCAGACCCATGCCGGCGACATCATCGAAGTGCGTGACGAGGAGACCGGAGAGATGGTCAAGCGTCGCATCATCCTCGATGAGTTCGGCAACGGGACGAAGACGCGGCCTCTCGAAGAGGGCGAAGAGGACGAGCTGACCGAGAGCAGCTGAACCTCACCAGTGCGCGCGCACGGTCTCCGTCGGTCCGTCGACCTCGGTGAATCCTGCGTCGATGACGCTGATCGGACGGTCTGCATCAGCCCACTCGGCTTTGGTCGGCGTGACCACACGCAGACTGAATCCCGAATCGCGCCAACGATCGCGCACCTCGGCGGGCATCTGCTCGAATGCGAGCTGAGCGCCGTGGGCGACCTGAGCCGCCGCCTTGCCCGTCGTCAGCGTGACCAGCGGTGAGAGTTCGATGGTGACGACCGCCTCGGAGGCGGGAATCGACGTCTCCCCATCAGCGGGGAACTCCGTGTCCCCCACCTGCAGCTTCGACAGCTCACGCGGCAGCGGTGAGACCGGACCGGGAGGGAAGACGTAGGCCTCAGCCGGGGCGAACTCCTCCGTGCCACCGAAGCTCACGCCGACACTGCCGAGGGCACGCGCGTCCTCGAGCTTCTTGCCGTCACCGCGCCGCACCACCTTGCGGATCGCCCCGTCGCGCCAGTACTCGACGGCGTCGAACCACTCCCCCTCCGGCTGGGTGCGCGGATCGTCGAGGAACGTGACGACGGCGCGCGCCGTCGCCTCGAGGACGTCGATATGGCGGGCGAGCGCCGTCTTCGACTTGCGGACGACGATGGGCAGGGACCACGGCACGTCATGGTCGCTCTCGTGTCGCCGCATCTGCTCAGTCATTCGCTTCCTCCGTCGTCTCGGCTGGCGCAGGCACTCCCGCGTCGACAATGACAACGTCGGGCATCGCCGCTTATTCCCGCGCACCTCCTCTCACCTCGATGGATCGGTGCCCCGCGCGGGTAGGCTGGAGGGGTGCGCGCCGATCGAGAGCTGCTCGTGGTCCCGCGCGCCATGAGCTCCGAAGAAGGATCCGATGACGCCCTCCCGTTCCCCGCAGTGGTCCGAATCGATGCCGGCCGACATCCGCGACGCCCTGTCTGCGCAGATGCGCGACGTCCTCGACCTCCAGGAGGCCCGCGCCGCCGAATGCCGTGCGGCCGCCGACCGAGTGATCGCCGCACGGGCCGGACAGGACGGTGGGCAACCCGGCACTCCCGGCACCGACCGTGACGCCGGGGCGCCGACGGAGTTCGCTGCGGCACGCGCCGAATACCGTGCCGAGCGCACGCATTGGAACGAGGGCGGACCGACGATGGCGCGGACCGAGGACGCGCACCTGCGTGTCGGCGACGTCGAGGTGCCCATCCGCATTCACCGTCCGACCGCCGAGGCGGTCCTGCCGGGAATCGTCTTCCTCCACGGCGGCGGCTTCTGCCTCGGTGATCTCGACACCCACGACCGGATCGCGCGGGTCCTCGCCGCGACCTCGGGTGCCGCCGTCATCGCCGTCGACTACTCCCTCTCCCCCGAGGCGGTCTTCCCGCAGGCCCTTCTCGAATGCGCCACCGTCATCGCCCACCTCGCCCGCGACGGCCAGGACTGGGGAGTTGACGGCTCCCGCCTCGCCGTCGCCGGGGATTCGGCCGGGGCGATGCTCGCCCTCGGATCGGCACTGCTGCTGCGCGACGAACCCGAGCGGGTCGGCGCCGAAACCTCCTTCGCCGCGCTCCGGGCTCTCGTCCTCGTCTACGGCTCGCACGGCCTCCGCGACTCTGCGAGTCGTCGCCTCTACGGCGGAGCCTGGGACGGGATGGGGCCCGAGGTGCTCGCCGGAATCGCGAACGTCCACTACAACTCACCGGCCGACGCCGCGAGCCCGTACATCGACCACCTCGGCGCCGATCTCCGCGGTCTTCCGCCGACGTTCATCGCCGCCGCGGGCCTCGACCCGCTGCGCGACGACAGCCGCGCCCTGGCCGCCCTTCTCCAGCGTGCCGGCACCGACGTCGACTTCATCGAATACCCTCACGTGCTCCACTCGTTCCTCCACTTCGGGCGGGTCCTCGACGAGGCGAACGCGGCGCTCACGGCAGCCGCGGACTTCGCCGCGGCGCAACTCGATGCGGAGAACTGACGGCGAACGATGTATCCTTGAAGATCTTGCGATTTCGCTCGGCGAAATCCCTGCGTCGTCAGGATCACGCGACTCTGCGCCCGCACACCCCAGCTGCGGCGCATGCTCGGCGAAACCCGTTCCTCTCGGCGAACGAGAACGCGGTCCCGCGTTCGGACACCCTGCCGGGTTGCACGATTGCCGCCACCACTGCGTGGTTTCGCAGCGCGCACCTGCGCGTCGAAAGGCCACCCCATCACCTCTACCACCGCTCCGGCCCAGTCGTTCTCCGCTCTCGGAGTCCCCTCCGCCCTCGTCGACCGTCTGGCCGCCGACGGCAAGACCGAGGCCTTCCCCATCCAGCAGGACACCCTGGCCGACACTCTCGCGGGCCGCGACGTGCTCGGTCGGGGGAAGACCGGCTCGGGAAAGACCCTGGCCTTCTCCATTCCGATGGTCGCCAACCTCGCAGACACCCAGCCGGCACGACCGGGCCGCGGCCGGGCTCCGCGTGGGCTCGTCCTCGCACCCACCCGTGAGCTCGCCACGCAGATCACCGCCGTGCTCGATCCCCTCGCCCAGGCCGCCGGACTGACGACCACGACGATCTTCGGCGGAGTCAAGCAGAAGAAGCAGGAAGCGGCGCTCAATGCCGGCGTCGACATCGTCGTCGCGTGCCCCGGACGCCTCGAAGACCTGCTCCAGCAGGACCTCGTCTCCCTCGACGACATCGAGGTCACCGTCCTCGACGAGGCCGACCACATGGCCGACATGGGCTTCCTGCCCGGCGTCACCCGTCTCCTGGCGAAGACCCCGGCCACGGGCCAGCGGATGTTCTTCTCCGCGACGCTCGACAACGACGTGGACAAGCTCGTGCGCCGGTTCCTCCACAACCAGGTGCTCCACTCCGTCGACGACCCGAACTCGCACGTCGATGCCATGACCCACCACCTGTTCGAGGTCACCCCCGAGGACAAGGGCGACCTTGTGCACCGACTGGCCTCCGGAGCCGGACGGCGCATCCTCTTCACCCGCACGAAGCACCGGGCCAAGCGGCTCGCCCGACTGCTCACGAAGCAGGGCATTCCCGCTGTCGACATGCACGGCAACCTCTCGCAGTCCGCCCGCGAGCGCAACCTCGCGGCCTTCGCCGATGGCGGGGTCAAGGTGCTCGTGGCCACCGACGTCGCGGCTCGCGGCGTCCACGTCGACGCCGTCGAACTCGTCGTCCACGTCGACCCGCCCACCGAGCACAAGGCCTACCTTCACCGATCCGGCCGCACCGCGCGGGCCGGCAGCACCGGCGACGTGGTCACCATCATGACCCCGGAGGAGCGCAAGGACACCCTCGCGCTGCTGCGCAAGGCGAAGATCTCCGTCAAGCCGCAGAAGGTCTCCGCCGAGTCGCCCCAGGTCGGCGAGCTCGTCGGTGAGGTCGCTGCCTTCGTCGAGCCGCAGGAAGCGAACCCGGAACGGGTCCGCGGCACGGAACCGGTCGAGACGGTGGCGTCACCGGCGAAGAAGCGCTCGTCCCGGCGCCGCCGCGGACGCCGCGGTGGCAACGGACAGTCGGGCGCCGCTGCGTCCTCCGAGTCGGCAGGCGGAAACCAGTCACGTGCACAGGCGCCGGCCGGCGGCGCGAAGAACCGCGGGGGTTCGGGCTCCCGGAACCGCGGTCGGGGCCGCGGCGAGACGTCGGGCCGTGCTGAGACCTCGGGTCGCACGGAGTCGTCGGGCCGCACTGAGTCCCGCCGCGGGGAGCAGTCCCGCCGCGGCACCACTGCGGGCTCCGGCCAGCGGCGGAATGCCGCATCCCGGCGCGGGGAGTCTCAGGGCACTCGCGGGACCAGCGCTGAGACCCGCCGTCGCAATCGCTCACGCGCCGCGACCGGAGGTTCCCAGCAGGTCTACTCGACGAGCAGCTGACCCGCACCGGCACTTGCTCAGTACGTCGGCACGTCGTCGATGAGCGAGCGGGTGTACGCGTGCTGCGGGTTCTCGAGCACGGAGCCCGCGGGCCCGTAGTCGACGACCTTGCCCTTGTTGAGCACTGCGAGGTTGTCGGCGATGTGCCGCGAGAGCGCGATGTTGTGCGTGACGAAGAGCATCGCCAGCTGCCGCTCGGCGCGCAGGGTGCGCAGCAGGCCGATGATCGAGGCCTGCACGCTGACGTCGAGGGCCGAGGTGATCTCGTCGCAGACGAGCACATCGGGCGCATTGACGAGCGCCCGGGCGATCGCCGCCCTCTGACGCTCACCACCGGAGAGGTCTCCGGGCCGCCGGTGGTAGAAGCTGCGGCCCAGCCGCACCGCATCGAGTGCCCCCTCGACTGCGGCCTTCCGGCTCGCCGCCGTCCCGTCCCCGCTCATCTCCAAGGGCACCGTGAGCGACTGCCCGATCGAGCGCCTCGGGTTGAGGGAGGAGAACGGGGACTGGAAGACGTACTGGATCCCGATCCGCTGCTCGTTCGTCCGCTTCCGCGTCGATTTCGCGAGTTCGACCCCGCGCAGACGCACCGCACCCGAGTAGTCGTCGTTGAGCCCGGCCACGCACCGCGACAGGGTCGTCTTGCCCGACCCCGACTCCCCCAGCAGCATCGTGCACTCCCCGGGTTCGAGGGTGAGATTGATGCCGTCGAGGATCTGCGCCTTCCCGTAGGCGAGTGCGACGTCGGCGACGTCGAGGAGCGGGGTGCTCGCCGAGGCGGCCCGCCCATCCCGTTCCACGGCCGTGACCGGGGCTGCCGCGCTCGGCTCGTCGCCGATCTGCTTGTCCCCGGCGAGGTCGGGAACTGCGGCGAGCAGCATCTTCGTGTAGTCGTGGGCAGGTCGTGAGAGCACCTCCTCGACCGGTCCCTCTTCGACGAGGTCGCCGCGGAGCATGACGGCCACCCGGTCGGAGATGTCCTTGATGACGGCGAGGTCGTGGGTGATGTAGAGACCGGCGACATTGTTGGCCACCGTCATCTGCCGGATCGTGTCGAGGACGACGGCCTGCGTGGAGACGTCGAGGCCGGTCGTCGGCTCGTCGAGGATGAGGACGTCGGGGTACATCGCGAACGCCATGGCGATGCCGATGCGCTGCTGCTGACCGCCCGAGAGCTGGTGCGGCCACCGACTCTGATACGCCCGGTCACCGGGCAGACCGACGTCGGTGAGCACCTCGGTGATCCGCGCCTCCCGCTCCGCCGAGGAGGACCCGAAGCCGTGGATCTCGAGGACCTCGCGGATCTGATCGCCCACCCGCATCGCCGGGTTGAGGGAGAGGGCGGGATCCTGGGGGATGTAGGCGATCCGCGATCCCCGCAGGGCGCGGACGGCCTCCTCGCCGAGGTCGAGGACCTCGACGGCGGTGTCCTCCCCGCGCGGCCACAGGCTCACCGAGCCCGAACCGTACTTCAGCCCCGACCGGAAGTGGCCCATGCAGGCGAGCCCCGCGGTCGTCTTGCCCGACCCGGACTCCCCGACCAGGCCGAGGATCTCTCCGCGGCTGAGGGCGAAGTCGACGCCGTGGAGGATCTCGTCACCGGCCATGGTGTCGATGCGCAGGTCGCTCACGCGCAGGACGATGCTCTCGTTCGGCGCGGAGTCGACGCCGGCAGCGGTGTCATTGGTCGTGGTCATCATTCCTCCACTGTCGTCGATGCGGTGGCCCGGGCGAACGAGTCCGCGAGCAGGTTGGTGCCGATGGTCAGCAGCGCGATCGCGATGACCGGCAGCAGCACGCCCCACGGCTGGATGCTCAGCGCGATGCGGTTCTCGTTGATCATCAGGCCCCAGTCGGCGGCCGGCGGCTGCAGGCCGAGTCCGAGGAAGGACAGTGAGGCGATCGCACCGATCGAATACGTCAGGCGCAGCCCCGCCTCAACGCTCAGCGGCCCGGTGATGTTGGGCAGGAGCTCACGGACGAGGAGCTTCGACCGCGGCATCGCGTACATCTCCGCGGCGAGGATGTAGTCCTCGTTGATGACATTGAGAGTGGCCGACCGGGCCACCCGGGCGATGCGCGGGGCGTGCGTGATGCCGATGACGGTGATGAGCACCCAGCCCTGCGGTCCGAGCACGGTGATCGCCAGCAGCGCGAACACGAGCTGCGGGATCGCCAGCAGGACATCGTTGAGTCGCATGAGGATCGCGTCGAAGCGCCCGCCCACATAGGCGGCGAGCATGCCGACGATCGCGCCGAGGACCATGCCGAGCGCCGTCGCGAGCACCGAGTAGATGATGAGCGTGAGCCCACCGGCGAGGAAGCGGGAGAGCACGCTGCGGCCGAGGTTGTCGGTGCCGAAGAGCCCGTACGGGGAGAACGGCTTCGCGACGAACTCGGTCGCCGTCGACCCGGTCGCCCACGGCAGGAGAAGAGGACCGCAGAAGGCGAGGAGAACGATGAACGCCGTGAGCACGAGGCCGATGCGCCCCTGCTTCTGCGCGATGACGCGGCGGAAGAAGGGCACATAGGTCGTCTGCGACTCCTTCGGCACCTCCGCGGCTTCGATGGCGTCGGATTTCATGTCGTCGAGGTTGCTGCTCATGCTGCGCTCCTCAGTTTCGGGTTGGTGAGGATGCCGACGATGTCCGCGGCGAGGTTGACCACGACGTAGACGGCGGCGACGAGCATCGAGATCGCCTGGACGACCTGGACGTCGCGGTAGGTGACGGCGTCGATGAGCGCCTGCCCGATGCCGGGGTACCGGAAGAGGAACTCGACGACGACCACGCCGCCGGCCAGCCATGCGAGCTGGATCGCGACGACCTGGGCGACGGGACCGAGCGCGTGGGGCACCGCGTGACGGAAGATCACCCGGCGTTCGGGGACGCCCTTGAGGCGGGCCATCTCGACGAATCCGGAGTCGAGGACTTCGATCATCGTCGCCCGCATCATCCGCACGATGTAGGGGGTGACGACGAGGACGAGGGTGGCCGTGGGCAGGACGAGCTGCGCGGGGATCAGCCACACCGGCTGGCCCGGCGGGGCGAGCGTGACGGCGGGCAGGATCTGGAACACCGAGGTGGCGAAGATCGCGATGAGGCCGATGCCGATGACGAACTCGGGCATCGCGGCGAGCACGAGGCTGATGCCGGTCAGCGCCTGGTCGCGGCGGGTGCCGCGGTGCAGCGCCGAGTAGACGCCGAGGCCGATGCCCAGCGGCACGGAGATGATCGCGGCGAGCGCCATGAGGACGAAGGAGTTGCCGATCCGCGGTCCCAGCAGCTCCGAGACCGGTCCGCCGGTCGCCGTCGAGGTCCCGAAGTCGCCGACGAAGAGACCGCCGAGCCACTCGAGGTAGCGCTGCCAGGCCGGCAGGTTGAGCCCGAGCTGTTCGTTGAGCGCCGCGATGCGCTCCGGGGTGGCCTGCTGGCCGAGGATCGCGCGGGCCGCGTCGCCGGGCAGGAGGAGGGTGGCGCCGAAGACGATGAGGGAGACGGCGAGGAGGATGAAGGCGGAGAAGATCAGCCTGCGAATGATGACCTTGGCGAACATGTCACACCTTCCCGATCCACACGCGGTCGAAGCGCCAGCCGCCCAGGGGCCTGCCGGTCGCATTCGGTTCGAGGCCGCCGACGTATTTCTGGTAAGCGTCGACCTGGTTGGCGAAGCCCCAGATGATGTAGCCGCCGTTGTCGTAGAGGATCTTCTGCGCCTCGTGCTCGAGGTTGCGCCGCGAGGCCGGGTCCGGCAGGGAGCGCGCCTCTTCGACGATCGAGGTGAAGTTCGGGTCGTCCCAGTGGGTTTCGTTGAACGGCGATTCCGGCATCACACACGACACGCACTGCGGGAGGAAGTCACGCGTGTACCAGAAGTCCTGCGCGAAGTCCCACTGCAGATAGTTCTCCCCGAAGAACGTCGTCGCATCGACCCGGCGGATGCTCACCCGGATGCCGGCGTCGGCGGCCTGCTGGGCGAACACCTGCGCGGCTTCGACGACACCGGACTGGATGGGAGCGGTGACGAGCTCGACGTCGAGACCGTCGGGGTGCCCCGCCTCGGCGAGGAGCTGCCTGGCCTGCTCGACATCGCGGGTGCGCTGCGGGAAGTCGGGGTAGTTCTCACTGAGGGGACCGAACATGTCGTTGCCGATCGTGCCGAAGCCGGAGAGGACCTGCTCGATCATCTGCTCCCGGTCGACGACGAGGCGGAAGGCCTGCCGCACCCTGACGTCGTCGAAGGGCGGACGATCCACGCGCATCGTGAACGGCAGCCACATTCCGGTCTCGGAGTTGAGGATCGCCATCCGCTCGTCGGCGCCGATGACCTCGACGAGGGCGAGCGGGATCTGCGCGATCGCGTCGACCTGGCTTGAAAGGAGGGCGTTGATGAGAGCGTCGGAGTCGTTGAAGTTGAGCAGGTGGACGGCGTCGAGCCAGTTGCCGTCCGTGCGCCAGTAGTACTCGTTGCGTTCGAGCACTGTCGACACGGCCGCGGTGTGCGATCCGAGCTTGTACGGCCCCGAGCCGACGGGTGCGGCCGGATCGTAGTCGCGGGGGACGATGCCGGTCGTGTACTCGGAGACGGAGTCGTCGAGGAGGCCGTTGGGTTCGCTGAGCCGGAACTCGACGGTGCGATCGCCGGTGGCGACGACCTCGTCGAGCATCGTGAAGCTCGCTGCCGCGGTCTTCGGATCATCGGGATCGTTGATCCGCTCGAACGAGAAGACGACGTCGTCGGGGGTGATGTCGCGCCCGTCGGAGAACTTCAGCCCCGGCCGCAGCGTCGCCGTCCACACGGTCGCATCGCCGTTGGGCTTGAAGGATTCGGCGAGCTCCGGCTGGATCCTGTAGTCGTCGGTGCGCGAGAGCAGGCAGTTGTAGAGGTTGATCGTGCGCGCGATGTCGCCGGAGTTGACGGGGATGTGCGCGTCGACGGTGTCGGCGGAATTGCCGCCGGTGACCCCGACGCGCAGGGTGCCGCCGCGGACGGGTTCGCCGGCGGAGATGTCGCCGACTGCCGCGCCGCCGCAGGCGCTGAGTCCGGCGAGCGCGGTGAGCGAGAGTCCCGCTCCCAGCGCTTGTCTTCGGTTCGGAGTGTTCATGGGCCTTCTTCCTGGAGTGGTTCGTCCTGGAGATGTTCCGCGGACCGCGGCCGCGCGGCCGGGTCCGGAGGTCGTGTCGCTGCCCGCATCGGCGCGGGCTCTGCGCCGGGGACGAGGATGTGGGCGCGGAGGAAGGTGTCGATCATCGCCAGCGCGTCGTCGTCGGTCAGACTCATCTGGGCGGTGCTGCGAGCGACGCCGAGTCCGTCGATGAAGACGCTGAGGTTCTTGACCATGAGGTCGGTGTCGCCGTCGCGGACC
Organism: Brevibacterium sanguinis; assembly: GCF_039528855.1. Lineage (NCBI taxonomy): Bacteria > Bacillati > Actinomycetota > Actinomycetes > Micrococcales > Brevibacteriaceae > Brevibacterium > Brevibacterium sanguinis. The sequence goes on along the minus strand of NZ_BAAAMB010000001.1, from coordinate 283,419 downwards.
TGGCCGACGCGCTGACCGGCGACGACGACGCCGCGGATGAGGTCCATCCATTTCGCGTAGACGGCGGCGAGGTTGAGGCGGGAGCGCTCATCGACGACGGCGCGGGCCCAGCTCTGGATCCAGATCGACCACACGCGGCGCACGGTGGGGTCGACTCCCGCATGGACGCGGGAGAACCGCAGGAGCACCTCGGCGGGGTCCTCGGGTTCGACGAGGTCACGGGCGGTCGCGATGATCTCGAGCGAATAGTGCAGGGCCGCCTCGAGCAGCGCGGTCTTCGTCCGGAAGTGGTAGTTGATCGCCGAGGCCGACAGGCCCGCCGCGGCGGCGATGTCGTGGACGCGCACGGCGTCGATGCCGCGGTCTGCGTAGAGCTCCCAGGCGGCGGCGACGATGCGGCGGCGATTGCGGGTGCCCTTCGACATCCACGTCGTCGACGCGTCCGGACGGGGGAGGTCATCGCCGGCGGCGGGCGGTGCGGAGGCGCCCTCACCGGCCGCCTCGGTGAGCGAATGGGTGGGAGCCAGCGGGGCGGTCTGTCGCCGAGGTGCTCCCTCCTCACGTCCGAGCGTGAGCCAGTCCGTGGTGACGTCGGTGAGCTGGGCGATGCGCGTGATCTCCTCGACGCGGAACTTGCGGGTGCCGGCGAGGGACTTCGAGAGCTTGCTCGGTTCGAGACCGATGCTGCGGGCGACTTCGCTGTGGTTGATTCCCGCGTCCCGAATGGCATTGCGCACACGGGTGCCGAGGCCGGCGCGACCGCCGTGATCTGCTTCTCTGCCCTCGAACACCATCCCAGTGTGCACACCTGTTGCGATTATGGCAAGAGTTACTCTGGTTTCGTGTAGTTTTCGTGACCGGACCGCAATGTGACTTTCCCGAGAGAACCGGGCCGGACTCAGGCTCGAGCCGGCTCCGCGGCCGTCGTCCACTAGACTCTCCGGGGCAATCGGAATCGTCGGACGAACACGGAGCAGGCACGACATGCGTTCATCCCTGAAGTCACTGACCGCGAAGAAGCCTCCCATCAGCCGGTGGGTGCGCAAGGCGGGGCTGTCGGCTCTCAACTCGCGGCCGTGGCAGGCGACCAGTCGCTGGCTGCGGGGGGCGAAGGCGATCGAACGCCTCGAAGCGAAGTACGATGGTTCGGGTCTCGAGACCCCGGTCATCGCATACTTCGGCGACGGGCCAGCGAAGATCTACCAGATCCTCCAGTGGATCCCCATCTTCGAAGAGCTCGATCGGACGCATCCGGTGGCGATCGTCCTCCGGTCCCCAGGCGCGCTGCAGGAGCTGCGCGCGGTGACGAAGCTGCCTCTCGTGCTCAAGCGCCAGTTCGATCCGCTCCAGGACTTCTACTACGACCTCGATCCGAAGGTCGCCCTCTACGTCAACAACGGCGTGCGCAACTTCCAGTCGCTCGGCTATGCGCCGATGGTCCACGTGCACCTCAACCACGGTGAGAGCGACAAGATCTCGATGGTGTCGAACCAGGTCAAGGCCTACGATCGCGTCTTCGTCGCCGGTCCCGCCGCGATCGACCGGCACCGGAAGGCGCTCATCGAGTTCGATCTCGGCAAGCTCGTCGAGGTCGGCAGGCCGCAGCTCGACATCGATCAGACATCGACGCTGTCGCCGACGACGAAGCGCACCGTGATGTACGCCCCGACGTGGGAGGGCGAGAACGACGCGAACAACTACACCTCGCTCGACCTCTTCGGCGAGGCCATCGTCGCAGCGATCCTCAGCACCCCGAACACCCGCCTCGTCTACAAGCCGCACCCCCGGGTCGAACAGTCCGACGACCCCGGTGTCGTCGCAGCCGATGCGCGGATTCGGGAGCTCATCGCCGAGGCGGACCGTGCCACGACCGACCGCGCCGAGACCGCCGACGCGGGACCAGGCGGCACCGGTTCAGGCGGCACCGGGGCAGGCGGTGGGCATCTCATCTCGATGCAGGGCGACATCCTGCCGATGTTCGCCGACGTCGACCTCATGGTCACCGACGTCTCGAGTGTCGGTCTCGACTTCCTCTACCTGCGGCCGGAGAAGCCGATCATCATCACCGATCGGCGGGACGATCTCGCGGCGATCAATGAGGATTCGCCGATCACCCGAGCCACTCCCGTCGTGTCGCAGTCGACGATCGCCGGGATCGCCGATACGATCGCCACCGAGCTCGACGCCGATACCACGGCGGCCCAGCGCGCGGAGCTGCGCGAGTACTATTTCGGGCGCCGTGCCGTCGGCGATTCGACCCGGGAGTTCGTCGCCACGATCTCCGGGCTCATCGCCTCACGGCAGCGGGAGATGCTCGCGAAGTCCGACCTCGACTGAGAGACCGGCCTCAGCGACCGAACCGCCGTCCTCAGCGACCTGACCGTCGGCCTCAGCGGGCCATCTCGCGGAAGAGGTCCTCCCACCGGTCGAGGATGCGCTCGGGGGCGTACTGCGCCATATCGGCGCGAACCTCGTCCGACATCTGCGCCAGCGCCGCAGGATCGGCGGCCAGCGCCTGCAGCCGCTCGGCGAGGGCGGTGACGTTGTTCTGGGCGACGATGTACCCGGTTCGCCCGGAGTCGATGAGCATCTCGACACCCGGTGAGCAGTCGAAGGACACCGTGGGCATGCCGGAGAGTCCGGCCTCGACGATCGAGATCGGCAGCCCCTCGTGCTGGGAGGAGATGACGTGGATCTTCGCGCTCGCGAGCACCTCGGCGACCGCGTCGGTCTTGCCCATGAGCGCGGCACGGGGAATCGCGCGGTCATCGATGAGGGCCTGCAGACTCTCGCGCAGTTCGCCCTCGCCGTAGAGCTCGACGCTCCAGTCGGGAAGGGCGGGAGCGATCTCGGCCCAGGCCGCCAGCAGGTAGTGCAGCGACTTGACCTCGTCGTACCGCCCGAGCGCGACGATGGTGTTGCGGCGCGCGGTCCCGGTCTCCGCCGCAGAGGCACCGGTCTCCGTCCCGGACTCGGTCTCCGCCCCGGCGAGGGTGACGGGGTTGGGGATCCACCCGGTGTTGTTCAGCCCGGCGAGGCGGAAGCGCTCGGCGTCCTCGGCCGTGAGGAACACGGTGCGGTCGACATCGGCGTAGGCCTGCAGCACGCGGCTGGCGTCCCGCCCGGTGCGCGTGGCCCCGTCGTAGGACCCGTGGTACTGGCCGATGACCCGCGGCTGGCGGGGATCGGCGGCGTCATAACCGGCTTCGAGCATGTGCTCCATGCCGTAGACCTGCGTGCAGATGATGAGCGTGCGCGGACCCCACTCGGGCAGGAGTGTCCGCAGCTTGTCGACGGCGATCTTGCGCAGGTCGAAGCGCTTCCGGTACCGCCGCATGCGCTCCCGGTCCTTCTTGTCCGCGTCGGAGCGGATCGTCCAGTCCGGCGGCGGAGGCTCGGGCATGAGCGTGCGCACCGTGATGTCGGCGGAGCGCTCGACGACCTGACCGTGACCCTCCGGCGGGGGCGAGACCCCGACGAGCTCGGTGGCGTATCCCCGGGCGTGGAACCCGTCCGCCATCGTGCTGATGAAGCGTCCGACACCGCCGAGGCGGTCGACGTCGTTGGCCATGAGGACGATCCGATCGAACTGCGTCTGCGCCATCACTGGCCTCCCCAAATCGTTGCGATCGTCGTCGCGGCGGCGTCCCCGGGTTCAGTGCCGACGAAGTCCTCCCGGAAGCGGCGCCGCAGCGGCTCCGCCTCGTCGTCTCCTGCGGCTCTGATCGCCGCGACGAGTTCCTCCTGGTCGGTGACCAGCGGTCCGGGACGATGGTCGCGCAGGTCGAAGTAGGTGCCGCGCGCGGAGTTCGCGTAGTCGTCGAGGTCGTACGCGTAGAGGATGATCGGCCGGTCGAGACTGAGGTAGTCGAAGATGATGCTCGAGTAGTCGGAGACGAGGATGTCCGCGGCCTGGAGCACCTGCGCGGTGTCGGCGATGCCGCTGACGTCGATGACCCGGCCGCGCAGGTGCGGCGGCACGGCGATGCGGTTGAGGTAGTGGGGCCGCAGCAGGATCTGATAGTCCTCACCGAGGTCGTCGACGAGTTCGGTGAGGTCGAGTTCGAGCGAGGCCTGCCCGCGGGTGCGGAACGTCGGGGCGTAGAGCACGCTCGTCTTCGCCGGGTCGAGGTCGAGGCGCGCCTTGGCCGCGGCGATCCCTGCGGTGTCGCTGACGAGAACGTCGTTGCGCGGCGATCCCACCGGCAGCTGCGCACGCTCATACCGGAACGCCGGCACGAAGGTGTCGCGGAAGTAGGCGCTGGGGATGCTGAGGAAGTCCCAGTAGCCGACTCTCCGTTCGAGATCGGCGATGTCCTCTCGCGCGCCGAACTCGAGGCTCGGCTCGTCGAAGCCCATCTTCTTGATGGGGATGCCGTGCCACGTCTGGATGTAGACCTGACCCGGTCGTTTGACGTAGCCGACGGGCAGGGTCTGGTTGTCGATGATGTACTTCGCCCGGGCGAGCGTGCGGTAGTAGTCGACGGTGTTGCGGATGACGACGTCCTCGCGGCCAGCCGCCCAGCGCTGGTTGGCCGCCGCCACGACGACGATCCTGAGGTCGGGTCGGGTGCGTCGCAGCTCCGCGGCGAGCACGTGGGGCGAGTCGGACTCGGTGGTGCCCATGTGGGATTCGACGACGACGAGGCGGTCGTCGAGCTGCTCACGAGCCTCCGCGGCGATCCGCTCCCCTTCGGCGACGAGCGCATGGGAGGGCAGGGGAACGTATCTGTCCCGCAGCGCGGTCTGACCCGTCGAGAGCAGCGGCTTGATCGCCCGGCGCAGTCGCCGGCGCTGCTTCCCGATCCGGGCGAGGCGGAAGGCCAGGGTGCCGATCTCCGTGGCGTAGGGCTGATAGCGGATGTTGGCGAGCGACTCGGCGACCCCGTGGGGCTGGGTCTTCTGCTTGCTGCCGACGAATCCCTTCTTCACCCGCAGCGGGAGGAGCGTCGAGGCGGTGCCGTTCGTCAGCTCCATGCGGATGGAGATCTTCGGCCGCACGGCACGGTCGATGGCGGCGGGGAACTCGAACTCGGTGGTCCATTCCACCTCGCCGTCGGCGGTGCGCTCCCAGCGCACGGGCGCCACCCATTCCCGCTGGAAGCCCCAGCGCTCCCTGATGAGCATCCGCGCGGTGAGATCGGGCCGATCGAGCTTGGCGAACGAGTCGGGGATGCGCCCGGAGATCGTCACCCGGTTCTTCCCGTCGATGGCGACGGCGTCGACGGCATTGTAGAACTTGAACGCGTACCACGGGATCGCGACGACCTCGGCGGCGTCGAAGGTCGCGAGCATGTGCTCACGGGAGTCGTCCGGGTAGGCGGCGAAGGTCTCCGGCTCCCACAGGCTGCGCTGCCCACCCGGCTCCCAGTCGCCGTAGAGATCCCACGTGCCCGAGGCGATGTGGGCCATCCGGGAGACGAGGTCGACGTCCTCGGCGAGGGCCGACGCGACGAGCAGCCGATCGTCGCGGGGCACGTCGGCGTAGATCTCGGTGGGGATCGATTCGATGAGCGGCTTGAGTTCGGCGAGGAGCTCAGGCGCGAGGTTGGGCACCTGTCCGTGGGCGATGTCGTTGAGGTAGAGCCGGGCGTCGTGGCGGAGGATCTTCAGCTGCAGGCGGGCATGGAGCGCCGGCACGGTGGCCGGATCGGCGACCCGGAGGACTTCGGCGAGAGCGACCTTGCGGTGCTGGAGGTTCCTGATGTCGTCGCGCTGGTTCGTGATCGACTTGCGGACCTTGATGGGATAGAGGTTCCACTGATAGACGAATTCGGGGATGACGCGGATGCCCTCGGCCTTCGCGAACACCTCGGCGGTGAAGATGAGGTCCTCGTAGTGGAGTTCCTCCCGGAAGCGGATGCCATTGGCCCGCAGCATCTCCATGCGGTAGAGCTTCGCCACGGCGATCGTGTCGATGCACAGCTCCGGGTTCTCCTCGATCGTGTCGAAGTGCTGCTCTTCCCGGTAGAGACGGTGGTGCCAGCCGCGGAACTTCTTCTTCGCGATGTCCCGGCGCCGCGTCTTGGCCATGACGATGTCGGCTTCGCTGCGCTCCGCGGCCGTGAGCAGGTTGTACGTCGCATGGCGCTCAAGGATGTCGTCGCTGTCGAGGAACGTCAGGTACGGGGCGCTCGCGTTGTCCATTCCGATGTTGCGCGGCGCCCCCGGCCCGCCGCTGTTCTTCGGCGTCTGGAACACCCGCAGCCGCGGTTCGTCCCGCGCCAGCTCGGAGACGTACTCGAAGGACCCGTCGGTGGAGCAGTCGTCGACGACGATGACCTCGGTGCCCTTGAGCGTCTGGTCGAGGGCGGAGCGGATCGCGGTGCCGACGTTCGCGATGTCGTTGAACATGATGATGACCACGGTGACCAGCGGTCGTCCGTCGATGCCCCAGACGGTCTCCGGCGGGGTGTTTGCGGTCGTGTCGGCGGCGCGCACCGCTGAGTGAGTCAAAGTGTTCTCCGTCGTTGTCTTCTCTATCGGTCGGGCGCTGCCCTGGGGCGGCTCAGACGACCGGGGGTCGGCCGTGGCGCGCCATGCGCAGGACACCGCGCCCGGACAGCTTCCGGTGCTGCTCGTCGTCGCTCCACGGGTCGAGCTTCCACCCGTCGCGCCACCCCTCGAACCACGGGCGCAGCTGGTCGGGCTTGTTCGCCCATTTCAGGCACTGCATGAGCGTCCACGATCCAACGTACATCCAATTGAATGGCCACGGCAGGTTCCGCCGGGCCAGCCACACGCGGTTGCGGGCGTTCATGTAGAAGTACTCGTCGTGGCGGCTCGGGTCGATGACGGGGTGGGCGACGGCGAGGTCGCCCATGTACCACACGGAGTACCCGGCGTCCCAGACCCGCCACGCGAGTTCGATGCCCTCATGGGCGTACCAGAACGGGGCCGGCCAGCCGCCGCATTCGTCGAAGGCCTTGCGCTGCATGCACACGGCGCCCTCCCACACGGAGAAGACGTTCGAGGAATGGTCGGCCTCGCCCTTCTTCAGGCGCGGAATCCAGCGCTTCGGCGACGCTGGTCCGCCCGGCTCCTCGACGCGGGGCTGGACGAGCCCGATCTTCGGCTTCGTGCGCATCAGCTGGGCCATGCGCATGAGCGTGGTGTCATCGGGCAGCCAGGCATCGTCGTCGAGGAAGAAGAGGAACTCCCCCTTGACGTGCGGCACCCCGGCATTGCGCCCGGCGGGGATGCCGAGGTTCTCCGGCAGGGCGAGACGCTTGACGGCCGGCGGGATGCCCTGCGGCTCCCAGCCGTTGCCGACGCACACGATGTCGAGGTCGACGCCCTTCTGCGCGAGGAGCGAGTCGAAGCCGCGGTTGAGCTCCTCCAGTCGCTTGCCCTGGGTGAGCACGACGACGCCGAAGGTGTACTTCCGGTTCGCCTCGAAGCGCTGGGCGAGGACCCGTGAGGTGTTCGTCATGACAGCCTCTTCGACGCCATGATCGACATGAAGTGGCCGATGACCGAGAGCAGGCAGAGCGGCACGAGGATGAGCACGAGCCAGCGCTCACCGACGAGCGGGGCGGCGCCGAGCGGCACGACGACGGCGGTGACGATGCTCGAGAGCAGGGCGAGCAGCGAGAGTTCGACCGAATGGTAGATGCGGTGGAACGGGACGAACCGGGCCGCGCGCTTGAGCTTCGCGGTGAAGCCGGGGTTGAGCGCGGTGGCGGCCTGCGAGTCGGCGAGCTTGTCGAGGCCGTTGAAGGCGCGGGACACGTGCACCATGTCGTTGAGCGCCTTGTTGAGCAGGACGAGGGAGGCGAGCATGGAGCCGGCGAGCAGGTACGGGTACGTGCCGCCGGGATCGGTGGCGAGGTTCGACCATTCGCCGACCGCGCGCGCCCCGAGTGCGAAGGCGACGAGGCCCTCGGTCGTGTAGTGGCCGACCTTGTCGAGGAAGACGCCCTTGGCTCCGCTCGTGCCGCGCCACCGCGCGACCTCTCCGTCGCAGCAGTCGATGTACATCTGCACCTGCGAGAAGAAGACGGCGAGGACGGCGCCCCAGATCCCGGGAATGAGCAGCGACGCGGCGATGCACCACCCGGCGACGATCATCATCCCGGTCACGCCGTTGGCACTGATCCGGGTGCGCACGAGCAGCATCGTGAAGTAGATGGAGAAGTGCCGCAGGTAGAGCTGAGCCGTCCAGTGCTCGGCGTTCTTCCGCGTGCGGACCTCGATCGGCTGGGCCTTGGCGCGCAGTTCGGCCAGGGTCGGGTATCGTGACTGCTTCTCCGCGCTCACTCCCGACCTGCCTTTTGACTGCATCTGACCCCGACAATTCACGCCAAGTTTACCGACTGTCCAAACCACTGGCCACTTCCGTGACCGCCGACACGACCGCGTGTTTCCCGCAGGGCGTCCTGACCGACCCCGCCGCAGCGGTGGGCGGTCACCGTTCAGCCCACCGTGAAGCTGAGGTTGTCCTTGACCGTGCGATACGCGGTGATCCGCCCGTCCGCGCCCGGCGCGTCCGCGGCGGCATCCGTGCCGCAGGCGATCCTCGGGTGGTGGATCCCGTCCGTGCCCGTCCACTGCCACCACGCGTCGAGCGTCGCCCCTCCCGGCACGATCGACAGTTCCTCTCCGCTGAAGACGGCCCTGCCGTGCGCATCGACCGCCGAGGCGAACGCATAGCTCCCGTCGCGCGTGCCCAGGACGACAGCGAAGTCCTCACCGGGGGCGGTGCCTCCGATGGTGATGCTCACCCCGCCGTCAGCGGTCGTCTCGGGTGCCGCGGTGAGTGCGGGGACGGTCGTCTTCGGCCGGTTCTTCGCCGTTGCCCGCAGCCGCGAGAAGAGCTCCGCCCAGCGTGCGGTGACGCTGTCGTCGCTGAATGTCGCGGCCTTCGCCACGGCGGCGCGCCGCAGGGCGGCGATCGCTTCGGCGTCGGCGTCGAGGAGGCCGGTGATCGCGTCGGCCATGGCGGTGCTCTCGGCGACGAGGTACCCGTTGACCCCGGAGTCGATGATGTCGGAGGGACCGTATCTGATGTCGTAGGCGAGCGGGATGCAGCCTCTGGCCATGGCTTCGATGAGCACGACGCCCATGCCCTCGAAGGAACTCGTGAGGAGGATGAAGGAGTGGTCGCGCAGCCTCTCGGCGGCGCCGTCGACGTGGCCGGAGAAGGCGACGCGGGAGCTGAGGACATCGCTGTCGGCGACGATCGCTTCGAGCTCGGCTCGCTTCTCCCCGTCGCCGATGATCTCGAGGGACATCTCGGGTCCGACCCGGGCGACGGCGGCCAGGGCCTTGTCGATGCGCTTCTGACCCGTCAGTCGAGCGAGCACGACACCGCGTCCCGGCGGCCGGGGATCGCTCTCCGGTGACGGGTGTCCGATCTCGTCGACGGCGGTCGAGTTGGGGATGACGACGAGCGTCGGCGCGCTGCCGAAGGCGGCGGCGAAGTCCGCCCGCTGCTTCTCGGTGAGGAAGACGAGGAAGTCGTAGTCGAACCAGTGCCTGAGGATCTCGATCCGGGAGCGGGTGAAGGGACCGTTGACCGACGCGGTTCCCGGGTGGAGGTGTGAATTGTGGAGGACCTGGCCGATGCGCAGGTGGTCGCGCTTGTAGCGGTGGAGGAACGTCGCGATGAACTTCGATTCGTTGATGAGGATCGACGACTCCCCGCCGGTCGCGGCGTCGAGCCATGCGAAGTAGAAGTCTCTGGCGCGGGCGAACTCGGAGACGCAGCGACCGTCGTGGTCGAGGAGCACGAGTCGCCGCGCACTCCCGGTGCGGTCGTCGATGAGGAAAGTCGTGCCGTCTGGGCGCAGATGATCGACCCGGTCGATCGTGCCGTCGGCGGCGAAGTACTCGATGTAGCGGTCGGCGGCGTTCGTCGGCCCCGGTGCGTGCTGTGGGGGAACCCCGGCCTCGGCGGGGCGACCGCCGAACCGGCGCAGGGCACGCCGATCGTAATCGGCGACCTCGTCCCAGGCGTTGCGCAGACGCATGCCGTCGATGAGTTCGCCCGTCTCCCGCAGGCGCTGCCGGGCCTCGGCGACGTCGAGGCGGTAGTCGAGGGTGAGGACATCGACGTCGATCCCGAGGAGGGTGACGAAGTTCCGTGACCGGCGCAGCATGACCTTGGTGAGACCGCCGAACTCCTGGGGGATCGACCAGGTGAGGTCGAAGATGCGGGTCGGTGGGCCCGAGTTCGAGGCGGTGGCGCGGCGGATTCGCCGGAGCAGGCGGTTGAGTGGCATAGAGGGCGTTCCTTGGTGGTGGGGCAGTGGTGCGAAGCGCCGGCTGGGACGTGTCTGCGGAATGCTATCCCATCGATCTTCGGCCGAGCCCGGTCAGCCGCTTCGCGAAGGCGCGTGCCCCGCTCGAAACGTGGAGGTTCGCCCCGCCGAGGCTGGTGGGCGTGACCTCGACGCGCAGCCCCCAGCGGCGGGCGGAGAGCACTCCGGTGTCGGCGAGTCCGACGCGGACCGCCTTCGTCTCCGCGGTGCCGGTGGCGGCGCGGGCGTAGACCTTGACCGTGCCGTGGGCGAGCAGCGCCTTGAGCGGGATCTCGATGCGGAACCGCGTCGCGGCATTGGCAGCGGCGTCGGGTGAGTCGGCAGGTGTGTCGGCGGCGACGGGCAGAAGGTCCGCTGCGAACTCGGCGATGTCGTCATCGCCGCGGCGGAGGACGAACGTCAGCGCCGTGATGTCGGGGGCGGCGAGGAGAGCGGCAGCGCGGCCGTCGAGTGCGAGGCGGACTCCGGTGAGCTCAGCCCGGTCGACCTCGGCGACGACGAGGCGGCTGCGATTGCCGCGCCGGCTCACGGCTTCGACGAGGGCGGGGATTCCCGTGAAGAGGCTCCACACCCGCGCCCGGTTGAGGGGGCTGTAGAACTCGAAGAGCCTGGAGGGCAGGCAGAACTCGTCGACGAGCTTCTTCGACTCGGCGATCCACGGCAGGCGGAACTCCACGCGCCGACCGTCGAAGCTGTCGTTGAAGCGGTTGAGGGTGACCCGTCGGAACCAGTCGGCCATGGCCTCGCGGCGCAGTTCGGGCTCCCAGGGTCCCCAGGTCAGCGGGAGGAGGCTTTCGCGGATGCCCTGCGCGTGCAGCTCCGGAGCGGTGCCGGTCTGGCTGATGTGTCCCCCGCCGTGGTCGTAGACGAAGTAGTAGGTGCGGTCGGCGAGGATCGAGACCTTCGACGCCGCGGCGTAGGCGCGGAAGCAGAATTGGGCGTCCTCGAGCCTGATCTTGTGCGCGGGGAAGCGCAGCTCGTGGTCGGCGAGGAAGGACCGGCGGAACAGCTTGAAGGAGTAGTTCGACCGCACGAGGCGTCGGATGTCGCCCTCGTCCTGGGTCTCGGCGAAGACGTCGGCGTGGGTGTGCCGCCCTCCGCGTCCCTCGATCGTCACGAGCACGACGTCGCTGCCCTGCGCATCGGCGTAGGCGACGGCAGCTCCCAGGCAGTCGCCGTCGAGGCGGTCGTCGGCGTCGTGGAAGAACACATAGTCTCCGCGGGCCGCGTCCCGGCCGGTGTTGCGGGGACCGCCTGCCCAGCCGGAGTTCTCCTGGCGGATGACCCGCACATTCGGATGCCGGGCGGCCGCCTCGGCGAGGACCTGCGGTGTGTCGTCGGTCGACCCGTCGTCGACGACGATGACCTCCGTCAGTCCGTCGTCGCAGGTCTGGGCTGCAGCGATGTCGACGGCGGTCCGGACGTGGGAGGGGTTGTTGAAGACGGGGATGACGATCGAAAGGCGCACCGGGTCTGCTCCGGCCGTCTTCTCATTCACTTAGGGGGTTCTCCTCATGGCTGGGGATGAGATGAGGACTGGGGATCAGGAGTTGCTGAGCTCGGATTTGATCCTGGTCGTGGAGATCTCCGGGGTCCGCGAGAGGTAGACGACGTCGACCTTGTCCTTGAGGAAGTCGAATTCGCCTTCCCAGTCGTCGCCCATGACGAAGGTGTCGATGTGGTACTTGTCGACGTCGGTGGCCTTCTGCTCCCAGTTGTCCTCGGGGATGACGAGGTCGACGTAGCGGATGGCTTCGAGCATGCGCTTGCGGTCCTCGTAGGTGAAGTACGACTTCTTGCCCTTGCCTGCGTTGAATTCGTCGCTCGAGAGCGCGACGACGAGGTAGTCGCCCTGTTCCTTGGCCCGCTGCAGGAGCCGGATGTGGCCGTAGTGCAGCAGGTCGAACGTGCCATAGGTGATGACTCGACGCATGCGCGGTGTTTCCCAACTGTGAGGTGGAACTCGCGCCGGGCGCCGAGCTCCGAAAGATTTGAGGAGTTCACGGCGATTTTACCAGCGTGTCACTCGGACGCTGAATTCATGCCGCCTTCGCGCGGTGAGTAGTCAGCGCCCGAAGACAGCGCGTTCGAACTCGACGACGACGTCGGCGTTGTAGGCGTCGGGGTCGAATTCGGACGGCACGATCTCCCCGTTGAGGAATGCCCGCATCCCATCAGCAAGAGCGGAGACGTCGCGGTCGACGACGAGGCCGCCGCTGCCCTCCATCGCACTTGCCGCCGACCCGAATCGGGTGGTGACGACTGGGAGGCCGAGCACCCGAGCTTCGAGGATGACGATCGGCTGCCCCTCATAATCGCTCGAGAGCACGAAGCAGTCGCTGGCGGCCATCACGGCATAGGGATTGCGCAGACGACCGGTGAACTCGACGGCTCCGGAGACGCCGAGCGAGACCGCAAGCTGCCGCAGTTCCCCGGCGAGGGGCCCGTCGCCGATGATGACGAGCCGTACATTCGGGTCCTCGGCACTCACCTCGGCGAACGCCCTGAGCAAACGGGCTTGGTTCTTCTCCGGCGACAGCCGCCCGACGGTCACGAAAGTCTTGCCGCTGCCCTTCTCAAGCAGTCCTCCGAGGAGTTCCTGTCGGGAGGCTTCGGAGATCACCTCGCCCAACGAGTAGAGACTGCCCAGCTGCGCCACGGCTCCGGACAGACTGCGCACATCGATCGCTTCGGCCTCCGGGTCCGCCGCAGCCGAGCGTCCAGCGCCGCCGCGCACCCGCTCGCTGTCGATGACGTTGCGTGCGCTGACGAACTTCTCCGCGGCGGCGTACTCACCGAGGTTGGTCGCGTTGATCGCTCTGAGGTCAGGAGAGACCGACACGAGAGCGTCGAAGTGGTGGTAGAGCTTGAAGACTCCAGTGAGGTTGTTGAAATGCGGGCGCGCACCGTCGACCTCGCGCATCGCATCGGCTTCGAGATCGTTGTGGAGCCAGACGGCTCTGCGCGCTGCGGTGCTGTGCGCGACGATCCGCGCCCAGTAGGAGGAGTAGCCGCTGAAGTCGACGGCGGCATCGAACTCGGCGTGGCCGAACAGTCTGCGCCATTCCCGGCTCCACAGACCAGCATCGCGATTGCCCGCCGCCAGGTCATCGCTGGTCGACTCGTCGAACTCCTGCATGCTGCCGAGCAATGGCAGCTGCAGACTCCCCTGGTCGCGGATGACCTGACGGACATGGCCTGGGATGAGGGCGGCGTTGTCAAGCCGGTCGCCCTGCTTCGACCGATAATGCAGCGTCGTGATGTCGTATTTCTCCGGGTCCAGCTGGTGGAGGAGATTGAGCACCGATGAGGTGATTCCGTTGGTGATGAGTCCGCCGAGGTAGAGCATGAGCCGGATTCGCCCGTCCTCGAATCCGCGCAGCACCCGACGGTCCGATTCCCGACCGCCGAAGACGATGTCGAGGACGCGGGCGCTGGCTGCGCCGTCGTCGTGGGGTGTGAGCTCCGCAGCGAGACGCTCGTAGCGAGCTGCCGCACTGGGAAACGCCGCAGTGTCGGTCACCAGCTCCGTCACATCGCTGACAAGACTCTCGACGGTCTCGGACACGGGGCCGGGCAGCTCGTCGAGACCGAAGTAGATGCCGCGCTGGGTAGCGTATTTCTGCGCGTCGGGCACATGGAAAGCCACTGGTCGACCGGTCGCCAGGAAGTCGATGAAGATGCTCGAATAGTCCGACACGAGGAGGTCGGTGAGGGCGAGGACATCGTTGGCGGGAATGTCGTTGGGAATGAGGAAGTCAGCGAGTTCTGCGTCATCGATGAGTTGGTCGACGATGACCTGGTGGGCTTTGAGCAGCACAGTCCAGCCTTTGTCCGCGAGCGCCGACCGCAGCGCGACAAGAGTGCTCTTGAGTCGGGCCGCATCGGATTGGGGATTGTAGAACGATTCCCCGCGCCACGTCGGCGCATAGCAGAGCACCTTCCTGCCTGCTGTCTCGATCCCGTGTTCGCGCAGTTCCGCCCGAGCGCGGTCGCCTGCCTCAGATCCGAACATCTTGTCGGTGCGCGGATAACCCTCCTCGATGATCGCGCCGCGGAAGATGTTGCGCAGCTTGTAGGCGTTGAGGTACATCGTCTCGGTCATGAACGAACTCTGCGAGAGCAGATAATCCGCAGACATGAAGTTGCGCAGGACATTGCGTGCCCCGTCGGCCCCGTTCTCGATGTCATAGCCCATCTTCTTCAATGGCGTGCCGTGCCACACATTGAGATAGGTCTGCTCGGGACGTTTGATGAACTCGGCCGGAAACGTCGCGTTGTTGACGAGGAACTCGCTGGTTTCGAGAGCATCGAAGTATTTCCGCGAGCGGTGGCGGACGAAACTGACGCGCGGGTGCTTGGCGAACTCCGCTCGAATCGGTGAGTTCCACGCAGCGGTCGAGAGCACCCAGATGTGGCGATAGCCCACGTATTCGGGCGCATCGATCATGGTGCGGAACAGCGCCTCGGGATTGCAGAGTGCCCCGTTGCCGGCGAACGACTCCCACACCACGGTGTTCTCCTCGACGGGGCTGAGCAGAGCCTTCGCGAAGGCACGCGAGGTCAGCGCAGACGAGAGCGATCTGCGGTTCCGCTTCAACTGGCGCGACCAGGTGACCCGTTCCTTGCGCAGATAGGCAGCCATCGCCGGCGGCAGAGAGTCAAGGAGCAGTCGCTTTCCCGTGGTGCGGACGTTCATGCGCTCAGACTCTCCTCATCGTTCCACTTCTGCCGCATCATTGCGCACAGGTCTGATGCCGAACCGTCGAACGGCACCGTGGCTGATCTCGCCAAGATCTTAGTCGACGGAGGTCACTGAGGTCAGAGGCGGGTCACCCACGGAGTCACACGGTGGTCATCGACCGGCCAGTCGCATGTGGCCTCGTCAGCTCGTGCTGAGGTCGAGTTCTCGCCGCCGGGCGTCGATGACACGCTGTCCGGCCGCGACGAAGCGGCCGATCTGCGCTCCGGGAGAGGTGTCGCCGAGGTAGTGGCGGCTGAGTTCGGCCGCTTCACGGCTTTCGGCAGCGGCGATGAGTGCGGTCACCGAATCGACGTCCGGCCGCCGTTCCCTCCACGACACGGCACGGTCGAGCAGACCTCCGGGAAGCACCTCGGCGCGGGAGTCTGTGGGAGGGATCATGATCAGCGGCTTCTGCGTCGACAGCCAGTCGAAAGCCACGGATGACATCTCCGCGAATGCGACATCAGCAACCTGCAGCTGCCACGTGACGTCCGGCGTGGTGTCGACGAAGCCACGGGGATGTGCGTCGACGACGGCCTGCACCGCCTCGAGCGCGCGGGCGAAGTCATCGCGCATGAGACCGGTGCGGGGATGCGCTCGAAAGATCACGCGATATCCGGCGCTGAGGAGCTGTTCGACCACCGTCGCTCCGGTGTCCGGCATCGAGCCGTAGGCCATGCTCGACGAGTCGCCTTCCCAGGTCGGGGCATAGAACGCGACGGGACCGGCGGGAGCCGTCGCGGTGAATGTGCGCCATACAGCGGGAATCGTCGGTGCGCGGTCGAGCTGCGGGCGGCCGACATCGATGAGAGCTTGCTCGTCGAGTCCGTGGAGGATGGACCCGATGCGGTCCCTGGCTGCCTGTCCTGCCGTGAAGACGAAGTCGTAGGCCTTGAGCTGGTTGGAGATCATCGAGATCTTCTCGCTCTCTCCGTGACTGAGATGCACATGGGCGGGGACGGGAAATCTCAGCGCCTGGAAGTTCATCGTCGCCTGGTTGACGTAGAAGACGATGCGCAGGCTCGGTGAGGCGAAGAACTCGTCGAGCCCCTTGGTCAGTCGCGAGAATCGCACCGGCAGGTCGGTGCGCTTCGCGATCCGGCGCGCCACTCGCGGGTCGCGGACGATGATGCCGAAGGGTGACGGCCCCTCACCCGCCTCGACAAGCCTGTCGCGGAGCTGCTCGAACGGCCACAGCCACTGTTCGAGCTGGTAATCCGAATGGGGATCAGACCCGAAGTACGTTGCCGCAACGAACCGGTCGGCGGGGTCAGGTCGGAAGGCGTCGGGCAGTCGGGCCTCTTCGACCCGGCTGCCCATCACGTCGGTGCCGACTCGCGCCGCAGTGGAGAGGAATGTCCACCCACGGCGCAGAGTCTTCGAAGAAAGGGAGACCATGGATCCATTGTGCCTGGCGAAGATGGGTGTCCGAGTATAGTTGGCGAACAATCGCCCCCTGCTTTCGGCTGACAGCCGCCAACGTGAGAATCCGGAGTGGTCCCGATGGCACTATTCACCAGAACGCCGGACGTCACGATCGGGATCCCAGCCCACAACGCCGAGGCGCATCTGGAAACGTGTCTGCGCAGCATCGCCGCACAGACGATCGACACCAAGCGCATCGAGACGATCATCGTCGATGACGGGTCAACAGACGGCACAGCGGAAGAGGGCAGGCGACTGCTTGCGCAGCTGAAGCTGCGCGGCACTGTGCTCACCCAGGAGAACTCGGGCACACCGGCCAAGGGACGCAATGTCGCCCTCGACCAGGCCAAAGGCCGGTGGATCTACTTCGTCGATGTCGACGATCACCTCGGACCGCAAGCCCTCGACGCGATGACGACTTTGGGGCACTCGGACAGCGCCGATGTCGTCGTCGGCAGGTACGTCGGGGTCGGCAGGGGAGTCCCCAAAGTGATGTTCAAAGAGTCGCTCAGCCGCACCGACGCCCGCCAGACCCCACTCATCGATTCGCTCAACGTGCTCAAGATGTTCCGGACGGCGTTCGCACGCGATCTCGGCTACCGGTTCAATCCCGACCTGAGGATGGCCGAGGACCACCCGTTCGTGCTGTCCGCCTACGCCCGCACCGACCGCGTGGCCGTGCAGGCGGATGTCGACTGCTACTACTGGGTTCGACACACCACCGACTCGGCTGCGAAGGGCCATCTGACCGGGCACGTCCTTCCCGTCGACGAGTTCTACGCCTACATGTTCGAGTCGTTTGGAGTACTCGCGCGTGCGGCGGACCGGCGCCAGCCCTTCGCCGAATACCTTCACAATCGGTATTGGCACCGATTGCTGTCCTTCGATCTCCCGACTGAGATGCGCCGCAAGCGAACGCCCGCCGATCGTGACCGTTCGATCGCCGTCGCCAGACACATCATGGACGCAGAAGGCGCGGCCGACGCCGCGAACGAGTTCAACCTCAAATCGCGATCCATGCACCGGGCACTCGAGCTCGCCGATCGCGAGATGGTCGAATTCGTCGCGCAGCTTCTCAGGTAGGGCCCGTCGGAGTGCCCCATCAGCGCGGCTGGCGGCGCTGACTCCGGAAGCTTCCCACCGTCCCACCCCCGTCGAGTACCTTGGGGTGAGAGCCCAACCCAAGGAGATCCGATGGCCCCCTCACGCCGACTTCCCACTCCCCCGATCAACCGTCGACTCCGCGGGACCACGGGCGCGGGCCGGCCGGGGAACGCGAAACCGTCCGCCACCGGCAAGGGCGGGAACCGCGGACCGGAGGCGAGCGCCTCGGCGCCGGTGCTGCTGAGCCGACAGATCGTCGACAGTCAGCCGCAGCCGGTCTCCGTGACGACCTCCTTCGCCGAGGCGCTCGCGGCCTGCGCACCGCAGGGTCCGACCCAGCCGGGGACGATCACGCAGGTCATCGTCCCGCATTCGACGCCGGAGCTGCTCGCGGAGATCGCGACGACATGGGATCTCCACCCGGTGCTCGTCGACGACCTCTTCCACGCCGATCAGCGGCCGAAGGTCGAACGTTACGACGACGTCCTCTTCGTCGTCCTCATCTCCGCGCTCTACGTCGACGCCGAGGAGGAGGTCGACTTCAGCGAGTTCCATCTCCTCATGAAGGGCGACGACCTCGTCATCGTCTGCCAGGACGGCCGCTTCATCGACGGCATGCCGATTCCCTCGGACGTCCACGACCTCGAGGAGCACTTCTCCGATGCCGATCTCATCCGGAAGTCCGACAAGGCGCTGCTCTCGCTCGGCCCGGAGGCCCTCATCTACCGCCTGCTCGACGGTGTCGTCGACGGCTACTTTCCCGTCATCGACGGTCTGCAGGATGACAAGGACGGGATCGAACGCCAGGTCTTCAGCGGCGACCCCGCCGCAGCCGAGCGCATCTACCGCCTCAGCCAGGAGGTCATCGACGTCCTCCATGCCACGACCCACCTCAGTCGGCTCACTCAGGCGCTGAGCAACGGCGCGACGAAGTACGACATCCCCGAGGAGCTGCGCACCTACCTCAACGACGTCACCGACCACCTCACCCGGGTCCTCGCCGAGGCGGGGGAACTGCGCGAATCCCTCTCCCAGATCCTCAACGTCAACGCCACCCTCGTGGCCCAACGCCAGAACGAGGACATGAAGAAGATCTCCGGCTGGGCCGCGATCCTCTTCGCCCCCTCCCTCATCGGCGCGATCTACGGGATGAACTTCGCGAACATGCCCGAACTCAACTGGAGGTTCGGGTACCCGATGGCGCTGCTCCTCATGGTCGGTCTCAGCGTCACCCTCTACACGGTCTTCCGGGTGAAGAAGTGGATGTGACCGAATCGGTGCCAACGGATCTCAGCCGTCCCCTCCGGTCGGACTTAGACTGAAGTGGCATCATCCCTTGGCAAGTCCCCTTCATGAGGAGTTGAGATGACCACCTCACCCGAATCCCAGAACTTCCCCGACCCGAACCCTGACCCGAACCCCGCCGCCGACACCCCGCCGAACGACGGCTACCGCAACCCGGTCGACTCGACGCGCTCCCTGCTCACCGAGCTCGGCAAGGGCGTGTTCTGGGTCGTCATGCTCCGCGGCATCCTCGCGATCGTCTTCGGCATCCTCGTCTTCGCCGCCCCGGACGCCGTGGCCCTGGTCATCGGCATCTGGATCGGTGCGTGGCTCTTCGTCGACGGCATCCTCACCATCGTCAACGCGAACACCGCCCGCAAGGCCGGGCTGTCGTGGGGGTGGGAGCTGACCGCCGGCATCATCTTCATCATCGTCGGCCTCCTCATCTTCATCGCCCCGCTCGCGTTCGCCATGCTCTCCGGCGTCCTGGTGCTGTGGTTCATGGCCTTCGGCATGCTGCTGCGCGGCATCTTCAGCCTCGCCTCGAAGTCGTACCGCGGCTGGTCGAAGCTCCTCGGCGTCATCGACATCATCTTCGCGATCATCCTCATGATCGTCGTCTTCACCTCACCGGCGGCCGCCGTGACCGCCCTGCTCTGGGTGATCGGCGTCTACGCGATCCTCTTCGGCATCTTCCTCATCGTCATGGCGTTCATGGCCCGCTCCCAGGCCAAGCGCGCGATGCAGGGCTGAAGGCACCGGAAACCCACAGTCGCCTGCTGAGACAGAGAGAAGATGATCAGCACCAACAAATCACCAATGCGACGCTTCACCCTCACCGCGGCAGCGACGATGTTCACCCTCGTCGCTGCCGCGGGGTGCGCGACCTCCGCACCGGAGACAGCGGCTGACCCTGGTCCGACAGGAGACGCCGCGACCAGTGACACCGCCTCCGTCGCGGACCTGTCCTCCCCAGTGACGATCTCGCACCGCGGTGGGGCCCTCGTCTACCCGGAGGAGTCGATGGAGGGCTTCACCGCCTCGGCGCGGGACGGATTCCTCCCCGAGATGGACATCCAGTTCCTCTCCGACGGCACCCCCGTGCTCATCCACGACGACACCGCGGACCGCACGCTCAACGGCGCCACCGGCCCGATCCGGGATCTCACCCTCGAGCAGTGGGACGCTGCGACGATCGCGAACCCGACGGGCGGGGCGCCCGCGGAAACGGTCACGCTCACCGAGCTGCTCGACGAACTCGGCGGCGAGGTCGTCCTCGTGCCCGAGATCAAGCCCGGGGCCACCTCGGCGGAGGTCGACTCCGTCCTCGACGAATTCACCGATCGCGGACTCACCGCCTCCCTCATCGTCCAGTCCTTCGACTTCGACACGGCCGTGACGGTCGCCGACCGCGGCTTCACCTCCCTCTACCTCTTCGACGGCGCTCTGCCGGATCAGTCTCCGGAGCAGATCGCCAAGGCGGGGATCACCTGGGTGGGCCCGAACAAGTCGCTGCCTGCCGACGACGTCGCCGCCCTCGCCGGTGCGGGACTGCAGGTGGCCCCGTACGGGCTGAAGAGCGCCGAGGATGTCGCCGCACTGCCCGACGGCGTCGCCGGCTGGTTCACCGACGACCCGTGGGACGAGTGAGCGCGACCGCCCGTTCCGCGAGGTGAGCCCCACGCTCCCGGCGACCTGAGCGGGAGTACAGTGTGGATTCGTGAGCCCCGAGACCGACCCTGCCGAGAATCCCCCGGAGAACCGCCCCTCCCCCACCCGGCCGCCGCTGGCGGTCTCCCTCGTAGCGTTCGTCAGCAGCTTCGACCGGTTCGCGATCAGTCCCCTCCTCGTCCTCGTCGCCGCCGACCTCGGCGTCACCCTCGCCCAAGCACTCGCGGTGGCCAGCGCGTACTACCTCGCCTACGGGGTGAGCCAGCCGCTGTGGGGGATGCTCTCGGACCGCATCGGGCGGATCCGCCTCATGCGCGCCAGCCTCATCGCCGCAGCACTCGTCGGCATCGTCGCAGCACTCGCGCCCACCCTCACCGTCCTCATCATCGCCCGCACCTTGGGCGGCGCGTTCTACGGCGCGATCGTCCCGACCTCGCTGACGTACGTCGGCGACACCGTCGATGAGCGGCACCGGCAGCCGGCGCTGGCCGATCTCATGGCCGCGATCGCCGTCGGCACGGCGGTCGCCACGGCCCTGGCCGGGATCATCGCCGACCTCCTCGACTGGCGGGTCGTCTTCGCGATCACCTCGGTGCTCGCGATCCTCTCCGTCCTCGGCCTCGCCCGCGCTCCCGAGGCGCCCCAGGCCCCGCGGGCGGGCATGCTGACGACGATCGGAATGGCCTTGGGCAACCGGTGGGTGCTCGTCGTCATCGCCCTCGTCTTCGTCGAGGGCGCCGTCGTCCTCGGCGTCCTCACGCTCCTCGCCCCCGCCCTCCAGTCCCTCGGGATCGGCGCGGCGATCGCCGGGCTCGCGACCGCCGCCTACGGTGTCGGCGTCATCCTCACCAGCCGCCTCATCAGACTCCTCGCCCCGCGCCTGGCGATGCCGCTGCTCATGGCCATCGGCGGCACCGCGGCGACCGTCGGCTTCGCCGTCCTCGCCCTCCACCTCTCCATCGTCACGGTCATCATCGCCGCCCTCCTCCTCGGCACGACGTGGTCATTCCTCCACTCGTCCCTGCAGACATGGTCGACGACGGTCCTCCCCCAGGCCCGCGGCACCGTCGTCTCCCTCTTCGCCGGCTTCCTCTTCGCCGGCAGCGCCTTCGGAGCCTGGGCCGGCGGCTACCTCGGCGAGCACGGGGAGTGGACTCTGCTCTTCACTCTCACCGCGGGCATCGCCCTCGCCCTCACCGCGGTCGTCGTCATCGCCCGCCGCACGTACGAAAGCCCCCGCCGAGTCTGAGACTCATGCAGGGGCCCCCGTGAGGGCAACCGGCGCCGAGGCGGTCCGTCCTCCCGGCTCAACCGGGCTGGGACTCGGGGTCCGTCACCGGTCGCGGACCACCTCGGCGAGGACGCGCCTGGCCGTCGTGATGCCGGTTTCGATGGCCCCGTCGACAACGACGCCGTTCCAGCCCCTCGCGTAGTCGGCACCGGCGAAGTACATCGCCGTGTCGGTGTCGGCGAAGCGCGACCAGCCGTCGATGAACTGGCCGGACTTCAGCGTCGCCCACGTCTGCCCGCTCCACTGGTCGGCCACCCAGTCGTGGCCGTCGGCGCCGAGCACGACGATGTCGTCGCGCCACTGCCGCATGATCTCCTGCACCTGGTCCGTGTCCGTGAGGTCGATGGCGGTGTGGTCGTTGCCGAAGCCGACCATGATCGTCGTGCCGTCGTCGAGGAAGTACTCGCTCTTGATCATCGCCAGCGGCCCGCCCTTCGGGGCCGTGGCGATGAATGAGTGGTGGCCGTCGATCTTGATCCAGATCTTCGATCCGACGCTGTTCGTCTTCTCGTCGGCGATCTCCTGCAGCGGGGCCGGCAGGGCGGGTGAGAACTCGATCGTGTTGATCGCCCCGATCGGAGTGGTGACGATGACGGCGTCGCCCTCGACGGTCGAGCCGTCGGCAAGCGTGAGCCGAGCGCCGTTCTCATGCTCGACCTTCGTCACCGGCGTCGAGAGGTGGATGGGGCACGTGAGGTCGGCGGCGAGCGCCTCGTAGAGTCCGCGCATGCCGTTCTTCAGCTTGAACTCGAGCGTCTGCTCGTCGAGGAGGTCGAGCCGGTGGTCCGACAGCGCGGCCCAGTGCTTGGCCATGAGCGGCGAGGCGGTCTCGAGCGGACCCTGATACGCCGCAGACCAGTAGGCGTCGCAGAGGTCGATCTCCTCCTGTGAGAACTCCCCGTCGCGGAGGACGTCGAGGACGCCTCCCTCATCGGCGGCCCGGAACTGCTCGACCACCTCGGCGGGGCCGTCGTAGCGGTCGCTGAGGACGTAGAGCGGGTCGTGCGGGTAGGGGAATAGCTCACGGGAGCCCTCGAAGATCTTCTTCTGCGGCCGGTCGAGGACCTCGTTCATCCGCTCCTTCGGG
The DNA here is from genome assembly GCF_039528855.1 of Brevibacterium sanguinis. Taxonomy (NCBI): domain Bacteria; kingdom Bacillati; phylum Actinomycetota; class Actinomycetes; order Micrococcales; family Brevibacteriaceae; genus Brevibacterium; species Brevibacterium sanguinis. The sequence goes on along the minus strand of NZ_BAAAMB010000001.1, from coordinate 260,551 downwards.
CCCTCGACGAGGCTGCCGTCAGTGATCCAGAACGCGCGGTCGTAGTCGGGGCTGGGGTGGATCTCCTGACCGTAGCGAGCGATCTCCGACCACACGAACGGCTGCATCCAGTGCACCCATGTGGCCCCGAGTTCGAGCGGCCGACCGAGCCGCTCGTCGGTCCAGGCGCGGCCGCCGATCCGGTCGCGGGCTTCGAAGATCTCCACCTCCACACCTGCGGTCTGCAGTTCGCGCGCTGCGATGAGGCCGGAGAATCCGGCACCGACGATGAGAATCTTCTTTGACATACCCGGGGCACTCCTTGTCTGCAGCCGACCGAGACGCCTGCCGTCATCTGGTGACCGGCACGTCCGCGCTCGGCGGATCGTCGGCAGCTGTCGCTGCCTGAGTCCATCCTCGCCGAGGCGGGGGCACCGGTCCTTGTGTGCGCGTGCACGATCCTTGGCCGAGCGTGCACGGTGGGGCGGCGGACGAGGAGTGGTGGCGGTGATCGGTGGGGCGGTGGCCGGTGTCAGTGCCCGGTGCGGACGCGAGGCCTCAGTGCGAGGCCGCGAGGCCGGCGACGAGGGTGGAGAAGGCCGCGAGCTCCTCGTCGGGGTCGGCCTCGCCGGTGGCAATGGCGATCGCGGCCTCCCGGATGGCGCCGACGAGGAGGGTGGCCACGGCCTCGGGAACGATGGCCTCCCGCAGCCGACCCGCGGCCTGGGCCTGCGCGAGGGTGTCGGCGATCATCGCCCGACTGGTCCCGGAGCCGATGCCGCGGGACTCCCCGGCAGAGATGAAGGCCGGTCCGGAGACGTTGTAGAAGTGGCCGCTGCCGGAGTTCGCGGCGAAGTCGAACATCGCCCGGGCGTGTGCGGTGAGCTCCTCGGTCCACACGCTCACCGCAGCGATCTCCGCGGTCGTGCGGGCGACGATCGTCCGCCCGATCTCCGCATACGCGGCGGACACGAGCTCGGCGAGACCTCCGGGGAAATGCGCATAGACGGTTCCCCGCGACACTCCGGCCGCCGTCGCGATCCTCTCGATCGTCAGACGGTCGAAGCCCTGCGCGTCGATGACCTCGAGCACGCCCGCCACGAGGTCCTCGCGGGTCTGCACTCGGCGCCGCTCCCGCAGACTGGGGGCGGCGTCACCGGTGTCGGTCGCACTGTTCACGCCTCGATCCTCTCACAGCGGACGGATCGCGACCGACCCCTGGATGGATTGCCAGTTCATGTTCTATACTCCGAGTATAAATTTACGATTGGCCCCGTTCGCCACAGCGCGACACCTGACAGAGCGACCGAAGGAGACAGCGATGTCGAGGACGGCCCAGCCCGAACCGCAGCCCAGCACCGGCCCCTCCGCCGTGGAGGCCGAATCCCCGGCGACCGACGCCGAGTCCGTATCCGACACGGAATCCGCGGCCGTCGCGGGGGCGGCGGAGCTCGCCGCGGAGTCCCTGGCCGCATTCGGCCTGCCGGAGTCGACGGCGCTGCGCCTGCTCAAACACCGGGAGAACAGCGTCTTCGGACTCGAGCACGCGGGCACCTCCTACGTCCTCCGGGTCCACCGGCAGGGCTATCACAGCGATGCCGAACTCGCGCGGGAACTCGAGTTCGTCGGCAGCCTCGCCGGTCGCGGCGTCCCGGTGCCGCGGTTCGTGCCGGTCTCCGATGCACAGAGCTTCGTCCACGTCGGTCACGGCCACCGCCTCGGCGTCCATCAGGTCGACCTCCAATTCCACATCGCCAACGAGGGGAACTTCGGTGACGAGCAGACGGCCTTCGACGGGACCGCTGCGCACGAACCGGAGGACTTCGACCGCCTCGGCGAGCTCATCGGAGACGTCCACGACGCCACCGTGGCCTCCGGGTTCGCCGTCGACGACGATCGCCCGTGCTGGGATGCCGAGGGGCTCGTCGGGGAGGCCGCTCTGTGGGGCGCCCCGCTGCGCGTGCGCGAGCTGCACGCGCCGGAGAACTCCGCGGCGCTGACCACGCTCACCGAGGCGATCGCCGACATCCGCACGGTCCTCGCCGACTACGGCGTCGGGCCGCAGCGGTTCGGACCGATCCACGCCGACCTCACCCCGGAGAACGTGCTGCGCACGAGCGCGGGTCTCGTCCTCATCGACTTCGACGACTTCGCCGCCGGCTGGCACCTCTTCGACCTCGCGACCGCCCTCTACTTCTTCACGCGCCATCCGCGGGCCGCGGAGTACCAGGCCGCACTCTTCGCCGGCTACCAGCGCCGACGCCCGCTCAATGCCGCGGATCTCGCGGCCTTCCCGGCCCTCCTCGTCGCTCGCGGGCTCACCTATCTCGGGTGGTCCGCCGATCGTCGCGGCGAGCCGGCAGCGGAGTTCCACGTCCACACCGTCCTCCCCCACCTCGTCGACCTCGCCGCCGCGTTCGTCGCCGACCGAAGCTCCGGAGCCCACCGATGACCGACCTCCTCACCCGCCGCCACGCCACCCTGGGGCCCTATTCGCCGCTGTTCTACGACGAACCGCTCGAGTTCGTCTCGGCCAAGGGGGTGTGGTTCACCGATGTCCATGGTCAGCGCTACCTCGACGGGTACAACAACGTCCCCCATGTCGGGCATGCCAACGATCGCGTCGTCGATGCGCTGTGTGAGCAGGCGCGCACGCTCAACGTCCACACGCGCTATCTCAACGCCCGCGTCGTCGACTATGCGGAGGCGCTGCTGGCGACCTTCGAGGAGCGGCTCAATCGGGTGTTCTTCGGCAATTCGGGGTCCGAGGCCAATGAGCTCGCCCTGCGGATCAGTCGCCAGCTGACCGGGGCGACGGGCCTCATCGTCTCCGACTTCAGCTACCACGGGACGACGATCGCGCTGGCGGAGATGACGACGGGGCTGGCGACCGGGGAGGGACTCGGTCCGCACGTGCGCACGCTGCGCATCCCCGACCTCGACACCGATGAGCGCGACGCCGCCGAGGTGCTCGCCGCCACGCTCGCCGACCTCGATGCCGCGATCGCCTCGCTTCAGGAGGCCGGATACGGGGTGTCCGCGTGCCTCTTCGACTGGCTGTTCTCGACCGAGGGGATGCCGCGTCTGCCCGAGGGGCTCGTGACCGGGATCGCCGAGAGCGTGCGGGCCGCGGGCGGATTGGTCATCGCCGACGAGGTGCAGTCCGGGTTCGGGCGCACCGGCACCCACATGTGGGGTTATCAGCGGGTCGGCCTCGTCCCCGACCTCGTCACCCTGGGCAAGCCGATCGGCAACGGCCACCCGATGTCCGCCGTCATCACCACCGCCGAGGTGATGGATGCGTTCGGTCCCCGCAACGAGTTCTTCAACACCTTCGCCGGCAATCCCGTGTCCGCGGCCGTCGGGCAGGCCGTGCTCGAGGAGATGGCGGAGAAGGAGCTCATGGAGCGCGCCCGCATCCTCGGCGCCGAGGCGAAGGTACGGCTCGAGGAGTACGCCGACCGCTTCGACTTCATCCGCACCGCGCGGGGCGCTGGCATGTTCCTCGGCCTCGACTTCGCCGTCGACGGCACCCCTGCCCCCGACCTGACGAAGCAGGTCGTCGAAGCGATGAAGGCCAAGCACGTCGTCATCTCCCGGATCGGTCGCGACGACAACGTGCTCAAGGTCCGCCCGCCGCTCGCCTTCAGCGCAGCCGAGCTGCCCCTGCTCCTCGACGCCCTCGGGGAGTCCCTCGACGAAGTGGAGGTGTGAGCGCCCCTCACCACGGGTTGGCCAGCTGCCACTGCTTCCGCCAATAGCTGTCGCCGACGTAGTGCGACTTCCCCGGCCGGCAGCCGCGCAGACTCGCGTTCGCGCCGAGCCACGCGCGCACCATGGGAGCCGCCTCGTCCATCCGCTCCGCCCAGTCGTCGAGGACGAGGAGCAGCGTCGCCCCGTCGTCGGCGGTGAGCAGACACGAGTAGCGCGGCAGTCCGGACGTGTTCTGCGAATGCGTGTAGGCGACGGTGTCGCACCCGGTCGTGAGGGTAAACCGGATGTACTCCCCCGACACCGCTGAGCACAGCGCCTTGAAGTCCTGGTAGTCAGTGAGCCACTCCGGCACCCGATATTCGTTCATGCGTTCTATTATGCGCTCAGGGACTGACATCGGCCAGAGCGCTTCTGACCGCGCTCCGATACACAGTGTCGGCAGGCGACAGATGGCGGACGACGGCTGGGAAATCCGCCGCATTCGGCGGTTGTCGCCCCAGGCGCCGCCGTGGATCGTGGAGGGTGAGACCGTCACCGAACACGAAGAGAGGCACTGATGAAGACTGCGCGACTCCACGGACGCGAAGATCTGCGCATCGAGGACATCCCCGAACCGACCGTCGGCCCCGGACAGGTCAAGCTCCGCAACGCCTACGTCGGCGTGTGCGGCAGCGACGTCCACCTCTACCTCAACCCCGAGGCCTCACCGATCGACCTCTTCACCCCGCACCCGGTCACCGGTGCCCACCTTCCCCAGCCGATGGGCCATGAGTTCTCCGGGACCGTCGTCGAGGTGGGTCCCGACGTCGAGGGCATCGCCGTCGGCGATCGCGGGGCGGTGTTCCCCATCGCCTACAGCTGCGGGGAATGCGTCGCCTGCCGGCGCGGGGCGCCGACGAGCTGCCGGCTCATGGCCTCGCTCGGGGCCAACGCCGACGGCGGCGGCATGGCCGAGTACGTCACCGTCTCCGCCTCGCAGTTCCACCGCGTGCCCGAGTCCGTCGACCTGCAGACGGCGGCGCTCGTCGAACCGATGGCCGTGGCGTGGCACGGTGCCGCCCGGAGTCGGGCCGGTGCCGACGACGTCGTCCTCATCGCCGGGGCCGGACCGATCGGGATCGGGGCGTGGTACGCCTTCCGCGCGCGTGGGGTGAGGGACGTGCTCGTCTCCGAGCCGAGCCCCGAACGTCGGCAGAAGATCGCCGCCCTCGGGGCCGCCGTCATCGACCCGACGACGGAGGACCTCCACGCCATCGTCGCCGACCGCACCGACGGCGACGGAGTCGATGTGTTCTACGACGCCGCCGGTGTTCCCGCAGCGCTGGCGACCGGACTGGCCGAACTCGCCCCGGGCGGCCGCGTCGTCCTCCAGTCGCCGCACGAGCACGGGTTCGAGATCCAGCCGAGCGCATTGATGATGGGCGAGACCGAACTCATCGGCGCCGTCGGCTACACCGCCGAGGAGTTCGACGAGGTCATCGCGCGCATGGAGGCAGGCGACTACGACACGACCGGCTGGGTCGAGGAGATGCCCCTCGACGATGTCGTCACCGCGATCGACACCCTGCGCTCGGGCGCGGGCACGAAGATCACTCTGCGGGTGAGTGAAGCCGACTCCTGACTCAGGCGATGTCACTCAGGCAATGTCGGTGACCTCGCCGAGCAGCGGCTCCTTCCCGCTCTTCGCCGCCTCGACGAGCAGCGCATGATCGGCGGTGACCACCTCGGCGTACTTCTCCGCCCATGCGGCCACGGCGGTCGCGAACGAATCCGAGGTCCCGAGATACCCGTCGACGAGGCGGGCCTGCGGGGACTGGGAATGCGCGCGGGCCAGCACCTCACCGCACAGCCGGGAGTAGCCGTCGAACTGGGTCGCATCGAGTTCGGCGAGGTCGTAGCTGCCCTTCATGTCGCGGAACTGCCGCCAGTAGTAGTCGCGTCCCCCGTACGTCGTCCAGCCGAGGAACGGATCGGAGACGGACTGGAGGACGAGTTGCGAGCGCACGACGCGTTCGCCCTCCGATGACAGCCGCTGCCCCTCCGGGTGGGAGGAGAACTTCGGCAGACCGCCGAACGCCGAGACCACGGATTCCTGGGCCTCTTTGACCTGGAGCAGCAGCGACTCGCCGTCGGGGCCGGTGAGGAGGACGAGGAAGCAGCGGGTGCCGACGCTGCCCACGCCCACGACCCTGAGCACCGAATCGGCCACCCCGTACTGCCTGAGCAGCACGGCCACATCGGTGCGCGCCGTCTGCCGGTACTCCGCGAAGATCCCGGCGACGTCGATGCCCTGTTCGTCGAAGTGCCTCGTCAGCGGGGGTTGGTCGACGATCCGCAGACCCGAGGACGACGTCTCCGTCGCGAACTTCTGCAGCGCCTTCTCACCGGTGCGGCTGCGGGCCTTCTTCATCGCCTTCGTCGTCGCCTTGCGATGTCCCTTGCCGCTGATCGCCTTGAGCATCGTGTCCGAATCGACGATCGCGTAGAAGCGGTCGAGCGCGGTCACCGCCATGAGCGCGGCCAGCCGGTCCTGGTATCCCCGCACCGCGGCGAAGGCCGCCGATCGCCCGACGTCATCACCGAGCCCGTGGACCTGAGCACTGAGGAACGCCGAGGCGGCGAGGCGCTTGACGTCCCATTCGAACGGGGCGAACTCCGCCTCGTCGAAATCGTTGAGGTCGAAGACGAGGGAGCGCTCCCGGGACGCGAAGAAGCCGAAGTTCCCGACATGCGCGTCGGCGCTCGAGAGCACGACGGGACCGGTCGTCGTCCCGGCGGCGAGATCGATGGCCATCTGCGCTGCCGCCCCGCGGTAGTAGCTGAACGGCGATTCGGCGAGCCGCTGGGTGCGGATGCCGAGGAGTTCGGGCAGCCGCGACTCGTTCTGCCGGCAGATCACCCCGACCGGGTCGCGGTCGGCGGGCAGCAGCAGCTCGGCATGGCGTGAGCGCGGGGTGTCCTTGCGCAGGGCTCGGCCGTCGGACTCGTCCATCTCATCACCCTCGCTCTCACCGCGTCGGCCCGGCGCCGATGCGTCCCCTCATCGTAGTGCCGGAGTGCGGATCCCCGAGGCGTCGAATCCGCCTATTCAGCGCCTTCCTCAGGCGATGCGCTCGGGGTGGGAGTAGACGTTGAAGCGGCCCTTGCGGTTGAAGCCGATGACGGTGACACCGCTCGTCTTCCCGAAGTCGACGGCGAGCGCCGAGGGGGCACTGACGGCCGACATCATCGGAATGCCGGCCATCGCGGACTTCTGGACGAGTTCGAACGACGCCCGGGCGGAGACCTGGAGAACGGTGCGCGAGAGCGGCAGTCCGCGCTCGGCCATCGCCCAGCCGATGACCTTGTCGACGGCGTTGTGCCGGCCGACGTCCTCCCGGATGACGAGGAGTTCGGGTTCGGCCCCGGGATCGTCGCCGACGGCGAAGAGCGCGGCGGCGTGGACTCCCCCGGTCTTGTCGAAGACCGCCTGTCCGGCGCGCAGCCGGTCAGGCAGCTCACCGACCCGGGCGGGGGTGAGCAGCGGAGGGAAGACGATCTCCCCGTCCTCGTCGAGACGCGGGGCGTCGATCCCGCCGAGGCCGTCGGTGGGCACGAGCGGATACGCCGACTCCTTCGTCACCGCATCGATCGCCGCCGTGCCGCAGATCCCGCAGGAAGACGAGGTGTAGACCGACCGGGCGGGCGCCGCGGCGGCATCCCAGACCCCGGGTCGCAGGCGCACCCCGGCGACGTTGTAGTTCCGGGAGCCGTCGGGGGCGAGCCCCGTCGAGAAGTCGATCTCGGCGATGTCGTCCATCGACTCGACGATGCCCTCGGAGAGCAGGTAGCCGGAGACGAGTTCGACGTCATTGCCCGGCGTGCGCATCGTCACCGAGAACTGCTCGCCGTTGAGGTTGACCTCGAGCGGCTCCTCCCCGGCGAGCGAGTCCGGTCCGGCTTTGATCTCACCGGTCGCGTCGAAGCGGTGGACGCGGGCGCGGACGGCCTTGCGCTGCTGCACGGCTCAGACCCGCGGACCATGGTCGGTCGTGTCCTCGACCGAGGTCTGGATGTGTTCGAGGAGGTCGTCGATGACGGTGATGCCGTCCCTGACCCCGCCCTTCGAACCGGGGAGGTTGATGACGAAGCTGCGTCCGCGCACCCCGGCCACGCCGCGGCTCATCACCGCCGACGACGTCGATTCGAGGCCCTTGCGCCACATCGCGTAGATGAGCCCCGGCGACTGCCGCTCGAGGAGTTCGGCGGTGAACTCGGGAGTCCGGTCATCGGGCGCGAGCCCGGTGCCGCCGCTGGTGACGATGACCCGCGGCCGCTCCTCCTCGGGGGTGTCGATGAGGAGGCCCCGCAGGGCCTGCCCGACGGGTTCGCCGTCGCGGACGACGATCGCGTCGGGACAGTCGTAGCCGCGTCCGCGCAGCCACTCGACGAGGAGCGGGCCGGTCGTATCCGCCGCCTCTCCCCTGGCCGCCGAGGTGGAGGCGATGATGACAGCGGCAGAGCGTCCCGCGCCGAGGCGGTCGGTCGTGGTCTCGCTCGTCGTCATTGCCCGTCTCCTCACTGGTCCATCGCTGGGGTCGCCACCATTCTTCCACGCCCCCCCTGACGGGCGCGCGGGCCCCGGTCGCCCTCGGACCTGCCGCGCGCCCGTCCGCATGCCCTGCCGCGCGCCGTCCGCGCGCCCGTCCCTCCGGCGACAGGCCGGCATGACGGTCAGTAGAGTGAGAGTGAGTCGCCGCGGCAGCCGAGGCCCGGTGTGTCGAACGAGGAGCCGCGATGGACGACCTGACGCTGAGCACGCTCACCTGGCTGCGCATGGTGCGCTTTGTCCAGAACAGCAATCAGCTCTCCAACGACCATCTCAAGCAGTTCGATCTCACGGTCGGACAGTTCGAGGCGCTCGCGAACATCCGCGCCTATCAGCCGATCACCCAGTCCGACCTCGCCGAGCGGCTCACGGTCAGCGGCGGCGGGATCTCCCGGATGCTCACCCGTCTCGAACGCGACGGCCTGATCGCCCGCCGCCAGGACTGGAAGACGAAGTACATCTCGCTCACCGACAAGGGTCGAGCCCTGCTCGAAGAGGCCTTCCCCAGCCAGCTCGCCCTCCAGTCCTCGATGTTCGACGACGCCCTGAGCGAATCCGAGCGCATCGAGCTCCACGCGCTGATGAAGAAGCTCTACGAACGCAGCGCCGCACGCCGCAGCGCACTCCCGGAGACTCCCCGGGAATAATCCTCCGGACTCCTCAGTTGACATGACAAACGAGAACGTCATCGTCACTCAAGGAGACACCGTGCCCGAGTCCCAGAACCTCATGAAGGAGCTGAACTTCGACCCCAGCCAGGGCCTGCAGTTCGGCATGTACACCCTCGGCGACCACCTGCCGAACCCCGCCGACGGCTCGCGCGTGAGCGCCGGCGAGCGCATCCGCGAGTTCGTCGCCTACGCCAAGGCCGCGGAGGAGGCCGGCTTCGACTTCTTCAGCGTCGGCGAGAGCCACCAGGAGTACTTCGCCTCGCAGGCCCACGCCGTCATCCTCGGCGCGATCGCCCAGGCGACGTCGTCGATCCGCGTCGGCAGCACCTCGACGATCCTCTCGACCTCGGACCCGGTCCGCGTGTTCGAGAACTTCGCGACGATCGACCATCTCTCCGGCGGCCGTGCCGAACTCGTCGCCGGCCGCGCCTCACGGGTCGGCCTCTTCGAGCTCCTCGGCTACGATCTGCGCGACTACGAGGAGCTCTTCGAGGAGAAGTTCGACCTTCTCCTCCAGATCGCCCGCGAGGAGTCGCTGACGTGGAACGGGCAGTATCGCGCCCCGCTCACCGATGCCGCGGTCATCCCGCGCCCCGCGCAGGAGACGTTCCCGATCTGGCGTGCCGTCGGCGGCGCGCCGACGAGCGCGATCAAGGCCGGTCTCGCGGGCGTCCCCATGGTCATGGCCCACCTCGGCGGGACCACCTCGGTGTTCAAGACGACCGTCGACGCCTACCGCGAAGGCGCCCGCCATGCCGGATACGACCCGGCGACCCTGCCGATCGCCACGGCCGGGTTCCTCTACACGGCACCGTCGTCGCAGGATGCCCTCAAGGAGCTCTACCCGCACGTCAACGAGGGGATGCGCCGGGTCAACGGGCAGGGCATGCCCAAGCAGCTCTTCGCCCAGAGCGTCGATCCGCGCAGCATCGTCAACATCGGCAGCCCCCAGGAGATCATCGAGAAGATCCTCCACCAGCACGAGGTCTTCGGCCACCAGCGCTTCCTCGGCCAGATCGACTTCGGCGGGATCCCGTTCGACCGCGTGATGAAGCAGATCGAGACGATCGGCTCGGAGATCATCCCCGCCGTGAAGAAGTACACCGCGCAGCCGACAGCCGCCGATTCCGACGGCTCCGACGCCCCGGCCGAGCCGACCTCGGGCGACGGCGAGACCGCGGGCACGAAGAGTGAGGAGCTCGTCTGATGAGAATCGTCGTCCTCTCCGGCTCGAACGTCGGGACGAAGACCCGCACGGTCATGGAGTACGTCGCGCAGGCGGTGATGAGCTTCGACCCGGACGTCGAGGTCACGCTCATCGACCTCGCCGAGGCGGACATGGTCTTCAGCGACGGCCGGAACTTCACGGAGTACTCCGGGGACACCGGTCGGATCACCCGGACGCTCATGGACGCCGATGCGATCATCATCGGCACCCCGATCTTCCAGGCCTCGATCCCGGCGACCCTGAAGAACGTCTTCGATCTGCTGCCGACGAACGCCTTCCGCGACAAGGTCGTGGGCATGGTTGCGACCGCCGGTTCGGCGAAGCACTTCCTCATCCCCGCCCAGCAGCTGACCCCGATCCTCACGTACATGAAGGCGCAGGTCGTCCAGCCCTACGTGTTCGTCGAGGAGAAGGATCTCCACCGGAATCAGATCGTCAGCAGCGACATCACCCAGCGCCTCGACCGCCTCGTCGAGGACACCGTGGTGCTCACCCGAACGTACACCGCGATCCGCGAGGAAAGGGAAGCCGCCTACGGCTTCTGAGCCGGCCTTGCCGCCAGGTTCATTGCGACAATGAGGCTGGTTCGTCAAGCGAATCCCGGAGAGCAGAATCCGCTCTCCGGGATTCGTCGCACCTGCCCGCATCAATGCTGGTGAGAGCCGAGATTCACGGAGGTTTGCCGAAGTCCGCCCAGGGTCCTGCCAAGCTCGATGAATAGGGTTCTGGTTGTCATTTCAACTCACCTGGAGGACAACATGTACGCCACCACCGGACTGCCGACACTTGCCCGCGACGTCATTGCCCTCATTGCCCGCATCGGGCTCGGAATCATCCTCATGGCCCACGGCTGGCAGAAGTTCAGCGAATGGACCATCGCCGGGACGACCGCTTCGTTCTCGCAGATGGGAGTGCCCCTCCCCGAGGTGGCCGCCCCGTTCGCGACCTTCGTCGAACTCATCGGCGGCGCCCTGCTCATCCTCGGCGCCTTCACCCCGATCGTCGCCGTGCTCATCGCCGCGAACCTCCTCGGAGCGCTCGTCATCGTCCACTTCATCCCCGCCCCGTTCGTCAGCGAGGGCGGCTGGGAGCTCGTCGCCGCACTGTCCGCCGGAGCGCTCCTCATCGCCGCGATGGGACCCGGCCGCTTCAGCGTCGACCGCTTCCTCTTCACCGGCTCGAAGAAGTCGAAGTCGGCATCGCGCGCTGCCCGCACCAGCGGTGCGCACTCGGTCGCGACGGCCTGAGTCGTCACTGCCGGTCTCGGCACAACTGCCTGATTCGGCGCGATTGCCTGACTGAAGGCACCGAGGGCCGCTCGTCCCACCTGGGGAGAGCGGCCCTCATCGGATTCCCCGGACAAGGCAGCCCTCATCGCATCCCCCGCTCGCCCTCTCACGGTCGGACCACCTCGGCGCCGTTGCCCCTCCTCTGCCAAACGGCGCGATCTTCGCTAAACTGGAGGGGACGCGGCGATCGGGACGACCCGGTCGCTGTCCTACGCGATGAGGACGGCCTCGTAGAACTGGATCAGACCGTCATGAATGCCGCACTCCGCAGCATCATCACCCCCGCAGCCGTCATTCGGCTCATCCTCGGCTGGGGCGCTGTCGTCGCCCTCGCCGTCTTCGGCTCCTCCCTCGAGGCTCCTGCCCCGGCGCCGCTGCTCATCACCGCGCTCGTCGTCATCATCGGCGTCATCCTGCTCTGCGCGTTCGGGGTCGTCCACGAGGCCGAGCATCTGGCCCACCGCCTCGGCGATCCCTACGGTTCGCTCGTCCTCACCCTCTCGATCGTCCTCATCGAGGTCATCCTCATCGCCGCGGTCCTCCTCGGTCCCGGCGACCATGCGACGATCGCCCGCGACTCCGTCATGGCCGTGGCGATGATCATCCTCGGCGCCGTCGTCGGCATCTGCCTGCTCGTCGGCGGCCTGCGGCACGGGGACATGGAGCACAATCGCACGGGCACCTCGGCGTATCTCAGTCTCATCGTCGTCCTCTCCGCGCTCGCGTTCGCCCTGCCCGCCGTCATCGGCGAGGACGGCAGCTATCTGCCGTGGCAGGAGATCCCGATCATCGTGCTGACGATCGCGATCTACGTCTTCTTCCTCGTCCGCCAGATGGGTGCGCAGGCCGATGACTTCCGCGAGGTCGACCCGCGGCTCGTGCGCTCAGGCGCGGCGCAGGTCGAGACGGCGGTGGCCGATTCGGCCCACGCCGGCACAACGCAAGCCGGCACCGTTCACACCGGCCCGGCGGAGGCCACCGCACGGCCCGGCATCCTCGAGATCATCGCGACCTACCGCGTCGAGGTCGTCGCTCGCCTCACCCTCCTCGTCATCACCGTCCTGCCCATCGTCCTCCTCTCTCATGACATGGCCGCGCTGCTCGATGACGCGCTCAGCCGCCTCGGCGCCCCGACCGCCCTGTCGGGCATCGTCATCGCAATGATCGTCTTCCTGCCCGAGACGATCACCGCCATCCGCGCCGCCTGGCAGGGTGAGGTGCAGCGGGTGAGCAACCTCTGCCACGGCGCGCTCGTGTCGACCGTCGGACTGACGATCCCGGTCGTCCTCGTCATCGGCCTCCTCACCGGTCAGCAGATCGTCCTCGCCGAGGGCCCGGCGAACCTCCTCCTGCTCGGCGTCATCATCCTCCTGTCGGTGGCGACATTCGCTGCGCGGAAGGTCACCGCCGTCCACGGGGCGGCACTGCTCATCGTCTTCGCCGCCTACGGGATCAGCGTGTTCTCGTAAGCGACCTCGCCGAGGCGGCGGTGTTTTCGCGGACCGTCGACTCGTCGCCGTGATGGGCCGATCCGTGGCAGGCTGAGGGCATCTCGTGCGGTGCGATTCCACCGCCGATCGAGAGTGAGAGGAGGGGTGAGGATGCGCCACGACGCCGAGCGTTCGGTCATGCACGCCTTCCTTGAGGCTCGCGTGCCCGCACACTGGCAGACCGTCGTCAGTCAGTTGAACGCCAGTCCGTTCACGCGGCTGAGCAGGGAGGACATCCTCGCCGAGGCGACCGGCTTCCTCCTCGTCGCACCGTCGGCGGAGGTGGTCGCCGCCTGCCTCGGCAGCCTCCTCAACGCGCTCGAACCGGTGCCCTCCGGATTCGTCACGGTCCGCACCGCCGAGGAGGTCGTTGCCGCCGACGTCCCCGCGGGGACGTGGGTCCTCCTCCCCCACCGCGCAGACGGGTGGGAAGAGGTCGAGACCGCCTCGGCGCAGCTCCACCGAGAGTTCGTCGCGGAGAACACTGCGCGGACCCGCGCCGGCAGCGCAGGTGACGACACTGCCGACGAATCCCCGCTCACCCCGAGCATCACCGTCATCGAGTACGGGATCAACCTGTGGTTCTGGGCCGAACCGCCGTCGTCCGGGGGCGATCCCGTCTGCCACGCCGGGGAGCTCATCAGCTGGGAGAGCGCGTGGACGCTCAGCGACGCCGCGACCGCCGCAGGGGTGCGACCGCCGACCCTCTTCGGGCTGCCGCCGGTGCTGCGCCGACGGCGAACGGCCGGCTGACCTTGCGGTTCTCAGTGCGGCCGTGACGGTCACCGCGGGGGCGATCCTCTCGTCACCGCGAGCGGTCCGTGCCCACGGCCGACCTGACCTCCTCGACGAAGGCGAGCGCGGCCGGGCTCGGATTGAAATCACTCCACGCGAGGTATTCGGTGCGGGTCGGACCGCCCGTGACTGCGACCGTCGTCAGGCCCCGTCCCGCGGGCACCACCGCCGGGGGCAGGAGCGCGATCGCGAGGTCCGCGCCGACGAGATCGAGGATCATCTCTGCGGTCATCACCTCGAACGCGACGGTGCGCGCCATGCCGGCGGCGGCGAACGCCCGGTCGGTCTGCTCCCGACCGGGACTGCCGGCGGGGAAGTCGACGTAGGTCTCGTTCGCGAGGTCGGCGAGACTGAGGCGACGTCGTCCGCCGAGGCGGTGCCCGGAACCGAGGACAGCGACGTGGCGCTCCTCTGCGAGGACGAGATGGTCGGTTCCCGCCGGGCTCACCGTGGCCGGCAGTCCGAGCACGGCGGCGTCGAGCTCGCCGTCGCGAATCTCTTCGATGAAGCGTCTGCTGTCTCCGGCTCGCATCGTGATCCGCACCTGCGGATGTCTGGCGTGCAGTGCGGCGAGCACGGCCGAGAGGTTGAGCGCGGTGACCGTGGGGATGACGCCGATCGACAGCGTCCCGCGGATCTCGCCGGCGGCTGCCGCAGCGACGGCCCCGGCCCGGTCGGCGGCCTCGAGGGCGGCGCGGGCGGCGGGAATGAACGCGGCACCGGCATCGGTGAGGTCGACGCGCCGGCTCGTGCGCGCGAAGAGCGTGACGCCGAGTTCGCGTTCGAGGACCTTGATCTGATGGCTGAGCGCTGACTGGACGACGTGACACCGCGCGGCGGCTCGCGTGAAATTGCGCTCCTCGGCGACGGCGATCGCATAGCGCATCTGCTGAAGCTCCATTGATCCATCGTCGTACACGATCGCTGAGATGAAAAGCATGTGTTGGACTCATTGCTGATCCAGGCGGACTCTGGAGACATGACGTCGACGATCTCGCCTCCGCATCCCTCGCTCACCCGGTCCCGCCTCGGCGCGACTCTCGCCACCGCTCTCGCTCCTGCCGTCTGGGGCACGACCTACCTCGTCACCACCGCTTTCCTGCCCGCCGACCATCCGCTGTTCGCCGCGCTCATGCGCTCCCTGCCGGCGGGCCTCATCGGCCTGCTCATCGCCCGTCGGCTGCCGCAGGGCTCGTGGTGGTGGAAGGCGCTGGTCCTCGGGAGCCTCAACATCGGCGTGTTCTTCCCGCTTCTCTTCGTCGCCGCCGGTCGCCTGCCCGGCGGAGTCGCCGCGACGCTTGGGGCCACGCAGCCGATCCTCGTCACCGTCCTCGCCGTCGTCATCCTCGGCGAACGGCTCTCCCGGTGGCGACTGGGCTGGGGCATCGTCGGGGTCATCGGCGTCGGCATGGTCGTCCTCGGGCCCGGGGCCGGATTCGACCCCATCGGTCTCCTCGCCGGCATCGGCGGGGCGGCGTCGATGGGCGTCGGCGTCGTCCTCGTCAAACGCTGGGGCCGCCCGCCGGGACTGAGCGCAGTCGGCTTCGCCGGATGGCAGCTGACCGCGGGCGGGCTCGTCCTCCTCGTTCCGACACTGGCCGTCGAGGGCGTGCCGGAGCGCATCGATGCGGCGGGAGTCGCCGGCTATCTCTGGCTCGGCATCGTCGGCGGCATCCTCGCCTACACCCTGTGGTTCCGCGGGCTGGGACGCCTGCCGGTGACCGCGACGGCTCTCCTCGGGCTGCTCTCACCGCTCGTGGCAGCGGGTCTCGGCGCGCTCTTCGCCGGTGAACGCCTCACCCTGCTCCAGATCGCCGGCTTCGGCCTCGCGCTGGCCGCGCTGGCCTGCGGACAGCTCGCCCCACCTCGGCGGGGACAGCCCACGTGACGACGGACCACCTCGGCGATGACGAACCGAAGCCCCTTGACTCACGGTCGTAGGCTGAGGATATGGAGTTCAGGTATCTCGGAAACAGCGGATTGAAGATCTCGGAGATCACGTACGGCAATTGGCTCACCCACGGTTCGCAGGTCGAGAACGACATCGCGACGAAGAGCGTCCATGCCGCCCTCGACGCCGGCATCTCGACGTTCGACACTGCCGACGTCTACGCCAACACTGCCGCCGAACAGGTCCTCGGCGATGCCCTGGCCGGGCAGCGGCGCGAGTCGGTCGAGATCTTCACGAAGGTCTACTTCCCGACCGGCCCGAAGGGGCACAACGACACCGGACTGTCGCGCAAGCACATCATGGAGTCGATCAACGGGTCGCTCACCCGCCTGGGCACCGACTACGTCGACCTCTACCAGGCGCACCGCTACGACTACGAGACGCCGCTCGAGGAGACGATGCAGGCCTTCGCCGACATCGTCCGGGCCGGCAAGGCGCTCTACATCGGTGTGAGCGAATGGAACGCCGACCAGCTGCGCGCCGGTCACTACCTCGCCCAGGACCTCGGCATCCAGCTGATCTCGAACCAGCCGCAGTACAACATGCTGTGGCGGGTCATCGAACCGCAGGTGGTGCCGACGTCGAAGGAGCTCGGCATCTCGCAGATCGTCTGGTCGCCGATCGCCCAGGGCGTCCTCACCGGCAAGTACAAGGTCGGTCAGCCGGCCCCTGCCGGGTCACGCGCCACTGATGACAAGGGCGGGGCGGACATGATCTCCCGCTACCTCAATGATGAGACGCTCACGGCGGTCGCGAAGCTCGAGCCGATCGCCGCCGACCTCGGCCTGACGATGGCGCAGCTGGCGATCGCGTGGGTGCTCGCCAATGACAACGTCGCCACCGCTCTCGTCGGGGCGTCGCGTCCCGAGCAGATCGCCTCGAATGTCGCCGCAGCCGGGGTCAAGCTCGACGCCGAGGTGCTCGATCGCATCGATGAGGCGCTCGGTGATCTTCCGGAGACGGATCCCGCGAAGACGAAGTCCCCGGAGACCCGCATCGTCTGACACGCATCTCCGGTCGCGCCGGCGGTGCCGGCCCCGGGGCAACGGCAGCACCGGGGCCTGGTTGTGGTGTCTCGGTGCCGGCATGCAGACGCTCGCCGCCACTGCAGCACCGTCAGGGACGCCTGTCGTCGTGGCGTGCGGCCATGCCGCTCGTCAGGCGGTGGACGAGGCTGCGGGCCTCAAGCGGTTCGAGGATCTCGATGTGGTCGGTGAATTGGATGAGCTGACGGACTCCGTCGAGCTCCTCATAGCCGACGGTGATCGTCGCGGTCTCGCCCCACCGGCGATCGGCGTCGTCACTCGGTTCGGGGCCGACACCTGGTTCGAGGCTGAGCAGGCGACTCCCGAGGATGCGACGAACCAGATCCTCAGCGGCAGCGTCGATCACGGCGGTGACGACGACCGCGTGCTGAGTCTCGAGCCGCGTGACCAGGTGATCAGCCACCTCGGTGAGGGTGACATCGTCGCGGACCCGCTTGGGCTCCCCCAGCTCCCGCCATGCGTGCACCCGGGACAGGGCGAACATTCGCGGGGCACCCTCGACATCGGCAATGAGGTACCACCGACCGCCGCGCGAATAGAGGCCGTAGGGATCGACAGTGCGGTTCGCAGCCTCGGACTGCCCACTCGACCGGTACCGCAGACTCAGGCGCCGGCCGCGGCGCAGCGCCTCGACGAGAGGACCGGCGTCGATCGACGGCCCCGCGTCGAACCAACCAGTGGTGTCAATCGCGACGAGGTCCCCGAGCCCCGTCGTCTCCGTCATGCCCTTCTGTTCGGCACCGACCGGCCACGGCGCCCGTGTCGAGAGCTTCCGTGCGGCCGAACGGGTGGCGGCTTCGAGCCCGAGTTCGCGGGCTCGAGCGACGTCGACGCCGACGAGTCCGAGCGCTTCGGCCTCGCGGTCACTCAGCCTGGCGACGTCGATGTCCGCGCCGTAGACGAGGGAGATGCCGCCGCCGCGCCCGCGTTCGGCGATGACGGGAACATCCGCCTCGGCGAGGGCATCGATGTCACGCAGGATCGTCCGCTTCGAGACATCGAACTGTTCGGCCAGGTCAGCGGCGGTCGTCTGCCTCCCGGTCTGCAGCACGGCGATGATCGCCAGCAGACGCTGCGGACGATCCATGCCAGCCTCCCGACGATTGTTCTTCGCACCCGATCGAAAGATGGCATGGGCTGTCATCTATGGGTGTCACTGTAGTCGTGTCAGCACCCGGCAACCAGTGAAGGAGCCACCATGTCCACCCCGAACCTCTTCCTCATCTACGTCACCGACACCGAGGCCTCGACCGCGTTCTACTCCGACCTCTTCGGAATGGAGCCGGAGATGGTCACCCCGCGCTACGTCTCCTTCGAGGTCGCACCCGATGTCCTCTTCGCGGTGTGGAGCGGAGGCGCCGAGGCGATCGCCCGGGCGGGTGCCCGCACCGCGGAGGTCGGGCTCATGGTCCCCGGATCCGCCGAGGCGGTCGACCGGACCTTCACCGAGTGGAAAGCGAAGGGCGTGTCCGTCGTCGAGGAGCCGCACGATGCGGTCTTCGGGCGCACGTTCGTCGTCGCCGATCCCGACGGCAACCTCATCCGGGTCTCGCCGGTCGACTGAGGCGCCGGCCTACTTGTAGAAGCCCTCGCGGAGGTTGATGCCGTATTCGACCCACGCCTTGAGCGCGGCGAGCATTCCGGTCCAGCCCATGGAGTTGCCGAAGGCGCCCTCGGCACCGCCGACCGTCGTCTTCCAGGCCTTCTCTGTGATCGTCACGAGCGTGCGGGTTCCGTCGTCGACCGGCGCGAACTCGAAGGTCGTCGTCGTCTTCGGGGTCGTCGTGTGCTCCGAGCCCTCCCACGCGATGACGATCTTCTCATCGGGGACGGTCTCGATGACATCGACCGGGAAGCGCCCGGGGAAGTCGGCGAAGTCCCAGGTCACCTCGGCGCCGGGGGCGAGTCGGCCGCGGGCGCCGCCGGTCGTGAAGTACTTCGAGAGCTGCTCGGGGTCGGCCACCGCCTCATAGGTCTCATGGGGCGTCTTCGAGATGTAGCCGGTGACGGTGAAGGAGAGCTCCTCCAGCGGGGCCTGCTTGTCGTTCTGCTCATCATTCATGTGATATTTTTACCACATGCCTGAGGGGAAGGGAACAGGTTCGCGCCGAGGCGACCGCGCGGAGAGCGGATCCGCCGACTCCCGCGACGACGCCGTGTTCAAGGCGCTCGCGAATCCGACCCGGCGTCGCATCCTCGACCTCCTCCGTGCCGAACCGCGGACGACCGGCGCCGTCGCCGCCGAGTTCCCCGACCTCGATCGCACGACCGTCCTCCAGCACATCCGTGTGCTCGAACACGCCGAGCTGCTCACCGGTCGCAGGGTCGGCCGGACCCGGGTGCTCGCCCTGGCACCGCTGCCGATCAAGCGGATCCACGACCGATGGATCGGCGACTACGCTCATGCCGCCGTCGAACTCCTCGCCTCCCTCGACACCGCGGACGAATGACCCGGCCACTGCGCGCACTCATCTTGGCCGGTCGCGGAGTCTGCGCCGGGTCCAGGGTGAAGTCCGCAGTCTGCTCCCTCTAGTCCCGCTCACGTGTGGTGCCGGCTCGCCGCGCGGCGACGATCCATGACACGAGTCCCGCGAGCACGAGGATCCCGGCGCACAGCAGGAAGGTCACGGTGTCGCCGAGGTAGGTGAACCCCACCCCGCCGATGACCCCGGCGATGCCGAGGCCGATGTCGAAGCTCATGTTCCACGCGACGCTCGCCCGCGCCGGAGTGCTCACGGCGGTGAACGCCATGACGAGGCTCGCCGACTGGAGGGTGCCCAGCCCCAGCCCGACCACCGCCATCGCCAGCCCGAGGACGACTCCCCCGCCGGTGATCGCGGTCACGATGAGGCCGCAGGCGGACAGGCCGACGCCGGCGAGGTTGAGCCCGAGCGGCGAGCGCGCATCGGCGACGGCTCCGGCGGCGAAGCGTCCGATGACGGAGAACACCTGCATGATCCCGATGTAGATCGCCGGAGTGGCGATCCCCTCCCCCGGGCCGAAGCCGACGATGAGTCCGAAGGTGACCATGCCGATGAGGAACGGCGCGAGCATGGTGAGCAGAGGAAGGATCTCGCCGAGGCGGCCCCGGCCCTGCGAGGACATCCCGCGGCCGGCATCAGGGCCCGAACCCCGGGCACCGACGTCGGCGCCCGACCCCCGGGCACCAGCACCGGAATCTGCCGCCTGAGCATCAGCGTCAACGGCGCGGTGTGTGCCCGGCAGCCCGTCGCGCGCGGCGCCCGGCGGCGGGACCGGCACACGCCCCGGCAGGAAGCGGATGATCGTCGGTGCGGCGAGCAGCAGGGTTCCGCACGCGATGAGGCGGAACGACCACACGGGGACGACGCCGATGAGCCACAGGCCGAACGGCGCACCGAGGGCCGCCGCGAGCGAGGTGATGCCGCCGAAGATGCCGAGCGCCTTCCCCAACCGGCGGGGTGCCACCGTCCCCGGGACCGCGGCGTTGGCGAGGACGACGAAGAGACCGAACCCCATGCCGCCGAACACCCCGGCGAGGACGAGGCTGAGCAGCGGCTGCGTCACGATGAGGCCGCACACCTGCCCGAGCACCTGGAGTCCGAGGGCGACGAGCAGGGCCGCGCGCAGGCCGAGCCGCGCGCCTAGCCACGGGGCGAAGGGCTGGACGGCGATGACGCCGATCATCATCGTCGTCAGCACCGCACCGCCGGTGACGGTCGCGAGCCCGCCGATCGCCCCGATCGAGACCATCGTCGAATAGCTGAGGAAGAACCCGGAGAAGCCGAACATCGCCGACCACACGAGCCCGAGCAGGGCCGGGGTCAGAGTGCGACGATCATCCATACTCGCACGTTACGTCATCGCATCGCCGAGGCGGTTGCGGATCTCGCAATCAGGCGCGCGGTCCCGCCATCGATCCCAGCAGCCATCCGCCGAGGTCGGCGAGCACCTCCGGGACCAACGAGTAGTACGCCCAGCGGCCCCGCTGTTCTCGTGTCACCAATCCGGCTGCGACGAGGTGCTTCATGTGATGAGACACCGTCGGCTGCGAGAGACCGACCGGATCGGTGAGTTCGCAGACGCAGGCTTCTCTGCCGTCAGCTGCGGCGATGAGTCTGAGCAGGTGCAGTCGCGTGGGATCGCCGAGCGCCTTGAACCGCGCGGCCAGATCCGCGTCCGCGGGAGCCTCGGCCTGCAGCGCGTCGCAGGCAGCCGACGACGAGGGCAGAAGCGACGAATCAGTCATGACGACAAGTCTATTCAATGCATTGACAACTGTCGATGTATCGACAACCATCGATGTCAACACTTCTGACGGAAGGACTGCGCAATGAGCGACGATCCGAAGCTGCGCGAGCAGGTGCGTGCCCGCTACGCCAGAGCGGCCACAGCCGCAGCCGCCGGGGCCGCCAACTCGGAGCTGCTCGCCGATGAAGCGTCGGGCAACGGCTGCTGTCCCGCCGAGGACAATCGCTTCGGTTCAGCCCTCTATGACCCGAGTGCGACGGACTCCCTGCCGATCGAGGCCCTCGAGGCCAGCCTGGGCTGCGGGAATCCGACGGCGGTGGCCGACCTCCGCGACGGCGAACGCGTGCTCGACCTGGGATCCGGTGCCGGCATCGACGTTCTCCTCTCCGCCCGCCGGGTCGGTGCCACCGGTTTCGCTTACGGAGTGGACATGACCGATGAGATGCTCGAGCTGGCCGAGGCGAACCGAGAGAAGGCCGGAGCCGACAACGTCGAATTCCTCAAGGGCACGATCGAGGACGTCCCCCTGCCCGATGAGAGCGTCGATGTCGTCATCTCCAACTGCGTCATCAACCTCTCCGCCGACAAGACTGCGGTGCTCGCTGAGATGTTCCGCGTGCTCGCCCCGGGCGGACGCATCGGCATCTCGGACGTCGTCGCCGACGACAGCGTCACCCCCGCAGAACGGAAGGAGCGCGGTTCGTTCGTCGGCTGCATCGCCGGGGCGCTGTCCCAAGCGGAGTATCTGGAGGGGCTTGGCAGCGCAGGCTTCACCGATGCCGAGGTGGAGTTCACGCACGAGGTGGCCCCGGGAATGCACGCCGCGATCGTTCGCGCTGCCAAGCCGATGCCCTGACGACTGACCGAGAAGCGCCCGTTGCCCGCCCGCTGATCTCCGCTGGTCGGACGTGCCGTCTCCCATGGAGAGAGCTGTCATCTGGTGTTCCTCGACGTTCTGTAGAATCGCGGCATGACCTCGTCGCAGCTTCCCGACAGCCCGTCCTCCGGCCTCATCGACACGGCTTTCGTCCTCCGCTACGAGCCCCTGTACGAACTCACCGAGCTCGAGGCTGAGATCTTCGATTCGATCGCTCCGAAGGTCGTGCGCCGCGAGGGCTACAAGCGCAAGAACTTCCTCAAGGTCGTCGAGTGGAAGGCCGTCGCGGTGCTGCCGATGGCCGAGAAGCTCTCCGGCGACGACATCGACTACGTCACCGCCGTCGCCCTCGACGAGGACACCCCGAACCATCTGCGCCTGCCCTTCCTCAAGGTCCTCCCGGGAGTCGGCAACCCTCTGGCCAGCGCCCTGCTCACCGTCTTCGATCCGAAGAAGTACGCGATCCTCGACGCCCGTGCCGTCGGCGTCCTCCACGACCATGGCCTGCTCGAATCCGCCAACCCGTCGCATGTCGACTACACCTCCTACCGGAAGCTCGTGAAGTCCCTGGCCAAGGGCGCGAACTGCGCTCCCCTCGACCTCTACCGCGCCCTCGTCGCGTACTCCCGCCAGCCGCAGGGCTGAGCGTCGCCGACGTCCGGCAGCCTCAGAGCGCGCCGGCCGCCGCCAGCGCCGGCACCACCCGATCCCGGGTGAGCGGGGCGAACTGGCGCTCGACGGTGTCGGCGGGCATCGGATCGCACGGGAACCATCCGGCCGCGGCGATCTCGGCCTGATGCCTGATGTCGGTGAGGTCGAGCCCGGTCGGCACACCGTCGTAGACGAAGACGTCGCCGATGACCCGATGGTCGGCCTCATTGGCGGCCGCCGCGGTGAACTCCCCGAGCGGCGAGAGCCGGGCGGGATCGAGGTCGAGTCCGAGCTCCTCGGCGATCTCCCGGATGATCGTGTCCTCCGGGGTCTCACCGGCCTCCGGTTTGCCTCCGGGCAGCATGAACGACGTCGTCCCGGTCTTGCGGACCATGAGCAGCTCCGGGCGGTCGGGGTGGATGACGACGAGCGCGCTCACGCGGATGTCCCTCATGGTGTCCTTTCGCCGAGGCGGTGGTGTCCGGGTCAGTCAGACCAGTGTCCGGGTCAGTCCGACCAGAGGCCGGAGGCGCCTCGGCGATGGGAGCCGACGAGGTGCGTGTCCACCATACCGACGGCCTCCATGAGCGCATACATCGTGGTCGGACCGACGAAGCGGAACCCCTCGCGCTTGAGCGCCTTCGACAGGGCCGCCGATTCCGGGGAGGTCGTGGGCACCTCGGCGATCGTCTGCGGTGTCGGGGTCTGCGCGGGCCGGAAGCTCCAGATGAACTCGGCGATGCCGCCGGAGTCCCGCAGCGCGATGATCGCCCGGGCGTTGCCGATGCATGCCTCGATCTTCCCGCGATGGCGGATGATGCCGGGATCGGCGAGGAGGGCTGCCACCTCGGCGTCACCGTAGCCGGCGACGGTGTCGACATCGAAGTCGGCGAAGACCTCGCGGAACCGCTCGCGCTTCTTGAGGATCGTCAGCCACGACAGTCCCGCCTGGAAGCCCTCGAGGCTGAGGCGCTCGAAGAGCCCGGACTCATCGCGCACGGGCAGACCCCACTCGGTGTCGTAGTACTCGAGCAGGAGCGGATCCCCATAGGCCCACGGGGTGCGCGCGAGACCGTCCTCACCGACGACCGGACCGCCTGCCATCGTCTCCGCTGCGCTGGACTCCACTGTGCTCGTCTCCTCCCTCACGGTGCCACTGCCTCCTTGAGAGTCTCCCACAGCGCTGCGACGTCGCTGCGCTCCGTCGTCAGGGAGCCGATCGAGATCCGCACCATCCACCGACCGTCGAGCGTCGACGGGGACACGTACGCGCGCCCGGAGTCGTTGACGGCCCGCGCCCACTCCCGGGTGTGCGCGTCGAGGTCCTCCCCGTTCAGGCCCGGCGGCTCATGGCGGATGCACACGGTCTGCAGGGGCACGGGGGCGACGACGGTCCAGTCCGGTTCGGCCTCGACCTGCGCGGCGAACCAGCGGGCGTTCTCGAGGTCGCGGCGCAGGCGGGCGCGGATCGCCTCGGCGCCTTCGATGCGGAGCATGAACCACAGTTTGAGCGCCCGGAACCGGCGTCCCAAGGGCACACCCCAGTCGCGGAGGTTCGTCACCTCGGCGTCCCGATCGGACTGCAGGTACGAGGGGTTCGTCGACATCACCGCCTCGAGATGGGCGGGATCGCGGACGAAGAACAGGGAGCAGTCGAAGGCGACCCCGAACCACTTGTGGACGTTGATGACGAGCGAATCGGCGCGATCGATGCCGTCTGCCATGCCCCGCATCTCCGGGAGGATGAGGGCGGAGCCGGCCATCGCGGCATCGACGTGGAACCACAGTCCGCGCGCGGCGGCGACCTCCCCGATCGCCGCGAGCGGGTCGAGTCCCGTGGTCGTCGTCGTTCCGCACGTCGCGACGACCGCGGCGGGGACGGCACCGGCCGCACGGTCGGCGGCGACCGCCTCGGCGAGGGATTCCGGATCCATCGCGAAGTCCTCGTCGACGTCGACCCAGCGGATCTGGTCCTCCCCGAACCCGGCGAGGAGCACGGCCTTGCGCACCGAGGAGTGCGCGTACGGGCTGAGGTAGACCGTCAGCGGAGCGCTCGCCTGGGTGAGCCCGGGTCCCATCATCGCGAAGTCCGAGGCGCGCTCCCTGGCCTCGAGCATCGCGAGCAGCGTCGCCGTCGAGGCCGTGTCCTGGATGACCCCGCGGAAGTCCGCGGGCAGCCCGAAGAGGTCGCGGGCCCGCCCGAGGACGACCTGCTCGACCTCCGACAGCGCCGGGGAGGCCTCCCAGGACAGCCCGAGCACTCCGAGCCCCGAACTCGCGATGTCCCCGAGCACCGAGGAGAGCTCGCTGTTGGCGGGGAAGAAGTTGAAGAACCGCGGATGCTGCCAGTGCGTGAGCCCGGGTATGACGATGTCATCGAGGTCCCCGAGCACCGCGGTCGGGTCCTCCCCCTCCTCCGGCGCCGAGGCGGCCAGCTGAGCGGCGATGTCACCGGGGGCGACACTCGCGCGCACAGGCCGCTGCGGCAGGGAGGCGCGGTAGTCGGCGATCCAGTCGATGAGGTCGTGGCCGTGCCGCCGGAACTCCTCGGGCGTCACCGGCGCACCGCCCGGCGACGCGCGCCGGATCCGCGGCCCGAGTCCCGCCGCATCACTCGGTGCCGCCGGCGATGTTCTCCTGCATGTGGAGGAACTCGACGTGGCGCTCGTACTTGTCGAGGACGTCATCGATGAGCTGGTCCTTCGTGTAGCCCATGATGTCGTAGCCCTGACCGGCTCCGCCGTCGAGGTAGACCTCCATCCGGTAGTAGTCCTCGGTGCCGCGCGGGACGCGGCCGCCGAACGACGGCACACTGACCTTGTGCGGCCACACCTGGTAGCGGAACGGGTACTGGCCCTCGCCGTCGACCTCGAGTTCGACGAGGTCGCCGTTGTCGTCGAAGCGCCCCTCGGAGTCGACCCGCCCGCAGCGGGCGGAGATGCCGCGGGAGCGCATCTCCTCGGCGATCTCCTGCATCGTCGGCAGGAGCACGTTCTGCTCGTAGTCGCGGACCTTGCTCCCGCTGGGGAACGCGAGCACCCGGGAGAGCTGCTTCTTCCACGTCTCCGATCCCCGGCCCGACCGGCGGGCGAGCGAGCCCGAGAGGCTCTGCTCGACGCTGTCGACGCGGTTGCCTTCGACGCGCAGGGCTCTGTAGAGGCCGATCATCACGAGGATGATGACGAAGGCGAAGGGCAGACCCATGATGACCGTCGCACTCTGCAGCGCGCCGATCCCGCCGACGATGAGCATCGCCACGGTCAGTGCACCGGTGAGCACGGCCCAGAAGATCCGCAGCCCCGCCCGTCCGTCGTCCTGCGGGGTGGGCAGGAACGAGGAGAGGTTCGCCATGACGAGGGCCGCGGAGTCCGCCGAGGTGACGTAGAAGAGGAGGGCAGTGAGGGTTGCCAGAGCGGCGACGACGGTGAAGGCCGGGTACTGGGCGAGCAGCTCGTAGAAGCCGCCCTCGGGATTGAGCATCGTCTGCTCCCCGAACTCCAGGTTGCCGCTGCGGATGATGTCGAGTGCGGAGTTCCCGTAGATCGAGATCCACATGAAGATGTAGATGAAGGGGATCGTCAGGGTGCCGATGACGAACTGCCGGATCGTGCGGCCCCGCGAGATGCGGGCGAGGAAGAGACCGACGAAGGATGCCCAGGCGATCCACCAGGCCCAGAAGAACAGCGTCCAGTCCGTCATCCACGTGCCGGTGTCCTCGAAGGCGAAGGTCTGGCCCACCATGTTAGGGAAGAGGCGGACGAAGTCGGTGACGTTGAGGACGAACGCGTTGAGAAGGAACTGTGTGTTGCCGGCCACGAGCACCCAGATGCTCAGGGCGATCGCGGCGAAGACGTTGAGCAGGGAGAGGAACTTGATGCCCTTGTCGACGCCGGAGACCGCTGAGAGCGTGGCCACGCCCACGCCGATGACGACGATGGCGACCTGGGACGCCACGGACACGGGCAGGCCGAAGACGACGTTGAGGCCGACGTTGACCATGACGACGCCGATGCCGAGCGACGTGGCCACACCGAAGATCGTGCCGAGAAGGGCTGCGAAGTCGACGGAGTCGCCGAGCGTCCCCTGGACCCGCTTGCCGAAGAGCGGGGCGAGTGCCGAGCGGATCGCCAGCGGCATATTCATCCGGTAGGCGAAGTAGGCGAGCGCGATGCCCATGAGGGCGTAGAGGCCCCAGCCGCTGAGCCCGTAGTGGAACAGCGTCCACACGGTCGCCTCACGGGCGGCGTCGACGGTCTCGGGTTCCGTGCTCGGCGGCTGCAGGTACTGCGTGACGGGTTCGGCCACGGCGAAGAACATGAGGTCGGTGCTGATGCCGGCGGCGAAGAGCATCGACGCCCACGACAGGAGACCGAATTCGGGCTTCGAATGCTCGGGACCGAGCTTCGTCGACCCGTACCGCGAGGCGGCGAGGTAGATGACGAAGACGAGGACGATCGCGACGAGGAGGACGTAGAACCAGCCGAACCAGTCCGAGGTCCACCCGACCACAGCACCGAGGACGGCCTGGGCGTTGACGGGGGCGAGGAACGCCCACAGTGTGATGGCGAGCGTGCCGACGGCCGCCGCGATGAAGACGCGCTTGTTGACCGGCGGCAGGTTCTTCTTCGGCCTGCCCGCCGCGTCCTCGTTGGATTGCTTTGCCTGGAGTGTCATCTCTTCGCTCCCTCGTCCGGCGACCGACCGCCGCGATGTCATGGGCAACTGGGGGTTCATGGGGCAACTAGGGGTACATGGGCAACACGAGATTGGGGATTGGGGGTCTTGGAGAGCCGTGTCCCGGACTCGATGATCACAGGCCGCCGCACTTCCGGCAACCGACGATGGAGGCTACCATATCTGAAATTTGGGTAGCGCACCCCTGAATTCTTTGCAAAATGAGACGCGGACCACAGTCCCGTGGCCCCGCAGAGGGCCTGTGGTCCGCTGACCAGCCCAGGCGCAGCCCGAGCGGACGCTCGGGCCACCGCCTGGACGGATCTCCTCAGAGTGAGACGAGGAGGAGGACCGTCGCCATGACGACTCCCGAGCCGAGGAACGTGATGAACGTGTAGCCGAGGATGTCGCGCATCTTCAGGCCGGCGATCGCGAGCACCGGCAGCGCCCAGAACGGCTGGAGCATGTTCGTCCACTGGTCGCCGTAGGACACCGCCATGATCGCGATCGACGGGTCGACGCCGAGCTGGTTGGCCGCGTCGAGCATGATCGGACCCTGCACGGCGAACTGGCCGCCGCCGGAAGGGACGAAGAAGTTGACGAGGCCCGCCGAGAGCAGCGCGAGGACGCCGAAGGAGACGGGGTTGGCGATCGAGACGAACGCATCGGAGAACACTGCGATGAGTCCGGTGCCGGACATGATGCCGAGGATGCCGGCGTAGAGCGGGAACTGGAGGAGGATCTCCCCGACGTTCGATGCCGCGTCCTTGGTCAGGGCGATGAGTTCGAACGGGTTCCGCACGAGGAGGAAGATGAGGGCGAGGAAGGACCAGTTGACGATGTCGAGGGTCAGTCCCCCGCCCTGGGCGAAGTGGATGATGAGGTAGGCGACGAGGGCGAGGCCGATGACGAGGGTGAGGATGCGGGAGGCGTCGATGCGGTCAGCGGGTGTGACGATCTCCTCGACGAGGGGGCCGCGCTCCCCCGAGGACATCGATTCGGGCATCTCGTAGACCGTGGCGCCCTGCTTCGGGGCGATGAGGTAGAAGAGGATGCTGCAGACGACGATGACGCCGAGGATGGCGAGCAGGTTCCAGGTCGAGAAGATCGTCTCGCTCACGGGCACGATCTCACCGCCGAGGGAGTCGGCGAGGAACGAGTCCGGGGTCGCGGCGGTCAGCGGACCCGACCCCGAGTAGCCCATGTGCCAGACGACCATTCCGGAGTAGCCGGCGGCGACGAGGAGCGGGAAATGGACCTTGATGCCGCGCCGGCGCGCCTGGACGGCGACCTCCCTGGCCAGAAGCGCACCGACGACGAGGCCGAGTCCCCACGTGATGAGGCTCGCGACGGCGGCGACGAGGAAGACGAAGACGTAGGCGAATGCCGGGGATCCCGGCACCTGTGCGAGCCGGGAGAGCAGCGCCTGGACGGGGCCGGTGTTGGCGAGGATGTGGCCGAGGAGCAGGATGAGGCACATCTGCGTCATGAACTCGAGCAGCCCGGAGAGGCCGACGCCCCAACTCGTGACGACCTCGACCGGGCTCGCCCCGGTGAGGATGAAGGCGAGGACGGCGACGATGAGGGTGAGCACGATCGCGAAGGTCAGGGCCGAGGGGATCCACTGCTCGAGGACCCGGTTGATCGGTCGCATCACCCCTTTCGAGGCCGCGACGTTCTTGTGGGCAGACGGCGTCGGTGCCGACATGAGGACCTCCTGCTGGGAAAGTGCTGTGTATCACTTCAGGATACAGTGAGCACCGTCACCGCCAGCAGGGACTCGCACACGGCGAAGGCGCCGTCCGCGGATGCGGACGACGCCTTCTGCGCCGGGTCGGACTCAGCTGCGGCGGGCGCTCAGGCCCTCCCGCCGTGATGAGCCCTCAGCCCTCACTTGTCGCTCTTGAACACGAGCTGCTTGTTGACGAACTCGTCCATCGCCAGCGGGCCGAGCTCACGCCCGACGCCGGAGCGCTTGACGCCGCCGAAGGGCAGGTACTCGCGTGAGCCCTCGGGCGCATTGATGAAGACCATGCCCGAGTCGATCTGCGCGCCGACGCGCTCGGCGCGCTCGACGTCGCCGGAGAACACGGCGGCCCCGAGGCCGAAGGGGGTGTCGTTGGCGAGTTCGACGGCCTCGTCCTCACTGCTCACCTTGTAGACGATGACGGCGGGGCCGAAGAGCTCCTCGTAGTAGCCGCGCATGCCCTTCTCGACGTCGGCGAGGACGACGGGTTCGACGTAGGCGCCTCCGCCCTCGTACTTCTTCCCGCCGGCGAGCAGGGTCGCACCCTGGCTCACGGTGTCCTGCACCTGTTCGACGAAGCGGTCGGCGGCGGCGACCGAGGACAGCGGGGACAGGCGCGAGCCCTCCTCACCGGGCACCTCGGGAGTGGCCTTCTTCGCGGCGGCGGTGATCGATTCGAGGAACTCGTCGTAGACGTCGTCCATGACGATCATCCGCTTGGGCGAGTTGCAGGCCTGGCCGGTGTTGCCCATCCGGGTGTTGAAGAACGTCTTCGCGCTCTTCGCGACATCCTCGGTGTCGAGGAGGATGTACGGGTCGGAGCCGCCGAGTTCGAGGACGACCTTCTTGAGGTTCTTGCCCGCCTCCGCGGCGACGGCGGCTCCGGCGCGTTCGGAACCGGTCAGGGACACGCCCTGGTTGCGGGGGTCGGGGAGGATGAGGTCGGCGACCTGCTCGTTGCTCGCGTAGATGTTGATGTACGCGCCCTCGGGCAGACCCGCCTCGGCGAAGATCTCCTCCATGATCGCCGCCGACCGCGGGCACTGCGGGGCATGCTTGAGCAGGATCGTGTTGCCGAGCGCGAGGTTCGGGGCGGCGAAGCGGGCGACCTGGTAGTACGGGAAGTTCCACGGCATGATGCCGAGCAGCGAGCCGACGGGCTTGCGGCGGATCCACGCGGTGCCGTCCTCGGGACCGCGCAGCGGCTCATCGGCGAGGAACGCCTCGGCGTTGTCGGCGAAGTAGCGGTAGATCGCCGAGCTCAGCGCGACCTCGCCCTTGCCCTCGGGCACGGACTTGCCCATCTCGAGCCGGATGACCTCGGCGAGCTCTTCGGCGCGTGCGGCGTAGATCTCCGCGACCCGCGTGAGCAGGGCCGCGCGTTCGGCGACCGGGGTCTGGCTCCACTCGGTGAACGTCGTCGCCGACCGGTCGATGGCGGCCATGATCTCCGCGTCCGTGGCCGTCGGGAACTCCTCGACGACGTCTCCGGTGGCGGGGTTGGTGACGCGATACAGGGTGGACATGATGGACCTCTTCTCTGCTTCGATGCCGGGAATCGTCGGTGACCGCAGGCCCTCGCCGAGGTGGTCACCGCGTGTACGTCCCACGCTATGGCCGATCCGGGTCCGCGGCAATTCCCCTTCCCACCGAATTCCCTGGATGCTTGCTCGTGCCGGCATGCTCGCCTCGCTCGCCCGCGGATGCCCGGGGATCGATGCCTCGACCCCCGGGCACCGGCGGCGAATGCTAAGTTGGCGCTATGACCTCAGTCACAGATCTCGTCAAGCGCTACTACACGACCGTCGACGCCGGGGATCCCGTGGCCACCGCCGCGCTCTTCGCCGCCGACGCCACCTACGACCGTCCCGGCTACCCGACGATGGTCGGGCAGCAGATCACGGACTTCTACCTCGGCGAGCGCGTCATCGAATCCGGTGCCCACGAACTCGCCGAGATCCTCGTCGACGGTGAGGCCGCCGCCAGCCGCGGCACCTTCGCCGGTCGCCTCAAGGACGGCTCGGAGACGACGGTGGGCTTCGCCGACTTCTTCCGCTTCGACGCCGAGGGCCTCATCAGCACCCGCACCTCGTACTTCTACGTCGGCGCCGTCTGAGCTGGTCTCAGGGCTGGGCGTGACCGCGCAGCTGATCGTTCTGCGCGTGCCCGCGCGCTACTGCGCCTGCCCGCGCGCTCTGAGCACGGCGCGCTGGATCCGGTCGCGCTCGGCGGCCGCTGCCGGGCTCGGCGTCGCCCCATAGGCGTCCTCGACCTGCGCGAACACCGTCTCCATCGCCTCATCGCCGAGGTCGAGGGGCAGGTCGTCGATCGCGGCGAACGCCGGGCCGATGTGGTGCGTGAACCCGCGGATCCCGGCCTCTCCCCCGCCGTGGTGCATGCCCTCGAACTGGCCGACGGCCGCCCACCGCAGGCCCAGTGAGTTCCGCATCACCGCATCGAGGTCGGCGGCGGTGACGACCCCGTTCTCGACGAGCGCGATCGCCTCCTTGAGCAGCGCGTTCTGCAGGCGGTTGCCGACGAATCCGCGGACCTCGCGGGCGAGGACGACGGGTTCGCGTCCGCAGCTGCGGTAGAACTCGACGGCGCGGGTGAGCGTCTCGGAGCTCGTGACCGGGGAGGGGACGACTTCGACGAGCGGCATGAGGTGCGGCGGATTGAAGGGGTGGCCGACGATGACCCGGGCGGCCGCCTCGGCGGGCAGGGCACCGGCGATGTGGGAGGCGGGGATCGTCGACGACGAGGTCGCGAGCACCGCCTCGGCCGGTGCCGCCGCGGCGATCCGGGCGAAGAGCCGGGGCTTCTCGTCCGGGTCCTCGGGGCCGGACTCCTGGACGAATCCCGCCGAGGCGACCGCCTCCTCGAGCGAGTCCGCGAGGTCGACGGTGCCGGTCCGTGCCCGCGCGGCCGTCTCGTCGAGGTCCGAGCCGACGAGGTCGGGGTCGCGCTCCTCCACGGCTGCGGCACGGGCGGCGGCATCGGTGCGAACGTCGGCACGGATGCCTGCGACCACCTCGGCGAGGTCGTCCCGGGGATCGACGACGATGACGTCGTATCCCGAACCGGCGAAGAGACGGGCGAAGGAGCGGCCGATGGTGCCGGCCCCGATGACGGCGACTGTGAACGACATGCACCCAGGCTATACCGGCACGGCAGGGGCCCTTGAGAGCGACGAAAATCTTCGCCCGTGACGGCTCTCACCGGGGCGTTCAGTGGCACAATGACACCATGGCAGCGCACCCCGGACTCAGACCCGTCGACTCCGAGACCCTGGCTGTGGCCGAGGACGAGTTCGCGGCCGCCGCCGAGATGGCGAACGTCGAGGTCCGGGAACTCCACACCGCCGCCGAGGCGGCCGAGGCCTCACTGCTCCTCGACGAGGTGTGGAACGTCGACCAGACCGGCACGAACGTCCTCGAACCCGGGCTCATCGTCGCCTTCGCCCATGCCGGCAACTACGTCTCGGCGGCGTACAGCCGTGACGACCCTGCGGAGATGATCGGGGTGACGATCGGATTCTTCGGCCAGCCGCTCGGCACCGTCATGCACTCCCACATCGCCGGGGTGCGGCACGAGCACATCGGGCACGGCGCGGGATCGGCGATGAAGCTCCACCAGCGGCTGTGGTGTCTGCGGCTGGGGATCACGGAGATGACGTGGACGTTCGATCCGCTCATCGCCCGCAACGCGTACTTCAACTTCCAGCGCCTCGGCGTGAGCATGGTCGAATACCTCGAGGACTTCTACGGGCAGATGCGCGACGGCGTCAACGCCGGTCAGGCCAGCGACCGGATGATGGTGTCGTGGCCGCTCGACCGGCCGGCCCGGGTGCCCGCGGTCTCCGCCGACGCCGCGTTCGCGTGCCTGCGCGCCGACGCGTCGGGTGCCCCGCTCGTCTCCGAGGTGCCGCGGGAGGCCGCCGTCGTCTCCCTCGACTTCCCCTCCGACATCGAGAACCTCCGCCGCCACGACCCCGAGCTCGCGACGCGGTGGCGCCTGGCGCTGCGCGAATCGCTCACCGCCCTCGTCGCCGACGGCTGGGTGCTCGACACGTGCCTCAAGGGCGGCACGTACCTCCTCCACCATCCGTGAGCCGAGGACTGACTGTCCCGGGCCTCGATTCCCCCAGGTTTCGACGCTCCCGGGGCCGACGATCTTGGGGCCGACGCTCCCGAACCCGAGTTCACCTGTCCGTCATGTTCACGCCGTTGACTGGGCCGCGGACGCACGCCGCACACGGCGGTCGGTGCGCGAGTCGATGAACGAGGAGAGCGGATGAGCACAACGGTCACGCGGCACCCGGGCACGGTGGGCGAGGTCTTCCGCGTCTTCCTGCGCCTCGGCCTCACCTCCTTCGGCGGCCCCGTCGCGCACCTCGGCTACTTCCGCGAGACCTTCGTCGCCCGCCGCCGGTGGCTGACCGATACCGCCTACGCCGATGTCGTCGCGCTCTGCCAGTTCCTTCCCGGGCCGGCATCATCGCAGGTCGGCATGGCCATCGGTCTGCAGCGCGCCGGGTTCGGCGGCCTGCTCGCGGCGTGGTTCGCGTTCACCATGCCCTCGGCGATCGTGCTCGTCGCCTTCGCCTACGGATTCGACGCGTTCGGTGATGCGCTCGGCACCGGGTGGCTCGACGGCGTCAAGGCCGCCGCGGTCGCCATCGTCGCCGGCGCCGTCCTCGGGATGGGGAAGTCGCTGGCCCCGGATGCCAAACGCGCGACGATCGCCGGCCTCGCCGCGATCATCGTCCTCCTCATCCCCTCCCCCATCGTGCAGGTGCTGGCGATCATCGTCGGGGCCGGTCTCGGCCTCACCTGGCTGCGACCGGAGGAGGCGAAGATCCGCGCCGAGGCGGCCGCCGCGGCCGCCTCATCCGCGGAGGAGACGTCGGCCTCCGCGGAGGAGACAGACTCCTCGGACGGGACCGAGTCGGACCGGTCAGCGGAGTCGGAGGCGAGCGCGCCGACGGGGTTCCGGGTCTCCGTGTCGAAGAGGGTCGGGGCCGCCGCTCTCCTCGTCTTCGCGGCCCTCCTCGTCCTCCTGCCGATCGCAACGGCCGTCTCCGGAGATCCGACGCTGCGGCTGACCGACATCTTCTACCGCGCCGGTTCGCTCGTCTTCGGCGGTGGGCATGTCGTCCTGCCGCTGCTCGATGCGGAGACGGTGCGGGCCGGCCTCGTCGACAGTGAGACCTTCCTCGCCGGCTACGGTGCGGCGCAGGCGGTGCCCGGACCGCTCTTCACCTTCGCGGCCTTCCTCGGAGCGTCGATGACGACGGACCCGACGGGCCTCCTCGGTGCGACGATCGCGCTGCTCGCGATCTTCCTCCCCGCCGGTCTGCTCACCGTCGGGGCCCTGCCGTTCTGGCAGAGTCTGCACGGCTCGGTCCACGCCCGCCGCGCCCTGCTCGGGGTCAACGCAGCCGTCGTCGGCCTCCTCGGCGCCGCGCTCTTCGACCCGGTGTTCGTCGAGGGCATCACCAGCCCGGCGACGCTGGCGATCGCACTCGCCGCGTTCATCGCCCTGACTCGGTGGAACCTGCCGGCGTGGGCCGTCGTCCTCATCGCCGCGGCGATCGGCGCGATCGCGCTCTGAGCGCACTCGCCCCCGATCGGCTGGGATCGGGGGCGGGGTTCGGGCCTCAGCCCTGGGAGAGCGCGAGGGAGAATTCGACGACGCCGGCATCCTCGACGGAGACGAAGCCGAGGTTCGGCGGTTCCACTCCGTAGTCCTGCCAGGTCACGTCGATCGCCCCGACGACGGAGAGGCCGGTGTCGGCGCGGGTCGCTGTCGTCTGCGCCGTCGCGTCCTGGGTCTGCCCGTTGATCTCGAGGGTGCCCGGGATGTCGATCTCGGCGCTGCCGGAGTCGCTCAGCGCTGTGAGGTCGACCGGTCCGGTCGCGGTGAACGTCGCCTCCGGGTTCGCGTTCGTGTCGATGGCCTGCCCGGAGAAGTAGTTGTCGCGCCGGGAGCTGTCGGTCGTCACGGTCCGCAGATCGACGCTCACCGTCCCGGCCGTGAGCTCGCTGCCGTCGATCGTGATGTCGCCGGTGACGTCGGGAGTGCGACCGACGACGGTGACGTCCTCGCCGTTGAGGACCTCGTCGACCCGGTATCCGGCCTCCGATCCCTCCCCGATCGTCCACTGTCCGGCGATGCTCCCTGCCGCACCGTCGGTGCCTCCTGAGCCTGAGGCGATGTCCTCGTTGGCGAACTCCGTGGGAGCCGCGGTGTTCTGTGATGAGGTGTAGAGCTTCGTGCCGACCAGCGCTCCTGCGACGAGCACAGCGATGGCGATGAGAGCGATGATCCACACGAGCGGGCGGGAGTAGAAGGGCCGGCGAGCTGCAGTTGAGTTCGTCATACTGTCACCGTACAAACTTCAACTACTGCTCAACCAGGCCCTTCACCTGCAGAGGGACTGGACAGTCCCTGGGAGCGGATCAGGCCTCGGCGTCCTCCCAGGTCTTGCGCAGGAGCTTCTTGTCGAGCTTGCCCACCGAGGTGCGCGGCAGTTCGTCGGTGACGATGATCTCATCGGGCAGCTGCCACTTCGCGAACCGGTCGCCGAGGACCTCGACGATCGTCTCCCGGGTGACCTCGGCGCCGTCTTCGGCGACGACGTAGGCGACGGGCCGCTCCTGCCACTTCTCGTCGGGGACGCCGATGACGGCGGCTTCCTTGACGCTCGGGCTGTCGAGGATCGCGTTCTCCATGTCGATCGAGGAGATCCACTCGCCGCCGGACTTGATGACGTCCTTGAGTCGGTCGGTGAGCTTGAGGTAGCCGTTGGGGAAGATGACCCCGACGTCGCCCGAGCGCCACCAGCCGTCGAGGAAGCGCTCGGAGTTGTCCGGCAGCTGGAAGTAGGACTCGGTGATCCACGGGCCGCGCATGAGGACCTCACCCATCGACTTGCCGTCGCGGGGCAGCTCCTCACCGGTGGGGTCGACGACCTTGACCTCGACGCCGATGACCGGCAGACCCTGGTAGCGCTTGAAGTCCCAACGCTCCTCCTCGTCCATGTCGAGTCCGGGTTTGATGTGCCAGTTCGTCGTCGCCAGCGGCGTCGTCTCCGTCGCCCCGTAGCCGTGGATGACATCGGCCCCGGTGATCTCCTTGAACCCGCGCATCATCGACAGCGGCGGCTCGGAGGAGCCGGAGACGAGGCGCACACCGCTGAGATCAGGCGGCTGCGGCATGTCCTTCATCATCGCGAGCATCGGCGCGAAGATCGCCGGTGCGCCGTTGGCGAGCGTGACCTTCTCGGCGATGAACGCCTTGGCGATCGCCCCGAATTCCTCGGCGGCGAATTTGCCGGGCAGGACGAGCTTGGCCCCGGCGGCGACGGCGTTCTGTGGGAATCCCCAGGACAGGACGTGGAACATCGGGGTGATCGGCATGATCGTGTCGTCGAACGAAGCGCCCAGCGCGGCGAGGCCGCCCATCGTGTGGAGGTAGATCGACCGGTGCGAGTAGTAGACGCCCTTGGGCCTGCCCGTGGTGCCGGTCGTGTAGCCGGCGTAGGCGGCGGTCTTCTCATCGACGACGGGCCAGTCGTAGGTGTCGGGCTTGTCCTTGATGAGGTCCTCGTAGAAGACGACGTTCTCCAGCGTCGTCTCGATCTCGCCGGCGGGCCTGTCGGTCATGACGACCCACCCCTTGACGTCGAGCTTCGGGGCGAGCGCCTCGGCGACAGGCAGGAGGGATTCGTCGACGAAGATCCAGTCGGACTTCGAGTGGCTGACGACGTAGGCGAGGTCTTCGGGGGCGAGCCG
Organism: Brevibacterium sanguinis; assembly: GCF_039528855.1. Classification (NCBI taxonomy): domain Bacteria; kingdom Bacillati; phylum Actinomycetota; class Actinomycetes; order Micrococcales; family Brevibacteriaceae; genus Brevibacterium; species Brevibacterium sanguinis. The sequence continues at coordinate 223,825 of NZ_BAAAMB010000001.1, read as the reverse complement.
GAGGTTGAGCTGGAGCATCGTGGCCGCGAGTCCGGGGACGGCGAAGTAGAGCTCGAAGTGGCGGCGGGAGTTCCAGTCGAGGACGCCGACCATCGAACCGGCGCCGACGCCGAGTTCGGTGAGGCCGTGGGCGAGCTGCGCCATCCGCTTGAACTCGTCGGCGTAGTTCGATCGTCCCCACGATCCGTCCGAGTTGCGGTAGACGACTTCCTGTTCGCCGAAGACCGTGGCCGCGTGCCTGATCATCGACGTGGTGTTGAGCTGGTAGCTGTCGCCGAGGGTCGACGGGATGCCAGTGAGCATGAGACTCCTTTGTTCGTTCACTCGTGGTGGGGCTTGTGGTGCGGGTGCGCTCGCCGAGGCGGTGGGCGGGTGCCGCGGCGAGTCGGCGTCACCGGCCGACGAAGCGGGGGACGCGTTTCTCGATGAAGGCCGACACCCCCTCGGCGAAGTCGCGGGTGCCGCGCAGGTAGGTCTGGTCGGCCGATTCCCGGCTGAAGGCGTCGTCGAGGGAGGTCAGGCTCGCTTCGTTGATCGCCGACTTCGAGCGGGAGAAGGCCAGCGGTGCGCCCTGGGCCCAGGCGGTGCCGAGTGCGCGGGCGCGGGTGAGCTGCTCTCCGGCGGGCACGACCTCGCTCGCCAGTCCCCAGTTGAGGGCCTCCGGTGCCCACACCTTCTCTGCCGTCAGCGCCATCTTCATCGCGCGGTGGCGACCCGCCGAGGCGGCGACGAGGGCGGTGGCCCCGCCGTCGGGCATGAGGCCGATCTTCGCGAAGGCGAGCATGAGGTAGGAGTCCTCGCTCATCACGACGTAGTCGCAGGCCAGCGCCAGCGAGCAGCCGATCCCGGCGGCCGGCCCGGACACCGCGGCGATGGTGGGGACGGGAACGTCGATGAGTGCGCGGATGATCGCGTTGGCCTCGTCGAGGTCGAGGGTGACGTCGTCGTTGCCGCTCTGGAGGTCAGCACCTGAGCTGAAGGATCGGTCGCTGCCGGTGAGGATGATGACGCGGGCATCGGCTGCCGCCTCGGCGATGGCAGCCCCGAGGCTGCGGAACGCTTCGGCATTGAGCGCGTTGAGGGTGTCGGGGCGGTTGATCGCGATGGTCGCGACACCGTCACGGTGATCGACGAGGACACTTGAGCTCAAGACGGCTCCTTCGCTGACGGAGATGGGTTTCCCTGCGCCAAGCTTAACGCACGTTAAGTTGTCGTGGGTCACACTTCTGCAACGCGAGGCGGAAATCTCAGGTCACGGTGGCGCGGGTTCGACTCACGCGGGCGTCGCGGCCGCTCACGCACCCTCTCCGGTCTCCCCCGTGGCCGCGGTGATCGCGGCGTCGAGGTCGGCCCAGAGGTCGTCGACGTGTTCGATGCCGACGCTCAGCCGCAGCAGGCCCTCGGGTACCGAGGCTGGCTCCGAGGCATGGCGGCGCCGGCGTTCGATGAGGGACTCGACCCCGCCGAGCGAGGTCGCCGGCGTCCACAGTTGGACCGCCTCGGCGATCGCGGTGGCCTGCTCCGCCGTGTCGACGGTGAAGGCGACGATCGCCCCGAAACCGGACATCTGCGCGCTCGCTCGCGCGTGACCGGGATCGTTGGGCAGTCCCGGGTAGCGGACCTCGACGACGCCGGCTCGGCGGCTCAGGCGCTCGGCGAGGGTCTGGGCGTTCGCCTGCGCGCGCTCGAGCCTGACTGAGAGCGTGCGCATCCCGCGCAGCGCCAGCCACACCTCGAAGGGCCCGGCGATCGCCCCGCGCATCGACCGCTCGGTCAGCAGCAGCTCCCGGAGTGCCGGGTCGCCGGTGATCACGGCGCCGAGGACGACGTCGGAGTGTCCGGCGAGGTACTTCGTCACCGAGTGGACGACAATGTCGGCGCCGAGGTCGAGCGGCGTCTGGAGCAGGGGCGTGGCGAAGGTGTTGTCGACGGCGACGCGGATGCCGCGCTCACGTGCGGCGGCGATGAGGGCGGGCATGTCGGCGACCTCGAGCATCGGGTTCGTCGGGGATTCGATCCACAGCAGCGCCGAGGCGGTGCCGGGGTCAGATTTCTCGCCCCCGGCGTTGTCCCCGGCGGCGACGTCCCCGGCGTCGTTCCCGGCAGAGGCATCGTCCGTGACAATGTCGTCGAGAGCGGCGACGACGGCGTCGGTGTCGGCGATGTCGACGCTGACGACGGAGAATCCGGCGCGCGCGGAGAGCTCCTGTGCCGATTGGAGCGATCCCTGGTAGGCGTGCGTGGGCATGACGAGGGTGCCGCCGCGGGGCACGAGGGCGAGCACCGCGGCGATCGCGGCGAGCCCCGATCCGAAGACGAGTGCCGGCAGCGCCGAGTGTTCGAGTTCGCCGAGCGCGGCCTCGAACGGTGTCCAGGCGGGAGTCGCGAACCGTCCGTAGGCGTACGCGGAGTCATTCACCTCGGTGGTGCCGATGAATGTCGAGGACAGTTCGATCGGCGGGTTGACCGAGGCGCCGGTCGCGCGCGGCGGTCGGGCCGCCTCGACGAGGACGGTCTCGGGTGCGAAGGCAGGGGTCGGGCGTGCGGGGTCACGAGTCGTCATGGCCTCAATATAGGCAGAGCGGAGGCCGCGCCGCTTTGACGTCTCGCCCGCGCGGTCAGCCCAAGCCTGTGCGAGCCAGTCCGCCGCGGCTCAGTCCACCGCGGCCGGTCCGGCACGGCTCAGTCGTCTGCGGCACGGCCTGCCCTGCGCGACTGCCTACTGTGCCGCGACCGACTACTGTGCGGCGATCATATGGTCGAGAAGCGCCCGCGCCCCCTGCGACAGCCTGCGCTTCGGCGACCACAGCGCATGGAGGGCCCGGTCGAGGTCGACGTCGTCGGCGACCGGCAGCGGGGCCAGTCGCATCGCCCGGAAGTCGTCGCGCAGGGCGAGATCGGAGAGGACGACGGGTGCGACGCCCGTGGCTGCGGCGACCCTCAACGCCGAGTTCGACCGGTACTCCCCGGCGATCGTCGCCCCGCCGAACTCGGCGAGCGCGGTGTCGATGACCTCCCGCGTTCCCGACCCGACCTCACGGACGAGGAGAGGGATCCCGGCGAGCGCCTCGGCGGTGATCGGCTCCGTCCACGTCTGCCCATAGGACGGGGCGGCGGCGATCATCAGGCGGTCGTGGCCGATGACGGCGGCGGGGAACCCCGGCGGCAGGGACACGGATTCGACAAGGCCGATGTCGCAGCGCTGCGCGCGGACCTCGGCGACGACGGCCGCGGAGTTCTCGACCCCGAGGCCGACGTCGATGCCCGGATGCGCCGAGGTGAAGGTCGCGAGATAGCTCGGCAGGAGGTATTCGGCGACGGTCAGGGACGCGCAGACGCGCACGTTCCCCGCCCGCGCCTCCTGGATGGCGCGGGTGCCGGCGTTGAGGGCACTGTAGGCGTCGATGACCTGCGCGGCCCATTCGGCCACGGCCTGGCCCTCGGCGGTGAGTTCGGTGCCGCGCGGCGAGCGCGTGAGGAGGGGGACTCCGAGTTCGCGTTCGAGGCCGGTGAGGCTGCGGGAGGCGTTGGGCTGGGCGATGCCGACCGCCTCGGCGGCCTGACCGATCGACTGCGCGCCCCCGCTCAGGGCGACGAGCAGCCCGAGGGCCCGCAGCTCCGGCCACCGCTGCATATCCGACACATCGCGCATACCGCCATCATGGCATATCAATTCGATATGGGTCGACGCGAAATCACCGTCTACCGGACCTCCCGGCCGCGGGGAAGACTGGAGTCCATGAACACAGTCCGCCGACTCCTCCCCGGTCTCGGCCTCGCTGCGGCAGCCGCCGCGATCGCGTGGCCGATCTCGACCCTCGCCCCCGTCATCTCCCCGCTGCTCGTCGCGATCATCCTCGGTGTCATCCTCGGCAACGTCGCCCCGAATCTCCCCGACTCCCTCAAGCCGGGACTCGACTTCGCCGCCAAGCCGCTGTTGCGCCTGGGCATCGTCGCCCTCGGCGCGCAGGTCGTCTTCGGGGACATCCTCGATCTCGGCTGGCCCGTCCTCGTCCTCGCCGCCGTCGTCGTCGCCGTCGGCATCGTCACGAGCGTCGGACTCGCCCGCGCCACCCGCGTCGACGGCGACCTCGCACTCCTCATCGGCTGCGGCTTCGGCATCTGCGGGGCCGCGGCCGTCGCCGGCATCGAATCGACGATGAAGGCGAAGAAGGAGGACGTCGCCGCCGCGATCGGCCTCGTCGTCCTCTTCGGCACCGTGATGATCGCCGCGATCCCCCTGGCCAGCGGCGCCCTCGGCCTGCCTGCGGTGACCGCGGGCATGTGGGCGGGCGCCTCGACCCATGAGGTCGCCCAGGTCGTCGCGATCGGCGGGATCATCGGCCCTGCCGCCCTCGAGGTGGCCGTGCTCGTCAAGCTCGCCCGCGTCATCATGCTCGCCCCGACCGTCGCGGTCCTCGAGCTCGCGATGCGCCGGTCGGAGGCGAAGGTGAGGGCCTCGACCGCCGAGGCGGGCCCCGCGGACGCGGAGAACACTGTCGTTCCCGCGCCGGCCGGCAAGCGCCCGCCGATCGTTCCCCTCTTCGTCCTCGGGTTCCTCGCGATGGCCGCGCTGCGCACCTTCGGGCTCCTCCCCGAGGTCGCCGTCACCGGCCTGGGGTGGCTGCAGACGGTGTGCCTGTCGATGGCGATGTTCGCCCTCGGCCGCGGTGTGCAGTGGCGCGCGCTCAAGAGCCTCGGCGGCGGCCCGATCGCCCTGGCCACGATCACGACGGTCGTCGTCGCCCTCGTCGCCCTCGGCGGTGCGCTCCTCCTGACCTGAGTCGAGGCCGCCTGACTTCCCGACCGGCTGTGCCGATAGTCGGGAAGTTCGCGCGTTCCACCTCGGCGCTCCATCCCTGCGTCCGTACCGGCTGGTAGTCTCACAGCAGATCACCCGATTGCCCACAGAGACTGCTCAGCTACCTCGAGGACGACATGCTTGCTCAGCTCATCGCATTAGGCATCTTCATCGCACTCTTCGCCGTCGGAGCGATCCGCGGCGTCCACATCGGCGTGCTCATGCTCGTCGGCGCCGCCGGCACCGGACTGCTGCTCACGGACATGACCGTCGAGGACATCATCGCCGAGTTCCCGCTCTCGATCATGGTCCTCCTCGCCGGGGTGACGTACTTCTTCGCGATCGCCCAGGAGAACGGCACCGTCGACAAGATCATCGACTGGGCGCTGGAGAAGGTGGGGTCATCGGCGGTGCTCCTGCCCGTCGTCTTCTTCGTCATCACCGCCGGCATCGCGTCGATGGGCGCGCCCCTGGCCGGACTCGTCATGATGCCGGTGGGCATGCAGGTGGCCCGCAAGTACCACGTCGACTACGCGCTCATGGGCCTGGCGATCTGCTTCGCGATCGGCGCCGGCGGATTCGCCCCGACGAGCCTCTACGGCATCGTCACCTACAGCACCGCCGAAGGTGCGGGCATCGGGCTCAACCCGTTCCTCCTCTTCCTCATCGCCGTCGTCGTCTACCTGCTCATGCTCACCGTCGCCTACGTCATGTTCGGCCGTTCCCTCTTCTCCCGGAAGTCCGCGGCCGCCGGAGCCGGCGCGGCCGCGGCCGACTCGGGCACCGCCTCGGCACAGGCGACCGGCACTGCCGCGCGGATCTCCCGCGGTGGGGCCTCGGCGACGAAGGTCGCCTTCGGGGAGGACGACGAGGACGAAGCGCTCTTCGACTCCTCGACCGCCTCGGCGGGCTCCACGACATCGGAGCCGTTCACGGGCGTGCAGATCCTCACGGTCGTGCTCATGGTCGCCCTCATCGGCACCGTCGTCGTCCTCGCAGCCCTCGGTCAGGAGCCGGACATCGGGCTGCTGTGCTTCCTCTTCGGGGCGATCCTCGCACTCGTCGATCCGGCCACCGGCAAGGCGGCGATCCCGAAGATCGACTGGTCGACGGTGCTCCTCGTCGGCGGCATCATCACCTTCGTCGGGGTGCTCCAGACGATGGGCGCCGTCGACCTCCTCGGTGAGGGCGCCGAGGCGATCGGCTCCCCGCTCATCGCCGCGTTCGTCCTCTGCGTCGTCGGCGGTCTCGTCTCGGCGTTCGCGTCGACGACGGGCATCCTCGCCGCCCTCGTCCCCCTCGCCCTGCCGCTCATCGAGGCCGGCGGGGTGCCGGGCTGGGCGCTCATCGCAGCGCTCGGCATCTGCTCGGCGGTCGTCGACGTCTCACCGTTCTCGACCCTCGGGGCCACGGTCGTCGCGACGGCACCGGGTGATCAGAAGCAGCGGCTGACGGCGATCCTCGTCAAGTTCGGCATGTCGATGGTCATCATCGGGCCCATCGTCCTCGTCGGCGGTCTCGTCGTGCCGGCGATGATGTTCTGACCGGCTGAAATTCGCCGGTCGCGGAATTCACCCGTATCAACCGGCGACGATGGTCCCTGCGGTTCACGTCGTGCTTCCGCGACAACGGTGCCGGCAGGCAGTTCGTTTCCCGAGTGGGCGCAGTAGTGGGCACGCGGCACGGCGTCATCGTCGGTTGGCGGCCCGGGTCAGCCTGGCTCCCCACGCAGCCGCGTGGTCGATGGCCTCTTCCGGGGAGTGAACGATGAACGGCACATCGAGCGCGGCGAGCGCGAAGTTGGCCCAATCCAGGTTGCTGACAGAGATGCGAACGATACAGTTCTCGGCATCGATGGGATCGGCCGCACCCCATTCTCCGAGTCGCTCCCGCGCAGCATCGGCGGAGCACTCGGCGCTCGCAGTCACCTCGTACACGGTTCGCGCCGACTCAATGCCCTGGCGGACGTACTCAGCGGCGTCGGCCGTGGGCAACTTCCGCGGCGCGAACGTCTGCCCTGTTCGTTCGGGGTCAGCGGCTCGGTCGATTCGCAAGGTTCGCCAGTCTGAGGCCATAAGGTCGAAGGCAACCAGATAGAGCCGTTGATGCAGCGAGACGACGACGTGCGGTTGGACAGTCCGATGTGTGCGATTCCCGCTGACATCGGTGTAGTCGAGAGCGACGACCTCATGGTCGCGTGCGGCCAGCGCCAACGCAGTCAGGACGCCGGTGTCGACGGCAGCCGCGTGTCCGAACGGGCCTGGCAGAGTAGCGAGATGCTGGAGTGAGTCAATTCGTCGACGGATCTTCGCGGGCAGAACCTGCACGATCTTGGCCAGCGCTGTGACGGCTGCGGACGGGTCTGCCGGGTAAGCGCCGGTAGCGGCGTCCTTCAAGGCCAGGACGACTGTCGCGGCTTCGTCTTCGCCCAGCACCAGGGGCGGAAGAGACCCGCCGGGAGCGAGCTGGTAGCCGCCGCCTGTACCGCGCACTGTGGTGATCGGATAGCCGAGGTCCTGCAGGCTTCGGACGTCGCGGCGCAGCGTGCGAGGACTCACCTCCAGGCGTCGCGCCAGTTCCTCACCACCCCAGTGGCGACGGTTCTGCAGCAGCGCAAGCAGTTCGAGGACCCGAACACTGATCGTGGACATGTCACCGTTCCCTCACGGATCACCGACCGGCCTTTCGGCCCTGTTCCGGCCATATTATGTCCGGAAGAATTCCTAACGTGAGGGCCATGGAAAACATTCAGCCTTTCACCCTCCACATCGATGACACCGAACTCGAGGAGCTGCGTCAGCGTCTGCGCAGGACGCGCTGGCCCGACGAGCGCTCGGACGCCGGATGGTCCGACGGCTTGCCGTTGTCATACGCCCGGGACCTCACCGAGTACTGGATACGAGATTTCGACTGGAGGCGACAGGAATCTCGGATCAACGCCTTCCCGCAGTACACCACTCTCGTCGACGACCACAGTGTTCATTTCCATCACGTCCGCTCGACCCACCCCGGGGCCAAACCCCTGCTGCTGATCCACGGGTGGCCCACCGGCCCGACGGACTTTCTTGGGATGATTCCGCTGCTGACGGAACCGCGGAGCGGTGGACAGCCGTTCGACGTGGTCATCCCTACGATCCCGGGGTTCGGAGTCTCTGGACCCGTCGAGGGATGGACTCTTGTGCGGGCAGCCGATGCGTTCGCTCGCGTGATGGGCCGGCTGGGCTACGATCGCTACCTCGTGCACGGCTATGACACCGGGGCGGGGATTGCTCGGGAGCTGGGACTGCGGCACCCGGGCCATGTTGCCGGGATCCACACCACCGGGCTGCTCGGCGGCGAGAGTCTCACCGCGGAGACGGCCGACATGACGGACCCCGAAGAAGCCCGTGCAGTTGCCGATGGACTTCGCTACACCTACGACGTGGGTGCATACGCGATGCTCCAGTCGACCCGCCCACAGTCACTCGCGTATGCCCTGACCGACTCCCCTGTCGGCTTGATGTCGTGGCTGATCGAAAGGTACCGAGACTGGTCGGGGGCCCGCAGCGCGCCCGAGGAGGCACTCGCGCGCGACGAGATGCTGACAGTGGTCAGCATCTACTGGTTCTTCCGCACGGCCGGCTCCTCGGCCCGCTACTACAAGTACGGATTTCCCAGCTGGGCTGAACCTTTGGAGCCGTCCACGACCCCCACAGCCATCCTGGTCATGCCGGACGACATCGGACGCCCGGTCCGTCGGCTGGTTGAGCAGACCGATGCTCTCATCCACTGGACATATGCTGAGCGCGGAGGGCACTTCGCCGCGTGGGAGCAACCCGAACTCGTCGCCGAGGACATCCGGATCTCGATCGGATCCCTGACCTGAGCGATGAGCAGAAGTCACGATGCCATCCGCAGCGATACTGCGGTTCCCATCCATTCGCTCGCCGACGAGCAGCCGTCGGTGCCACCGCTGTCGTACTCCCGAGTGACCGACACTCACCGGCGGAGCACCTCAACCCAGCTGTTTGACGAGGACGACGAATTCGAGATCGTCGACCTTGGGCACCCCGAAGCGCTCGTCGCCGTAGGGGAAGGGCTCGGTCTCACCGGTGCGGACGTAGCCGCGGCGCTCGTAGTAGGCGATGAGTTCGCAGCGCTTGTTGATGACGCTCATCTGCAGCGCGGTCGCACCCCAGCGTTCGGCCACCCACGCCTCGGCGAGGTTGATGAGCGCGGACCCGACGCCCTGCCCCTGGCCGAGCGGGGACACCGCGAGCACGCCGAGGTAGGCGACGCCGTCGACGGGCTGCCGCAGGTAGACGCTGCCGACGGCCTGACCGTCGCGGGCGCGCACGAGGAGCATCGTCGAATCCGCCTCGGCGAGCATCTCCCTGGCCATCGCGGCGTCGAGGCGCTGGCCGCTGAGGAGATCGGCTTCGGACGTCCACCCCTGTTTCGAGGCCTCCCCACGGTAGGCGGAGGCGACGAGCGCGACGTAGTCGTCGATGTCGGCCTCGCCGAGGAATCCGACGGTGAATCCCGATTCGCTGAGGATGAGCTCGTAGCCATCGATGAGGGTGGCCGGGGTCTGCGAGGTCATGTGGGGACTGCTCCTTGCTGCGGCGGCGAGCGGGGAGCATCGCCGGGGTGTCGACTGCGCTTCCCAGGTTAGTCGGTAGGCTCGGGTTGAGGACACAGCGCCCTCCCCTCACCGCGGCCCACCCGCGGAGGGGTCCACCGCAGAGAGCAGGAGCAGCCATGGACGTCGACATCGACGGCGAGACCTACACCATCGCCCATGACCCCGACCAGTCGCGCTTCACCGTCACCCATGACGGCACGGTCATCGGCACCGCGGACTATGTCGACACCGATGCCACCGAGGCGGGGGTGCCCACCGTGCGGACCTTCACCCACACGATCGTCGACCCCGCGTACGGCGGGCGGGGCATCGCCGCGAAGCTCGTGCGGTTCGCCCTCGAATCCACCACCGAGGCGGACCTGCGGTTCCGCACGACGTGCTCGTACGTCATGGGCTTCCTCGAGAAGAACCACGAGTTCGACGCTTCGCTCGCGTAAGCTCGTTCAGCTCTCGTCGAGGCGACCTGACTCCGCGTTGCCCCGAGGTGCGGGGCGAGGAACTCCGCGGCCCGCACATCCTGCGGGCGCGCCGTCCCGCGCTCAGGCAACCGGTGACGCGACCGCCTCGGCGGGACGGCGCACCGGGACGAAGCGCAGCACATAGGCGACCCAGAGGGTGGCGGCGACGATGACCCCCATGAGGATCGTCCAGAACACCAGGGGCTCGGCGACGACGAGCCGGGGGATCTCCCGGGTGGGGATGATGACGGCGAACAGCCCTGCTGTGACCGCGCCCAGCCACGAGCCGATCATGTTGAACGCGTGGGTGCGGACATGGCCGCGGCGGATCATGATGACCCCGAGGGTCGTGGTGAAGAACGTGAAGATCGCCAGGGCGTGGAAGAACGTGAACCCGCCGGTGATCGAGTAGATGAACATCCCGCTCACGCACACGAAGTACATGAGGACGACCCACGAGCGGCCGATGGCCTTGTGGCGCTGATCCTTCGGTCGCCGCAGCACCTGCACCGGTGCGAGCAGGACGACACCCGTGGCGGCAATGGCATGGATGGCGATGAGCAGCGTGTCCATGGACTTAAGATAGTGCCGCTATCCAAAGTGTGGCAACGTGGATAGTGCCGGGGCTCTCAGCTATCCGAGGGCGTCGGCTGTCCGGGGCTCTGGTTCTCCGCGCCTCGACGGCCCGGGCCCGCAACTCGGGCCCGCAACTCGAGCATGACGGCTCAGGCGTGACGGCCCGGGAAGTTCCGGCCGTGGATATCGAAGGAGCGCGATGAAGCTGAGCGAACTCGCCCGACGCACCGAGGTGTCGCCGGCGAGCATCAAGTACTACCTCCGCCTCGGCGTGCTCAATCCCGGACTCAAGCGCAACGCGACGACGGCGACCTACACCGAGGCCCACGTCCACCGGCTCGCCCTGATCACGTGGCTGCGACGCGAGCTCGACCTCCCGCTGGCCGCGATCACCGACCTGACCTCGGCGATCGACGATGAGACGGTGAGCAACCTCGAACTCATGGGTCTCTGCCAGCGCACGGCCAACCACCCCGGCGTCGCGGACACCGTCGGAACCGACGCCGCTGACCCACCCGTCTCCGACACTCGATCAAGCTCCGAGCAGCCGCCTCGGGGAGACGCTGACGACAGCGACGCCGCTGTCCGCAGCGCTCTTGCCGCGCTCGACTGGCCGGACGTCTCCCCCACCTCGCGCACCGCCGTCGCCACGGCGCTGGCCGACCTCGCCGCTGCCGGATACACCGTCGATGCCGACACCGTGCTCCTCCACGCGCGGGCGCTCGAGGAGATCGCCCGGACCAATACGCTGCCGATCAGCGACGACCTGACCCGCGACGAGATCGCCCTGGCGGTCATCCGCGGCATCACCCTCCACAATCGCCTGCTCGTCTCGATGAGCGGACTCGTCCATGCGGCGATGTCCGCACAGGCGCGGAGGCAGGGCGGCTGACGCTCTCACTCTGCGAAATCCGCATCGATTCCACGGTGGGCGACCCGTACACTGAACGAGGCATCGGGCGCTCCCGTGCCCGGAAGTCTCGAGACAACAACCAAGGGAGGATCAGTCGTGGACATCACGCCGATCATCGACAAGCTCAACACCGGACTGTTCATCAACGGACAGTGGCGTGATGCCGAGGACGGAAAGACCATCGACGTCATCAATCCCGCGACCGGTGACGTCATCACCACCGTGGCCGACGGTTCGGCCGCTGACGCCGAGGCGGCCATCAAGGCAGCCGGCGACGCGCAGGCTGATTGGGCGGCCACCGCCCCGCGCGAGCGCGCCGAGATCCTGCGCCGCGCCTTCGAACTCCTCATCGAGCGCTCCGACGACATCGCCGCCGTCATGACCGCCGAGATGGGCAAGCCGTTCGCCGAGTCGAAGGGCGAAGTCGCCTACGGCGCGGAGTTCTTCCGCTGGTTCTCCGAGGAGGCTGTGCGCATCTCGGGTGACTTCACGCTCTCGACCGACGGCAAGAACCGTCTGATGATCTCGCGTGAGCCGGTCGGACCGTGCGTGCTCATCACGCCGTGGAACTTCCCGCTGGCCATGGGCACGCGCAAGATCGGTCCGGCGATCGCCGCCGGCTGCACGATGGTCTTCAAGCCCGCGAAGCTCACCCCGCTGACCTCGCTCATGCTCGTCGACGTCCTCAAGGAAGCCGGTCTGCCCGACGGCGTCCTCAACGTCGTCACCTCGGAGTCGGCGCGTCGCGTCGTCACCCCGTGGATGGAGTCCGGCATCGCCCGCAAGGTCACCTTCACCGGGTCGACCGAGGTCGGCATCGGTCTGCTCAAGCAGGCCGCCGACAATGTCATGAAGTCCTCGATGGAGCTCGGCGGCAACGCCCCGTTCGTCGTCCTCGAGGACGCCGATCTCGACAAGGCCGTCGAAGGCGCGGTGCTCGCGAAGATGCGCAACGGCGGCGAGGCCTGCACGGCCGCCAACCGCCTCTTCGTCCACTCCTCGATCGCCGATGAGTTCTCGACGAAGCTCGCCGAGCGCATCGGGTCGATGAAGGTCGGCAACGGCCTCGAGGACGGCACCGAGGTGGGCCCGCTTGTCGACCAGGAGTCCCTGGACAAGGTCGCCGCCCTCGTCGACGACGCCGTGTCGAATGGTGCCACGGTCATCTCCGGCGGTGCGAAGATCGACGGCCCCGGCTTCTTCTTCGATCCGACGGTCATCACGAACGTTCCGGAGAACGCGGAGATCCGCACGACGGAGATCTTCGGACCTGTCGCCCCGATCGTCACGTTCGACACCGACGAGCAGGCCGTGGCGCTGGCCAATGAGACCGAGTACGGCCTCGCCGGCTACCTGTTCAGCGAGAACATCAACCGTGCCCTGAGCATGGCCGAGAAGCTCGAGGTCGGCATGATCGGCCTCAACACCGGTCTCGTCTCGAACCCGGCCGCACCCTTCGGCGGCGTGAAGATGTCGGGTCTCGGTCGCGAGGGCGGCCGCGTCGGCATCGACGAGTACCTCGAGCTCAAGTACGTCGCCACTCCGCGTTCCTGAGCGCATCGCACCGTCCGGGGTCCCGTGACGGTGCGAAGGACCGTCACCGAGGCGGCCGGCACTTCCCGTGTCGGCCGCCTCTGTGATTTCGGCTGGGGTCGCCCTAGACTCGGTGACCGTGAGCACTGCGAGGAAGCCCGACGGTCAGACGAGGAGCGGATCGGCGCTCACCACCGCCACCAGCAGGCACGGCCCAGCACGATGATCCTCTCCAAGGACCGCGACCCGCGGCTCATCACGGTTCGTCGCGGCGGCACCCTCACCGACGACGACCATCGCCTCCTCGCCCTCTGGGCGGCCGACTGCGCTGAGCACGCCCTCCCGCTCTTCGAGGCGGCCGTCGTCGATGATCGGCGTCCGCGCGACGCGATCGCCGCCGCACGGGCATGGGCAAGCGGAGAGATGCCGATGATGACGGCACGCGCCCTCGGCGGTCACGCGATGGGGGCGGCCCGCCCGCTCACCGGCGCACCCCGATTCGCCGCCTACGCCGCCGGTCAGGCCGCCTGCGTGGGACACGTCGCCGAGCACGATCTCGGCGCGGCCGCCTATGCGATCAAGGCCGTCGCCGCGGCAGCCCCGAATGATCCGGCCGCCGGCAGCAAGGAGCGGGAATGGCAGCGCAGCCGACTGCCGGTCGCCGTCCGCGACCTCGTCCTCGAGGACCAGGAGCGCCGCAATGCCCTCTGCTGGGGCGTCTTCTCCGACTGACTCAGCCCCCAGCGCCAGGCGACCCCGCAAGCAACGGCGGTGCCGCCGCGGGGACCTGCCTGCCGTCAGGCCGAACACTGCTCCAGTTTCGCTTGACCGTTTCGAGCTTCGTCGACAGCCGAACGTCCGATATTCCCTCGAGCTTCCCGAGGTCCTCTGTGACGAACTCATAGAGTGCGGTCTCATTGGCGACATTGGCTTGGACCGCGACAGCGACTGCTCCGGCCGTCATTGACGCCGTCCGCACGTTCGGGTGCTGTCCGAGCACTGCAACGAGGTCAGCGACCGCAGAGGGTGCACAGCTGATCTGCGCAAAGACCTCAACCGGATACCCGAGAAGGCCAGGCTCGACGTCGATCCGCGGTCGCACGAGGCCGCTGCTCAACATCGTCTCAAGTGCACGGGCAGCGGTGACCCGGGTGATATCGAGTTCGTCGGCGATCTGGACGGCAGTGATACGACCGTTGGCGACGAGCTGATCGACGACTCCCAGCTCGGTGCGCCGAAGCTGTCCCTCCTGCTCACCGCTGCCGGCAGCATCCCACCGTCCTCCGAGGAGATCGATCTGCCCATCGCTGAGGATGCCCGGCACTGTCCAGTCAGCACTGCGCGAGGAGCTGGCGAGGATCCCGTGTGAGGAGATGCGCTCGACTCCCGGAATCTGCGGGATGACATCGAGCACGAGCTCGGAGATGTCACCGTCGGCCCGGGGATGGAGCAAGCACCTGATGTTCGCCTCACCCGTGACGATGTAGACCGATTGCGCCTCAGGCAGCTCGGCCAGCGCGGATGCCGCGTCGCGGATCTGCGCGGGAGCCACCTGCACCCAGAGCACACTGGGATGGCCGGATCCGCGGATCGACCAGCTCACGGACGCCGTGACACGGATGAGCGCGTCGTCGATGAGGCGAGACAGACGTCGACTCACCGTGCTCGGTGAGATCGTCAGCACGTCGGAAAGCGTGTTGAGCGACGCCCGGGGCGAATGCTGCAGGGCGGCGACGAGGGAGATGTCGAGAGCATCGAGTGGTTGCACTGAACCACTATATCCTTTGCCATGATCCAATACGGCATTGCCAAAAATGTTACACATCATGCACACTGTTCCTGTCAGATGAACATAATCACAATTCGGAGAATCGAATGTCCACACTTTCACCGGCGAGCGTGACGAAGGAGTCGCGGTTCTCGACGGGAGTTCTCAAGGTCCTCGAAACCGTCGATCGGATCGGCAATAAGCTTCCGCATCCATTCTGGATCTTCGTCGGACTTGCCGTCATCGTCGCCGTCCTCAGCGCAGTCCTCTCCGCCCTCGGGGTCACCGCAGAGAATCCGGCGGACGGTGAGACGCTCGCCGTGCAGAACCTGCTGTCCTTCGCCGGCGTGCAGATGATGCTCGGCGACGCCATCAGCAACTTCGTCACCTTCCCGCCTCTCGGCCTCATCATCGTCGTCGCACTCGGCGTGTCCATCGCCGATGCCTCCGGACTGCTGCAGGCGATGATGCGCGGAATGCTCGCTCGAGTCTCCCCGCGCTACGTCACCTTCACCATCGCCATCACCGCCATGGTCGCTCAGGTCGCCTCAGATGCGGCATTCGCCGTGATGATCCCCTTGGCGATGATCGCGTACCGCGCCGTTGGTCGCAGTCCCATCATCGGTGCGGTCGTCGCGTACGTGTCCGTGGGCGGCGCCAGCAGCATCGGCCTGCTCCCCACAGGCAGCGATGCCGTCTTCGCCGGAATCTCGACCGCAGCAGCGCAGACGATCGACCCCGGCTATTCGGTGAGCCCTCTCGCCAACTACTACTTCTCAGCCGCATCATCCCTCGTCCTCGCGGTCTCGATCACCGTCGTCGTCGAACTCGTCGTCTCCAAGCGGGTCGCTGCGATGGAGGCCGAGGAGCCCTCGGTCGATGCCGAACCGCTGCCGAACATGAAGCTCAACTCGTCCGAACGTCGCGGTCTCGTCACTGCCGGCATCGGTGCTCTGATCTTCTTCACACTTGTGGTCCTCGCAGTCCTCCCCTCAGGCTCGCCGCTGCGCGGCGAGAACGGTTCGGTCCTCGACTCTCCCCTCATGGACAATATGGCCGTCTTCATGATGCTCTTCTTCGCAACCGTCGGCATCTGCTACGGCGTCGCCGAAGGGTCGATCACCTCGGTGAGCCAGATTCCCGCGCTGATGGTTCCTGGCGTGCGCGAACTCGTGCCGGTGATGGTCCTCTTCTTCGCCGCAGCCCAGTTCCTTGCGTACTTCAAATGGACGAACATCGGAGCGATCCTGTCGATCAAGGGGGCCGGCCTGCTCGATTCACTCGGCGCATCCCCCATCCCCATCTTCATCGCCGCAGTCCTGCTCATCAGCTGCATGAACCTCGTCCTCACCAGCGGATCGGCGATGTACGCGTTCGTCGCTCCGGTTCTCGTTCCGATGCTCATGCTGCTCGACATCGCTCCGGAGACGACACAGGCTGTCTTCCGCATCGCCGATGCTCCGACGAACAGTCTCACCCCGATGAGTCCGTACTTCGTCATGGCACTGGGATTCCTGCGGACCCACCGACCCAAGGCAGGCATCGGGACGCTGATGTCACTGGTTCTGCCCATCGCAGTGGTCAATCTCTTCGTCTGGCTGGGGCTGTTCATCATCTGGTACCTGCTCGGTCTGCCTCTTGGACCGGGGGTGGGAGTCCAGTGACCGCATTCGCAGACCGCCTTCCTCTGCTGCGCGCCGAGGCAGCCGCCGAGCACGCCGCGACACTGACCGATCTGCAGCCCTTGGTCGAACGGGAGTCTCCGAGCTCTGACCTGCCGTCGCTGCGCGCCTTCGCCGATCAGCTTCTCGAATGGGTGAGTGAAGTGCTCGGCCCTCTCGGTCGCGCCGAACGTGTGGATCACTCTGAGCACGGTCCGACCCTCGTCATCGAGGTGCCCGGTTCGATTCCCGGCCGAGTGGTCGTCGTCGGCCACTACGACACCGTGTGGCCGCTCGGGACCCTCGATTCCATCCCGTTCTCCGTCGATGAGGGCATCGTGCGAGGGCCCGGAGTACTCGATATGAAAGCCGGCCTTGTCACAGGAGTCCGCGCGCTCAGATTCGCCCAACGACATGGCTTGCCGCATCCGACCGTCACCTTCGTCTTCAACGGGGATGAGGAGCTCGGCAGCCGAGCATCCCGACCGATCATCGAGCGCGAAGCGGCGGGAGCGCTAGCAGGCCTGGTTCTCGAGCCCGGCGTCGATTGGGACCTCAAAGTCGAACGCAAGGGGGTGGGTGTCTTCACGATCCGCGCGACCGGCGTCGAATCCCATTCGGGCAATGACCCAGCCGGCGGAGCCAGCGCCATCAATGCTCTTGCCGAGGTCATCCTCCAATTGAGTGCGGGTTCGGACTACGAAGCCGGCACAAGTCTCAATGTCGGTCTGATCCGCGGCGGCAGTGCGCGCAATGTCATCGCGGGATCTGCCGAAGCCGAGGTGGACGTGCGAGTGACGACGGCCGCCGAAGCCGAACGCATCGACGCGCTGCTCTCGTCGCTCATCATCACGGATGAGCGGGTGGCATTGAGCGTGGACGGTGGGTGGAACCGCCCGCCGATGACCGTCACCAGCGCCAGCACCGAACTCATCGCAGGCGTTCAGCACGCGGCGGAGAAGGTGCGATCACGGCTGGGTCTGCGCGCGGTCGGAGGAGGCAGCGACGCCAACTTCATCTCGGCGATGGGCATTCCTGTGCTCGATGGCCTTGGTGCCAGTGGCAACGGGCCACACGCGCGATCCGAACACGTCATCGAAGATGACATCGACGACCGGATTCTCCTCCTGACTGGGATCCTCACGACAGCGTTCACCCCCTCGGACCTGGACGTGGGAGATCTCGATCGCCGCTCTGACAGCGAGTCCGCGCGTCTCGCTGGTGTCAGGGCAGCGACCACCCCACCGCTCTGACATACCGCGACAGACGCGAACAGCCCCACCGATCGGTGGGGCTGTTCGTGCGTCGGCGCCGGTCGGTCAGCCGACTCGCTGCATCATCCTCGGCTCAGGCGCGGCGGCGGGCGAGCACGTCGTTGACGGCGTCGAGCGCCGGAGCCTTCGTGGCCCTGATCGCCTTGCGGCCGTGCTCGAGCGGGCTGTC
The DNA here is from genome assembly GCF_039528855.1 of Brevibacterium sanguinis. Taxonomy (NCBI): domain Bacteria; kingdom Bacillati; phylum Actinomycetota; class Actinomycetes; order Micrococcales; family Brevibacteriaceae; genus Brevibacterium; species Brevibacterium sanguinis. Next base: position 206,048 of record NZ_BAAAMB010000001.1, on the reverse strand, counting down.
ATCCCGTGCGGAGTCGCTGAGCTCGTTGCGGTAGCCGAGCTCTTCGGCGAACTGCGCGGCGATGTCCTCGCGGCTGCGGGCCTCGGTCTCGTACGAACTCGCGTCCGCGGCCTTCGCCGCGGGCACAGTGTGCTCGGCTTCGGGGGCATCGACATAGCTCGGCACGGGCAGCGGCGTCGGCGACCATCCGCCGCGGGCCATGAGGCGCTGCTGGAACGGGTCGGTGACCGCCGGAGCCGCCTCCTTCGCCTGCGGGGCGCGTGCCGGTTCGGGAGCCGCCTCGGCGAGGTCATCGGCCACCCCGGTCGCGGTCACCGCATCGGACTCTGCAGACGTTCCGGTCGACGCGGAATCCGCCTTCGCTTCCTCCTGCTCGGCGGGAGCTGCGGTGGCCTCGTCGATGACGGGGATCGGTCCGGTGAGGAGGATCTGGCGGGTCGTGTGCCCCTCGGCGGCCTCGCTGCGGATGTGGACGATCGGGATCTCCCCGGTGACGGCTTCCTCACGGGCGTACTTCGCCGTGGCGCTGCGCTGCATGACCGCACGGGCGCGAGCGGCCTTCGCGGCAGCGGCCGGCGCGCTCGACTCGGCGGAATCCGAGACCGCCTGGGCGGGGGCTTCCGCGACCGCAATGGACTCGCCACCGCGAGCCGATGTCGTGCCGAGGCTGCGGAGCTGGCGCTTGATGTCGCGCTTGCGCAGATTGAGGGTCCGCACGATGAAGAGCGAGACGACCGCGAGGCCTGCGAACACTCCGATGAGAGCCGGGTGGACGACGGAGACGAGAGCGAGGACACCGGTGACGAGAATGCCGAGCACGGAGGCGAGGAAGACGAGCGCGAATCCGCGGACCATCGTTCCGGTCGACCGCAGGGATTCGCGCAGTCGGGCAGCACTCTCAGTCATCGCAGGGTCCTCTGTGTCTCGGGCGGTCGGTTCGGGTGTCGCAGGACCGGGCGCGGGCGTCTGTGCGCGCGCCGCGGTCGTCGCGGGCCGGTCAGCCTCTCCCCCGCGAGAGCGAGGCGGCTGGGTTCGGCCCGCGGAAGTCGGTGGCTGCGGACCTCGGGGCGTCTCGCCGAGGCGGCCCGTGCCACCGCTCACCGAGTTCGTCGGTCCCGACGCTGCCTGGTTGAAGACGGCGCGCACCGCGGGGTGCAGCGGACGGATGTCGGCGTCGTGCGCGGGAGCGTGCCCGGCGGCGACGAACGTCGACGCGGACTCGCCGACGGCGACGGGCAGCTGCCGGGGCTCTGCGCTCTGGTCGTCGGGCGCGACCACCTCGGGGCGGGACTCACCCTCTCCGTCGATGACGGCGAGTTCCGGGGTCTGCGCGGACAGCCGCAGGCTGGGAACCGTGTCGGCGGGGGTGTGACCGATGCGCGGCACGGATGGCTGGGCCGCCTCGGTGCGGAAGACGGTGACGCGTTCTGCCTGGTCACGGCAGGGATTCTGGGACTCGGCAGGGACCACCCGGGCATCATCGGGGACACGGTCGAGGTCGACGCGGGAGATCTCGGTGGCCGAGCGGCGGATCAGTGCGGGCACGACGACGACGAAGACCACGGCGATGGCGATGACGACGATGATGCTGGTGTCCACACTGCAAACCCTAGAGGTCACGATTGGACAACGTCGTGAACGAGAGTGGTGTGTCGGTCAATCCGCCAGGAAGTTCACACGATTCGGTTCAGGCCCTGCTCACACCGGGTCCGCCGTGGCCTCCGCCGGTGCCGTGTCGGAAGGCTGCGAGGATGCCGTGGGGGACGTCCTCGACGGTGAGCGCGAACGTCCGGTGATCGCTCCACCGCCCGTCGATGTGCATGTAGTTGCGCCGCAGGCCCTCGTCGCGGAAGCCGAGCTTCTCGACGACGCGCAGGCTCGCCGCGTTCTCCGGGCGGATGTTGATCTCGATGCGATGGAGGCCGAGGGAAAAGAGGCAGTGGTCGGTGGCCATCGCCACCGCGAGCGGGGTGATTCCGCGGCCGGCGACGCGGGAGTCGATCCAGTAGCCGATCTGCCCGCTGAGGATCGACCCCCACGTGATCCCGGAGACGGTGAGCTGCCCGCGGAACTCACCGGCGACCTCGATGGCGAAGGGGACGGACTGACCGCGCTTGGCCTGCTTGTCATACATCCGCACCATCGACCGGAAGCTCGGCGTCTCCTGGCCGGGCACCGGCAGCGTCGCATCCCAGGGGCGCAGCCAGTCGCGGTTGAAGGCGCGGACCTCACGCCATGCGGACTCGTCGCCGCGACGCAGGGGTCGCAGCGTCACCGCGGCCGTGGTGTCGCGCAGCTCGATCGGCCACACCGGGCCGTCACCGATCACCAGGGCCTCCGGGAGCCGCCGGATTCACCGCGACCTCTGCGGTCACAGCGACCACTGCGGTCACCGGGACCTGCAGGGTCACCGGGAGGCCGGCCCGCGGCGCGGCACGCTGTCGCATCGGTGGTCAGTCGAGATCCGCCACGTACTCTTTGAGCCAGCCCTTGAGGTCGTCGCCGAGATCGTCGCGCGAGCACGCGATCTGCACAACTGCCTTGAGGTAGTCGAGCTTGTCACCGGTGTCGTAGCGGTCACCGCTGAAGACGACGCCGTAGACGCCGTGGCTCGCGGGGTCCCCGGCCAGGGTCTGAAGGGCGTCGGTGAGCTGGATCTCGTTGCCACGGCCGGGCTCCGTCGTCTCGAGGACGTCGAAGATCTCCGGCGCGAGGACGTAGCGCCCGATGATCGCGAGGTTCGACGGCGCCTCCTCCCGGGCGGGCTTCTCGACGAGGCCGGTGATCTTGACGACCTCGTCGTCATCGGTCTGTTCGACGGCGGCGCAGCCGTAGAGGTGGATGAGCTCCGGCGGGACCTCCATGAGGGCGACGACGCTGCCGCCGGTCGATTCGGCGACGTCGATCATCTTCGGCAGGATCGGGCTGCGCTCGTCGATGAGGTCGTCACCGAGGAGGACGGCGAACGGCTCGTCGCCGACATGCTGGCGTCCCTTGAGCACGGCGTGGCCGAGTCCCTTGGGGTCGCCCTGGCGCACGTAGTGGATGTCGGCGAGCTCCGAGGAGTGGCGAACGGCGGCGAGCTTCTTGTCGTCGCCCTTCTTCGCCAGCGCGGCTTCGAGTCCGTCGACCCGGTCGAAGTGGTCCTCGAGGGGCCGCTTGTTGCGTCCGGTGATCATGAGGACGTCCTCGAGGCCGGCGGACACGGCTTCTTCGACGACGTACTGGATCGCCGGCTTGTCGACGACGGGCAGCATCTCCTTGGGGGTGGCCTTGGTGGCGGGGAGGAATCGAGTTCCGAGGCCGGCGACGGGGATGACGGCCTTGCGAACTGTGCTGTGGGATTGATCGCTCATGACGTTCATCTTAACCAGTCCTCACCCACCGGTTACGCTGAAGGGCGTGGATCCTGAGACATCGAAGGCGCGTCTGCGCGCGCTCGTGCGGGCGCGCCGGGCCGAGCGAGCAGAGCTGTCCCGCGCGTCGTCCCGGCCGGATGAGCCGACGATCGCAGCGGCCCTCACCGAGGCGGTCGCCCGCATGTGGCCCGGTGATGACCTCACCGGGCGCACCGTCGTCGCCTATGCGGGCCTGCCCGGCGAACCCGATCTCGATCCGGCGCTCGATGACCTGTTGCGCCGAGGGGCGCGCGTCGTCCTGCCCATCGTCACCCGCCTCGGTGAGCCACTGCGGTTCGGTGAGGTGAGCGCAGCGATGAGCACGCTGCGGCCGCAGGGCCGCTGGGGGATCCGGGAACCGGCCGCCCAGTGGAGCGCCACCGCTCTCCTCGCCGAGGCGGTCCCCGACCTCATCCTCGTCCCCGCCCTCGGATTCGGGCCCGGCGGAGCCCGCCTCGGCAACGGCGGAGGATTCTACGACCGGACGTTCGGGCCGTTCGGGGAAGCGCCCCTCGACCACGGGCAGAGCCCCCGTACCGCACGGGGCCCGCGGGTCGTCGGCGTCTGCTTCGCCGACGAGACGGATCTGCCCGGGCTCACCGTCGAACCGTGGGATCTGCGCATCGGCGAGATCCTCACCGAGGACGGACTGGAGTGGCTCTCCGCGGAGAAATAAACGCCCACTTATACGTGTTGACCTGTGGACAGCCCGTGCGCACCGCGGCGCGACACCGCCGATGCCCGGCCCCGTGGACTATAATCCTTACGTCGAAGAAAGGTTCCGAATGCCCGTCTATTCCTACGCATGCAAGAGCTGCGGTCACAAGTTCGATATCCACCAGGACTTCAGCGATGACTCGCTCACGATCTGCCCCGAATGCCAGGGACAGCTGAAGAAGGTCTTCGGCACCGTGGGAATCAGCTTCAAGGGCTCGGGATTCTACGCCACCGACTCCCGCAACAGCTCCTCGAGCTCGCTCTCCCCCTCGCACAAGGATTCCTCGGCAGGCGGCTCCTCCGACTCCTCGAAGACCGCGTCGTCGACAGCAGGCTCCTCGACGTCCGATTCGACTTCTGCGAAGAAGGTGGGCGCGAGCTCCTCGTCGGGTACCTGATCCCGCCCACTCGCGTGCAGTCCCCTGGGGACGCCGCCATCACTCATGTTCAACTCCCCTGTGGATGCCCACCGCGCATCCACAGGGGAGTCGTCGTCTGTTGACCTCACCGATGCCGCAGGCGCATCGTGGCCACCATGACGCTCATCGAACGCATCAGGCGGCGACTGCCCTCGCCGGCAGCCGGGACGAGGGTTCGGCCGCGCCGACTCCTCGCGGCCGCCTGCATCGCCGGTGCGTGCGCACTGCTCGCCTGGCTCCTCACTCCGGCACAGGGTGACACCCCGGTCGTTGTGGCCGCCGCGGACCTCGCGCCGGGGACTCAGCTCACCGCCGCCGATCTCACTCTCGTCGACTATCCCCGCGACTTCGTCCCGAGCAAGGCGTTCTCCTCGATCGAAAAGGCCGTGGACAAACGGACCTCGGCCGGCGTGTCCGAAGGGTCCCCGCTCACCGCCTCGGCGGTGCTCGACCAACAGGCGCTGCCGGCGGGGAGCACCGATCTCATCATGCCCATCCGCCTCGCCGATGATGAGTCCGCGGGCCTGCTGCAACCGGGGCAGCGCATCCGCCTCTTCAGCTCACTCCCCGAGGGCGGATCGGAGGTCGTCGTCGAGGAGGTGACGATCGCGCGCCTCATCCGGAAGGAGAACGGCATCGCCGCGGAATCAGGCCAACTTGTCTCCGTAATACTGTCGCCCGACGACGCCGGACGGATAGCGGAATTCGCCGGTCTGCCGATCAGCTTTGCAATCCTCCCTCAGTGAATCGCGATTCTTCCGGCCGCGAACGCCTTTGTTGCACCGGTCACATTCATCGCCGACACCGGGATGTCGCGATTTGTTCGCATGTCTGCGCTGTTGGGATTCCTTGCTGGTGTGTACTACGTAACCGTCATTGAAAGATTAGAGTTGCATTAATGCTCACACCACTGAAAGGGTGCCGCTAATGCTTAAGGGTTTCAGAGACTTCATTCTCCAGGGGAATGTCGTCGAGTTGGCAACTGCCGTTATCATCGGCAGCGCCTTCACTGCGATCGTCACGGCGTTCTCCGACAAGATCATCAACCCGCTCATTGCGGCGGTCGGCGGCGCTGAGGGACCAGCGCTCGCGTTCCGCATCAAGCCGAACGTGCCGGAGACGACCATCGACATCGGTGCGGTCATCACTGCGGCGATCAACTTCCTCATCGTTGCCGCCATCGTGTACTTCATCATCATCGTCCCGATGAACAAGCTCAATGAGCTGCGCAAGCGCGGTGTGCCCGAGTCCGAGGTGCCCCCGACCGCTGAGGACCTGCTCGGCGACATCCGCGATCTGCTGCGCAACCAGGCTGCGGCCAACGCCGGACCTGCCGGTGGCGCCCAGGGCCAGGGCGGCGGATACATCGACCCGAACGAGCCTCCGCGCCACTGATTCCCCGACGTGGTCACGAAGGGCCGTCTCCCCTGCCGGGAGGCGGCCCTTCGTCATGTCCGCGGTGAGGGTCAGCGCCGTCACCAGTGCGGGGGCTTCTGCGACCGGTAGTGCTCGGCGCTGAAGCCCTCATTGCCGGATTCGGCTTCGTTGCGCAGGGTCGCGCGATACTTCCGCAGCGCCCTCTCCAGGCGCTCTTTCCTCACGGCATCCTCGTCTGAGGTCGGGCGATCGTCGGCTGGGGTGGGGCGGTCTTCGGCTGGAGTGGGGCTGTTCTCGGTTGCGTGACCCTCGGCTGAGCCCTCCCCGGCCCCGCGCTTCCCGTCCGACGCGGCAGAGCGATCCGCAGAACCCGAATCCTCACTCGCCTCCGTGGCTGGGTCGTTCGCGGGTGTCGAGGAGTCGTCAGGACTGCTCATCGGGGCGGTCTCGCTCACCGCTGCGGGAGTCTGCTTCCGCGTCCTCCGCCGAGGCGGTCGTCGACTCAGCGTCCGACCTGGGCTCAGCAGTGACATCCGACCCCGAGTCGGCAGGGGCATCCGCCTCGGCGTCGATGAGTCCGGCATCGCGCAGCGACTCGGCGCGGATCTGCCCGGTGTCGAAGCTCGGGATGACCTCGCCTTCCTCGGGACCGCGCGCATCAGCGGTCGGGATGAACACCTCGGCGCCGGTGACCTTCTTCGCCTGCGCATGGCGCTGACGGTAGCGGTCGACCGCCGCCTGCAGCTGCGTCTCCCCGCGGGGGCTGTTGCCCTTCTGCGCAAGCGCGGTCCGCAGGAGTTCCTTGATCTCCCCGTCGCCGCGCACCACCGCATCCGACTGGATCCAGTCGATCATCGCGTCGAGACCCTCATCGGAGTACTTGTGCATCGGCAGCCCGGGAACGAGCTTCGGACGGCTGCCCGTGCGCCCGACGACGACGGACGCGGCCCGGGCGGCATTGAGCACGGCCTGCGGGCTCATCGTCTCGACCGTCGCCTTCCATGCGTCGAAGACCTTCTCCGTCTCGGCCTGCGGATCGACGAAGGCATCCGTCGACCACACCCGCATGAACTTCCACCCGCGGCGCTCGAGCTGTTCGGGCACGACCCGATCGCGCTGGCGGAGGCTGCGGATCGAGGCGTAGTCGGGGCCGTCGCCGGAGACGGCGATGATCATCCCGTGCTCGTCCTCGGCGGAGTTCGCGACCGCGAGATCGATGCCGTTGTAGTGTTCGTGGGCGACGACGCCGAGCTGGAGGAGGCGATCGGCGATGTCGTTGAACAGCGGATCGTAGATCTCCCCGTGCGGACCCGGCTGACGGACACCGCCGGCGGCGATCTCCTCGAACAGCTTCGGCAGCAGGGTCGCTCCCCCGGTGAGCTTCGCTTCGTCGAAGTCGTCGGACTCGATGCTCGAGACCACGGTGAGGCGCTTGCGGGCCCGGGTGACGACGGCGGCGAGGATCCGATCGCCGTCGGGACCCGAGAGCGGACCGAAGTCCGGGATGACCCGGCCGTGCACGGTGCGTCCGTAGCCGAGGGAGAAGATCACCGCATCCCGGGACATGCCCTGCACGCGTTCGGCGTCGGTGACGACGAACGGCTCCTTGCCGGGGTCGTTGAAGAACGCCGCGACGTAGGGCAGGTCCTTCATCGCCCGGGAGATCGCCGTGGCGATCCGCTGCGCGTGGTGGGGTGTGAGCGCGACGACGGCGAGGGACTCCCGCGACCGCGTGCGAGCGTGCTTGAGCACGAGTTCGACGACGCGCTTGACCTCGGCATCGGGGCTCTCGACGCGACCGGTGCCGATGTCGGTGGGGCCGCGCCCCTCGGAGACATAGGAGAATTCGAGGCCGGTGCCCTCCCCGGTGTGCGCAGTCGGCAGCGTCGAGATCGTCGAATCGTAGAAGTGGCGATTCGCGAGATCGATGAGGCCGACGGGAGAGAGCCGGTAGGAGTTCGAGAGGTTCATCCGCGGCAGGAACTCGCCGAGGCGGTCCTGCACCGAGTCCGGATGGTCCCCGTCATCGGCGCCCCACCGGTCGACGGCGATCGAGAACGACCGGGGCCCGAGCAGACGCGAGTCGCCGAGCGAGATGACCTGACGGGCGCGCGTGATGCCGGGCACGACATCGGCGACCGAGAGCCGACCGCCGTCGGCGATGACGACGGCGTCGAAGAGCGGAAGGGCGGCGAAGAGCTCCGGCACGGTGTAGGGGCTGGCCATCCACACCGGGGCGAGCGTCGTGAGGAGGTCCGGGGCCTTCGTCGACATCCGCTGCACCGAGGTGTGCGGTGAGAGCAGCTCCTGCTTGATGACGCCGGCGGCGATCGGGTCGGCGTCGATCGCGCGCTTCCACGCCTGGGCATGGTTGAACCGCAGGCGTCCGGCACCGGCGGCGACGAAGGCGCGATCATTGTCGCGGAAGCCTTCGGCGACACGGTGGAGAGCGGCCCCGTCATGGCGGCCGATCTGCGGATCCTCGCTCGCCATCGTCTGCAGCACCGACGCCCAGTAGGCGAGGTCGAACTCCGGACCGACGAGGTGGTTCTCGACCTTCCGGCGGCGCAGGTCGGTCATGAGGTCGGACATGCCCTCGGCGCTGAGCTCGCGTTGGAGTCGGGAGCGTTCGGGCAGGTCGGCAAGGTTCTCGGAATCTCCGCCCATCGCCTCGGCGCGGGCCTGCAGCTCCTCGATGAGCATGCCGCCGAGGTCGCCGCCGTCGGGGGTGGTCTCGAGGACCGGGGCGAGCTTCGCGACGTCGGCTTCGACGCCCTGGAGGATCTCATCGGCTTCGAGGACGCCGCGCGGGATCTGCGGACGTCCGTCATGGCCTGCGAGGTCGCGGAGGATGACCCGCTGGGCGCGGACGTCGATGAGGGCCGCGTGGAGGTCGGGCACCTCGGCGCCGGGACGGAGGAACTCCTGTGCGGACTTCTTCAGGCGCTTGCGCTGGAGCATGCCCATCTCGATGCCGCGCTCGCTCCGGTACTCCGAGGATCCGGTGGCGGCGATGAGGTCGTCGAGCCGGTGGTCGTAGACGTCGGGGGCGAACCGGTCGAGTGTCGTGCGGACCCGGAGGAGGACCTTGATCGCCCGCGACCAGTCGTCGAGGTTGCGCCGCGGGTTGAGCTTGGCCTTCGCGAGCACGGGTTCGACGGCGGCGACGAGGTCGGGCAGGGTGCGGCCGAGGCGTTCGGCGACGGTGCGCGCGGCTTCGGCTTCGTCGACGGATTTGAGGTCGGCGCCGAACCACACGGTGTCCTCGACGTCGAGGGTGAAGGCGCCGAGGGAGGCGAGTTCGCCGAGTTTGCCGCGCAGCGCCGTGCGCCGGTCGTCGCTGGCTTCGAGGATGTCGTCACCGAACCGCACTCCGGTCTGCGGCGAGTCATCGCCCGAGGTGAGCTCCGCGAGATGCTGCATCGTCTCGTAGACGGAGACGTCCCACGGCGCGCGCCGACGGTGGAGGGAGGCGACATGGTCGCTCAGTGTCGCACGCTGCTCGTTGAGCTCGCCGAGCAGACCCGCGAGGTCGGGGCGCTCGGCCCGCTCAGCCGAGCCGATGAGCCCGATGAGCTGACGTTTGATGTGGTCGGCGCCCTCACGGGTGTCGACGGCGAAGTCACTGAGTCCGACCTCGCCGAGGCGGGCGGAGAAATCGTCGAGCGCATCGGAGGTCTGGGCGAGGAAGAGGACGCTCTTGCCCGTGTGCGCGAGTGTCGTGGCAACCGCGACGGCGACCTGGGTCGCGCCGGTGCCCGGCGGAGTGTCGACGACGACGGACCGTCCCGAGACTGCGGCGTCGACGACGGCCTGCTGGTCACCGTCGACGTCGATGACGAGGAACTCCTCCTGCGGCTTGCGATCGGGCAGGGGCGTGACCGGTTCCTGGAGCGCCGCGGGCACGAACTCCTCGCCCGCCGGCATCCCCGTATCGGACGCACGCGATGCCAAGCCGGGCCGTGCCGTCGAACCGGCTGGTGCCGAACCGGCGGCTGGCGTCGAGCCGGCCTGCGCAGCAGAACCGACGGCGCGTGGCGCGGAGCCGGCGGCCTGCGTGGCGGCGCCGGTCGAGTCCGCCGAGCTGATCGGCACGGTCGGCTCGCCGGTGTCGTCCCCAGCCTCGGAGGCTTTGTCGGCCCCGGCACTGGCGCCGGGCGCGGCTGTGCCTGTCGCGGCTGCATCGGACCGGTCCGTCGCGGTGTCCGCGCCCGTCGCAGCGTCCGTGCCAGTCGCGGTCTTCTTGGGAGTTCCGGTCGTCTCAGCCGGCGTCGCGGCGCTGCCGGAGGTGTCCGAGTCTGCGGTCGTCGAGTCCGCAGTTGTCGAATCCGCGGTCGTCGACCCTGAGGTCGTTGCGGCACCGGATGCCCGGTCACCGGTGGTCGTGTCGGCGGCAGCGCGGTCGTCGGCCGCACGATCACTGCGCGCGGCGCTGTCGTCTTCGCCGCTCGCCGACGTCGGTGCACCGTCCGCGACGGACGTCTCGCCAGCGGTCGCTGTCGACTCAGTCGCGCCCGCTTCGTCTGCGGCCGTGATGTCGGAGCTCGGCTTCTGGCCTGTGTCCTGGTTGCGAGCACCCGGCTTGTCTGCGTCCTGCTTGCCAGTGCCCGGCTTGCCGGCGCCGGCGTCGGCGCCGGTGGACGATGCTGCGTCGTCGCCGTCAGACTTTCCCGCGGTCGTGCGCGATGCGGAGGCAACACCCTCTTCGGTGTTCGCTGCCGTTGTCGCGTCAGCGTTCGTCACCGTTGTCGAGTCGGTCCCCGTCGCCGGGCTCGCGTCGGAAGGAGCCGGTCCTGTGGTCGGTGACTTCTCGTCGGCGTGATCAGCGGTCGCCGAGGAAACTGCCGCCGCGGAAGCAGCACTAGTCGCCGCAGCGCCCGTGGCATCGTCGCCGGTGGCAGACGCATCGACGCTGCCTGGCGCGGCCGTGGATGCGGCGGACGTCGCGCCACTCGTGTCCTGTCCGGACGGTGCCGCCGATCGCGGTGTCCGGCACGGCACGGTGACGCCCCCGCCGAACTGTCCGCGCACCTCGGCGTCGCCGGCGAGTGCCCGCAGGATCGGATGCTGAGTGGGCAGGTAATCGCCGGTGAAGGAACTCGCGATGTTCGCGAACGTCGAGACGATGAAGCGGTGGTTGATCCGCAGACCGGGCACCGACTGGGCAAGTTCGCCGAGGCGGTCGAGTGCGGGCCCCGGATCGAAGCCGTGCGGTCCCCCGGTGGCGTCGACCCAGTCGTCGACAGGCACGTCGAGGTCGTACACCTCGGCGAGGTGCCGGACGAGGGCCGGGTTGATCGTGATCTCATTGCCGAGGACGATCTCGTAGTCCTCGACACGGGAGCCCCGCGGCACGAGCGTGATGTGGCGCAGCACGACGGGGGCGTTGAACTTGTATTTGGAGTCCTTCTCCGTCCACGAAGCGAAGCCGATCGCGAGGTGGGCGGTGCGGATGCCGCGTTCGTTGTCGAGCTGCTCGGCCTTCGAGCGGATCGACCGGGCACGACGGCGGGCGTCGGCGAGGATCTCGTGGTCGCGGATCAGGCTCGACAGGCGCGTGGGGCGACCGGCGAGCAGCTGAGCGAGGCCCGACGGGTGGGCTCCCGAGAGGTCGATGCTGCCGTCGCGAGAGTCCCGGAAATGAAGCATGGTGTCGCGACCGCCGAGGTGGGCGGCCTGCTGCTTCCACTCGGCGAACGCGCCCCCGAGCTCTGGGTACTGATCGTCAACAACGGAATCTGGCACAGTTCGACCCTAACGAGAAACTTCCCATAACACGTGCTGGCGCACCGTGAATCATCGAGGTTTCTTCTACGCTACACTGGGTGATCGTGGTTGACGACAGCCACACGGCCCCCGTAGCTCAGGGGATAGAGCACCGCTCTCCTAAAGCGGGTGTCGGCAGTTCGAATCTGCCCGGGGGCGCCTTCACGCCGCTTCTCAGCAGGGCCGCCTCACGTCAGGGCGAGCAGTCCGAGTCCAGCCAGCACCGACCCGATCATCACGGCAAGCCCCATTGCCAGGGTTGCCTTCCATCCCATCGCCTTGCCGACCATGACCATCGACGGAATGCTCAGCGCCGGCAGTGCGATGAGCAGCGCCCCGGTCGTCCCCGCCCCGATCCCCGCGGCCAGCAGCGTGATGATGATGGGGATCTCACCGCCGGTCGGAATGACGAGCAGCGTACCGACGCACGCAGCGACGATGATGGCGAGCGCTCCCAGCTGACTCTCGAGGCCGTAGAGCCCGGTCAGCCACGGTGCGACAAGCCCGATGACGAAGACGAGGGCGAGATGTTCGGGGATGAGGATGAGCGCGAACCGCGACAGCGAGCGCAGATAGCGCAGCGGCATCGATGAGAGTCGGACGGGCTCGCTCACGGACGGTGTCGGAACGTCCTTGACCCGACCGGCCAGCCACGTGCCGATGAGGGCACTGGCCCCGACGGAGATGAGGAGTCCGATGCCGACGCGCGTGCCCACGTACTGCCACGGCAGGACGAGACCGAGGAAGATGAGCACGGCCGGGTTGAGGAGCGGATTGCCGACCCAGTAGGCCAGGGCGGCACTGCGGGTGACACCGCTGACCCGCAGACCCGCCGCCACCGGCGCCGCGCAGCAGGTGCACATCATGCTCGGCAGCGACAGCGTCGCACCGACAAGCGACTGGGTCGCGGTGTGCCGCCGGTTCATCACCCGCAGCAGCCAGTCGCGCGGCACGAGCGCATCGATCGCCGCAGCGACGAGGAGTGCGACGACGAGCGCCTTCCACACCGCGAGGAAGTACGCGAGCGTGAAGTCCCAGGCTCCCGTCAGTGACATCGCGTCCCCGGCGACGGCGAACAGCGAGCTGCCGTCCCACACCGACGTCTCGCTCAGCGTCCATGCCCGGTCCCAGTACGGCAGCCATTTCGACCAGGTGAGGCCGCCGATGAGGAGGACGACGAGGAATCCCAGACCGATCCAGTCCGCGGCACCGAGGCGACGGCGCCGCCCGGTCGGGGTCGGCGCCGTCTGTGCGGGAGCATCCACCGCGTCAGAGACTCGGCTCGGGGATCTCTCCCTCTTCCCGACGCTTGTCCGCGTCACGGGAGACCCGCACGACCATCGTCGGGCACTGCGAGTACGGCAGCACCGACTGCGAGGTCGACCCGAGCAGCAGGCCGGCGAACCCGCCGCGCCCGCGGGACCCGATGACGAGGACCTCTGCGGTGTCGGAGGCGCGCACGAGCACCTCGGCGGGCTGCCCGTCGAAGAGGGTCCACGTGACGTCGAGGTCGGGGAACTCGTCCTTGATCCGCTGCTTGGCGACGACGAGCTTGTCGGCGCCTTCGTTGATGAGGCGTTCGAGGTCGGCGGTGCTCGGCAGCCATTCGGGACCGATGACGGTCGTCGTGATGACCGCGACGATGTGCAGCGGCGACCCGCGCCGCACGGCAAGCCGCGCCGCCTTCCACAGGGCCGGCGACTCGGCCCCGAGCGAATCGACGCCGACGACGACCTTGCCGTCGAAGCGCAGGCCCTCGATCGCCTCGGCGTCGGGGTCCGTCTCCTCGATCTCTCCGCGGTCCTGGCGGATCGGGCGTGACGACGTCGGATGGGCGGCCTTGTCCGTCTCGGCCTGCCATGCCGCCGGAACGACGACCGTCGGGCAGGCGGAGTGCGCGGGCAGTGCGCTCGAGACGGTGCCGAGCAGACGACCGGCGAACCCGCCGCGACCGCGCGACCCGACGACGGTCAGTCCCCCGGTCTTCGACTCCTCGATGAGCACCCCGGCGGCATCGCCGATCTCGATGACGGCTTCGACGGGGACTCCGGCGGCCTTGACTTCCGCCGCTGCCTCCTTGAGCGTGTTCGTCACCGACTGGCGGATCGCCGAGTCGTCGATCGGCACATACGACACGTCGATCGCCGCGGCGGCGACACTGGGGATCGTGTAGGCCCCGACGAGCCGAATCGGCTTGCCGAGCGACCGTGCTTCCTGGATCGCCCAGTTGAGCGCGTTCCTGCTCGGCGGGGATCCGTCGATGCCGACGATCACCGCGTCGGACTCACCGACCTGCGGCGATCCGGCACCCTGGGTGCGGTCCTGCTCTGACATCGCACGCTCCTTATGTCGCAGCGAACTTCTCACAATCAACACTAGAGCACATTGCGTCGAACACTGCCGTCTATGTCACATCGTTATCCGCTGGCGATCACAGTGCGGACATCATCGTCACCGGTCAGACCCGTTGTCGAGTCATCGGCGGGGGTGCCGGCGGTGCGGTCGGCCAGCGGCGGACGCCGGTGACTGCACCGAGCCCAAGCGACCACGTCAGCGGTCAGGCCGCATGACCCATGTCGAGGAACGGACGCCACTGCTCGACGGGCTTGTCGATGCCGCGCATCCAGAACTGACCGACTCGGGGCTCCTTGGGGCGGAAGCTCAGCTTCCACCCGATCTCGCCGAGGGTGCGGTCGCCCTTGCGGTTGTTGCAGTCCCGGCAGCAGGCGACGAGGTTCTCCCACGTGTTGCCGCCGCCGCGCGAGCGCGGCATGACATGGTCGACCGTGCTCGCCGGCCGGGTGCAGTAGGCGCAGCGGTGGTTGTCGCGGCGGAGCACCCCGCGGCGGGAGAGCGAGACCCGACGGTCCCGCGGTGGTCTGACGTACCGGGTGAGCAGGATGACCGAGGGCTGGTCGAGGCTCACGTGCTGCGATCTCACCGGAGCGTCCTCCGCTGCGAGCACTGTCGCTTTGCCCGTGAGCACCAGCACGACAGCTCTGGTGAACGGCACGACCGACAGCGGTTCGTATCCGGCATTGAGCACGAGAGTCTTCATATCTCGCCCCTCATCGTCATGTGCGGAGGTGTCCCACTGCTCCGGTCGCTCAGGCTCGCTCGCTGCCGCACCGGCGGCGCACCTGTCCCAGGGAACACAAAAGGCGTCGTGCACCAGCACAACGCCTTGGAAACGGACATAGACACAGATATATACTCCGCGCCAGCACCTGGAGCGGCTATCCGGAATATTCGACTATGCCCCATCCGATTTCCCATCGCTTACGGAACTCAATCTTCTCAAGAGTAACGCCGATTGCCGCTGTGATCGAATTCATACCGTCCGCGTCATGAATTCTTCCCTCGTCGTTCACTTCGCACGGTTCTCCACGCCGATCTCGGACGGCCGCCGGTGCCCGCGCACGGCCCGGGAGGCCTGCCTGTCGCACCGCGCCGGGATGCAGAAACTCCCCGCCTCACTCGAGGACCGTCGAGTGAAGCGGGGAGTTTCCGGCGAATCGAATCAGAGAACGCGAATGAACTTCGCGCCGCCGTCGATCATCCAGTCGATGCTGCGGTAGCTGGTGTCGACACGCGGGTTGCCGGCGTCGTACATCATGCCGTTGCCGGCGTAGATGCCGATGTGTCCCGGCTTCCAGATGAGGTCGCCCGGCTGAGCTTCGGACTTCGACACGGTCGTGCCTGCGCTGCCCTGGGCACCCGAGGTGCGGGGCAGGTTGACGCCGACCTTGCCGTAGACGTAGGAGGTGTAGCCCGAGCAGTCCCAACCGCTGGGCGAGGTGCCGCCGGAGACGTAGGGGGTGCCGACGTACTGCTTGGCGATGGCGAGGACCTGCTGGGCCTTCGAGCCATCGGGCATCTTGAAGTCGGAACCGGAGTCCTTCGAGTCGCCCTTGTCGCTGTCGGACTTGGACGAGGACTTCTTGTCCGAGGACGAGGAGGAGTCGGACGAGCTGGAGCTCGCGCTCGAAGCCGGCTTCGGCTCGGGCTTCGGCTCCGGCTTGGGAGCGGGCTTCGCGGTGACGGTCTGGACGTCGGCGCTGAAGGAGGAGCCTTCGGCCTTCTTGTCCTTGTCGTCGGTGTTGCCCTTGGCAACGACCGTGGCGGCCTGGTTCTGGAATTCGGCGACCTCAGTGGTCTGCGATTCGGCGGAGACAGCGACGCTGTCGTCTCCGGCCTGACCGGCTGCCGGGAGAACGGCTGCGGTGAGAAGGCCACCGCTGGCAGCGACGACGGCTGCGCGACGTCCGAAGACGGCGGAGTTGGCATTCAGGAGTTCGGTCAGTTCGGTCAGCGGGGTCTTGACCTTGGTCTCTGCGGCGCGGCGGCCATGGTGCTTAGTTGCCACGTTTTCCTCTCGTCACCTATCGGATTCCTCCGACCGCCACTCTCGGTCCTGGTGTGTGTCACAGCGGGCGTGGCGTGCGGCTCCCGGCGTGAAGTCGCCTGCTTGCGCGGGCGACCTCCACAACTGTAACCAATCGGTGATCAATTGTCACGTTTCTGTCACGACCAGGGTGGGGAAACCCCGCGGTTAACCCTAAATGACCAGGTGAGAGGCTTGAATGAGATTCATGTCTCCGTAACATTCGCTGTTACAGACACCGGCCCGGGGAG
>NZ_BAAAMB010000001.1:158938-189702 GCF_039528855.1 Brevibacterium sanguinis | reverse complement strand
GCTCCCCGGGCCGGGTTGTGCAACGTTTCGTTACACACTCTGAGCTCTGTGCGTCGACTCCGTCACGGAGTGCGACCGCTGCGTGATGTCACGACCGGTGACGGCCTGTGCCGCCGGGACCTCAGGCGGTCAGTTCCGTTCAGCGCTTGTGGGCGAACACGTGCGAGGCGGTCTCGACGGGAAGGTCGAGGACGTCCTCGGCGCCGGGCACCTGCACGGTGATGTATTCGCCGTTGCGGGTGATCTCGACGTCGGTGCCGGGCATCACCCCGGCGACCTGGAACTGCTGGAGGAGGTGGATGTCGACCTGCAGCGGTTCGGCCAGCCATGCGATCGTCAGCTGCGTGGCGCCGTCGCGGGCGACCGCGGTCGCGAGGTCGACCACCTCGGCGCCGTTGCTCGCTTCGGCACCGATGACCTCGAGACCCGGGATCGGATTGCCGTAGGGACCGGACTTCGTGTCGGGCAGCAGGCTGACGAGCTTGCGCTCGACCTGCTCGCTCATCACATGCTCCCACCGGCAGGCTTCGTCGTGGACGAGCTCCCACTCGAGACCGACGACGTCGGCGAGGAGCCGTTCGGCCAGACGGTGCTTGCGCATCACCTCGGTGGCGATGCGACGCCCCTCCGGGGTGAGTTCGAGGTGTCGATCATTGCTCACATGGAGCAGGCCGTCGCGCTCCATCCGGGCCACGGTCTGGGAGACGGTGGGTCCCGAATGGTCGAGGCGCTCGGCGATCCGGGCCCGCAGGGGCACGATCGACTGCTCCTCGAGCTCGATGATCGACTTGAGGTACATCTCGGTTGTATCGACGAGGTCGTTCACTTAAGACCAGCCACTCCACTCTTCGTCTTCAGGTCTGGGGAGACCATGTCAGGCGTTCACACATTTCAGGGGGCGTGCGACCGTGCCCCGGCTGCGATGTCTCGCGGCCCCCTGAGATTCACATCGATTCTATCGTGGCCGCGGGGTCGCTGCGGGTCTCAGCCCGCGTTGACGTACGCCGTCTTGTGGACGGTGTAGAACTCGCGTGCCGCTCGGGCCTGTTCGCGGGGTCCGTAGCTCGACCCCTTCCGGCCTCCGAACGACACGTGGTAGTCCACCCCCGCCGTCGGCGCATTCACCATCACCATTCCTGCCTGGGCATAACGCTTGAAGTGGCTCGAATATTTCAGCGACGACGTGAAGATGCCCGCGGACAAGCCGAACGCGGTGTCGTTGGCCACCGCGAGCGCCTCGTCGTAGTCGGCGACCTTGATCACCGAGGCGACCGGACCGAAGACCTCATCGACGTTGATCGTGTCGGTCGGCTTCGTGCCCGTGACGAGAGCAGGTGCGAGGAAGTACCCCTCCGTGTCCGCCTCAATGCGGTCACCGCCGGTGACCTCACCGCCTTCGTCCCGGGCGATGTCGATGTAGCGCAGGTCCTGGGCGAGCTGGTCGTCGGAGACGACGGGGCCGATGTCGACGCCCGCGGCGCGGGCATCGCCGACGGTCAGGCCCTGCATCCGCTCGGTGACGAGCCGGACGAATTCGTCGTGGACGTCGGCGGTGACGATGAGCCGCGACGAGGCGGTGCAGCGCTGACCGGTGGAGAAGAAGGCGCCGTTGACCGCGGCATCGGCGGCGGCGTCGAGATCGGCGTCGCCGAGGACGACGAGCGGGTTCTTCCCGCCCATCTCACACTGCACGCGGATCCCGTGTTCGCTGGCCGCGGCGATGACACCGCGCCCCACGGCGGCGGATCCGGTGAAGGTGATGGCGTCGACGTCCGCCGAGGCGGTGAGCACGTCCCCGACGACGCGACCGGGCCCCATGACGAGGTTGAGGACCCCGTCGGGCAGGCCCGCCTCGACGAGGATGTCGACGAGCGCCGAGGCGGAGCCGGGGACGAGTTCGGCCGGTTTGAACACGACGGTGTTGCCATAGGCGAGCGCCGGGGCGATCTTCCAGGCGGGGATGGCGATGGGGAAGTTCCACGGCGTGATGACCCCGACGACGCCGATGGGCTCGTGGGTCATCTCGGCGACGAGGCCGGGGCGCACGGAGTCGATGATCTCCCCGGTGTTGCGGATCGTCTCACCGGCGAAGAACTTGAAGATCTGCGCGGCGCGCAGCACCTCACCGCGGGCCTCGGTCAGCTGTTTGCCCTCTTCGCGGGCGAGGAGGTCGGCGAGGGCGTCGGCGCGTTCGGCGATGAGGGTGCCTGCGGTGTCGAGGATCGCGAAGCGCTGCTGGGCGGGGAAGTCGGCCCAGGCCGGTGCCGCGGCAGCCGCGGCGGCGACGGCGTCGGTCACGGTCTGGGCGTCGGCACGGGCGAAGCTGCCGATGACGTCGGCGGGATCGGACGGATTGCGGTTGAGCACGCGGTCCTCGGACCCGCGGCGCTGTCCGCCGATGAGGTTGTCGAACCGGGCGACCGCGGCCTCATCCGTCCGGGCGGCGTCGCCCCGGTTGGCCTCCGGGGTCTGACGCTCCGGTGCTGCCTGGTCGCTGCCGGCCGTCGTGGTGTCCTGCGGTGTCTGTGCCATGGATGCTCCTTGAGGATTCGGGGTGGGGACGGGTCGTCCGGCTCACGACGCTGCGAGCCGGGAGACCCGGCGGGGGTGTCTCTGTCAGGGTGGCTGCCTGCCCAGGAGAAAGTCGGTGCAGACAGACCTTTCGGTCAAGGATAGAGGCGGACGAGCTCCCATTGGTCAGCGGCCGCGAGATCGCCGGGGTCGTGACTGCCGTCGGCACGTCGGAACACCCACCGGTCGTGGAAGCGGTTCTGCTGTCCCTGCCAGAACTCGATCTCGAACGGCCGGATGCGGAACCCGCCCCAGTGCGCAGGCCGCGGCACCTCACGCCCCTCGAATTCGGTCACGGCGGCGGCGTACTCGGCTTCCATCTGCTCGCGCCCGCTCACCGGCTGGGACTGCTTCGACACGCTCGCCGCGATCTGCGAGCCGCGGGGGCGCACCGAGAAGTACGCGTCGGACTCCGCGGCGGCGACCGCCTCGGCGAGGCCCCGGATCCGGATCTGCCGGTGCATGTCCTGCCACGGGAAACTCGCCGCGATGCGCGGATCGGCGGCGAGCTGCCGTCCCTTCGCCGAGTCGTAGTCGGTGAAGAAGACGAAGCCGGCGGCATCGACGGCCTTGAGCAGGACGATGCGGGCGACGGGACCCCAGTCGTCGAGCGTGGACACGGTCATGGCGTTGGGTTCGCGGACCTGGCCGGCGGCTTCGTCGTACCACGTGCGGAACAGGTCGAGCGGGGAGACCTCGGGGCGGTCGAACGAGGACGAGATGTAGGAGGCCCGGGTCTGGGCCAGGCGGTCGACAGGCTCACTCATGGCTCCACTCTACGGGCGGTCACGGACACGGCCTGACCGTGCGGGGTGCGGGCACGATCCGCACGTGATGAGACGGCCCGCGGTCGCTGCGCGGCGAGACCTTAGAATGGCGTGCGTGACTGCGACGAACCTGACGATTCCAGACGAACTCCTGCCCGCCGACGGACGTTTCGGATCGGGCCCGGCCCGCATCCGGTCGGCACAGATCGAGGCGCTGAGCGCGGCCGGGGCGACCGTGCTCGGCACGAGCCACCGCCAAGCGCCGGTGAAGAGACTCGTGGGCCGGATCCGCACCGGACTGGCCGAGCTCTTCGACCTTCCCGAGGGCTACGAGGTCGTCCTCGGCAACGGCGGGTCCACCGTGTTCTGGGACGTCGCCGCCTTCGGTCTCGTCCGTGAGCGGGCCGCCCATGCGACGTTCGGTGAGTTCGGCCAGAAGTTCGCGAAGGCCACGGACACCGCCCCGCACCTCAAGGACTCCCTCATCCTCGCCGCCGAGCCGGGCACCGCGGCGATCCCCTCCCCCGCCGCCCTGGCCGACGCCGGACTCGACGGGACCGCCGACGTCTACGCGTGGCCCCACAACGAGACCTCGACGGGTGTGGCGACGACGATCGCGCGGCCTCAGGGCATCGACGACGATGCGCTCGTCGTCATCGACGCGACGTCCGGTGCCGGCGGCCTGCCCGTCGACATCGCCGAGACCGACGTCTACTACTTCGCGCCGCAGAAGAACATGGGCTCCGACGGCGGCCTGTGGGTGGCGATCCTCTCTCCGAAGGCGGTCGCCCGGGCGCAGGAGATCAAGGACTCCGGGCGCTGGATCCCCGCTTCGCTCGACCTCGTCACCGCGATCGACAACTCCCGCAAGGATCAGACGTACAACACCCCGGCCGTTGCGACTCTGCTCCTGCTCGCCGAGCAGATCGAGTGGATGAACGGCAACGGCGGCCTCGAGTGGGCCACCGAGCGCACGCGCGAGACCTCGGGGTACGTCTACAACTGGGCGGGGTCCGCCGAGGTGGCCCGCCCCTACGTCGCCGATCCCGCGGACCGTTCGTCGGTCGTCGTCACCGTCGACTTCGACGACTCGGTCGATGCCGCCCGCGTCGCCTCGGTGCTGCGCGCCAACGGCATCGTCGACGTCGAACCGTACCGCAAGCTCGGCCGCAATCAGCTGCGCATCGCGACGTTCGTCTCCGTCGACCCGGCCGACGTCAAGGCGCTGCTGGGCTGCCTCGACTTCGTCATCGACGCCCTCGCCTGACGGGCCCCAGCCCAGGCCTGGGGGCGTTTCGGACCCCGCACCCTAAGCCGCACACACAACCCGTGCGCACGGTGTGTGAGCAGCTCAGAGTGCCTCTCGAGAAGTGACGCCGACGCACAAGCCGCTGCGGGTAGTGTTCGATGTTCCGCGTAGTGGTTGGGGCTCCGGGTAGTGTTCGGCACCCCGAGTAGTCGATGAGGCTCCGCCGGCACCCTGCGGCCCCGGCCCGCAGCCCACCTGACCTCGCCGCGTCTTCTCACATAAAGTGGATGAGCAGTCCGATGCCGAAGGTGATGGCGGCGAGCAGGGCGAGACCGAGCTCGATGACGGTGCCGATGCCGATCGCCTTGATCGAGCCCCAGCTCGATCCCCACGCGACCTTCGGGTCCTTGAGTCGGGCCAGCTCGGCGAGGTAGAGGCCGAGGACGAAGCCGACGGGCAGACCGACGACGGGGATGACGAAGAAGCCGACGATCGCGAGCACTCCGCCGAGCATGACCGACCGATTCGGCACGGACATCTCCTTGAGCTTGCGGCCGGTGAGGACGAGCGACGCGCTCATCCCGGCGGCGACGAGGACGGCGACGATCGCGAAGACGATCCACGCGGCGGGAGTGCCGATGACGATGGCCCAGATGAGCACCCCGATGCCGATGAGGATCGATCCGGGCAGCACCGGCACGATGATGCCGAGACAGCCGATGAGCACGGCGATGCCGACGAGCACGGACGTCAGGATGTCCGGATCCACCACGTGACGGGCCCTTTCGAGTTCGGAGACGAGAGCGCAGGCCCGATCTTACGGGACGCAGGTGTGGAGCACCTGGCGACGCTACGGGTGCCCGTGGTAGCTGACGTGGAGCCGGATGCGCGATTTCGGGTCGTAGGTCAGGCGGAGGTTCTTCGCGACGATCATCCAGACGAGTCCGACCGCGAATGCGAGCAGCCCCGAGGCCGCACCGACGGCCATCGACATCCGCGGACCGAACGCATCGGCGACCCATCCCGCCAGCGGCGCGCCGAGCGGGGTGCCGCCCATGACGACGGCCGCATAGATCGCCATCACTCGACCGCGGTAGGACGCCGGAGTCGTCGTCTGCACGTAGGCGTTCGCCGAGGTCAGCATCGTCAGCGACGAGAATCCGACGAGGATGAGCGCGGCGGCGAACACGTAGTAGTTCGTGATGAGCGAGGCGAGTCCGACGGCGAGGCCGAACCCGCCGGCGGCGCCGAAGATGAAGCGCAGTCGCGGTTTCTCCCGCTTCGCCGAGGCGAGGGCACCGGCCACCGAGCCGATCGCCATGACGGAGTTGAGCAGGCCGAATCCGCTCGCATCCTTGTCGAACTCGATCCGCGCCATCGTCGCGGTGTAGATGTTGAAGTTGAACCCGAAGGTCGCCACGATGAAGAGGACGACGAGCACGATGACGACGTCAGGGCGGGAGCGCAGGTAGCGGAACCCGCCGAGGACCCCGCCGCCGCCTCGGCGATTGGACGGGTGGAGGCGTGAGCGGTCGAGCCGGATGAGCACGGTCAGCGTCGCCGCGAACCCGAGCCCGCTGATGAGGAACACGGGTCCGGCGCCGACGAGGGCCGTGATGACTCCGGCGACCGCGGGCCCGATCATCCGCGCCCCGTTGAACGACGCTGAGTTGAGGCTGACCGCGTTGGGCAGGAGCTTCTCGCCGACGAGCTCGGAGACGAAGGCCTGCCGGGCGGGGGTGTCGAGGGTGGCGAGGATGCCGAGGACGAGCGCGAGCACATAGACCTGCCACAGCTCGATCGTGTCGGTGATGACGAGGACGAAGAGCAGCAGTCCGACGGCGCCGAGGAGGGCCTGCGTGACCATGAGCAGCGCGCGCTTGGAGAACCGGTCGGCGAGCGCCCCCGCGAAGGGGAACATGATGAGCTGGGGACCCATCTGCAGCGCCATCGTGATGCCGAGCGCCGAGGCGTTGTTGTTCGTCAGGTAGGTGAGGACGAGCCAGTCCTGGGCCGTCCTCTGCATCCACGTTCCGGTGTTCGAGATGAGCGCGCCGGCGAACCAGTGTCGGTAGTTCGGTTCGGCGAGCGACCGGAACGTGTGGGCCATCGAGTGGTTCAGCCCTCCTGGAACTCGAGTTCGCCGCGGGCGTAGTCGTCGACGACGGCTTCGGCCGGTTCGGTGTCCGGGCGTCTGACGTCGGTCTCCGAATGCGCGCCGCAGCCCGAATCGAGTTGGACGACGCGGCCGTCGAAGGGCGACCAGGCGTTTGCGCAGACCCCGAACTGCTCCCGCAGCGAACCGGCGATCGGCATGAAGTACCCGCAGGTGCTGCAGTGCGCCGAGGCGCGGGTGGAGAATTCGCCTTCGGCACCGGCATCGGAGTTCGCCCACCGGGTCGCGGCCGAGGAGATCCCCTCGGGTGAGAGCACCCGCTCGCGACCGATGCCGAACTCGAAGTTGGCGATCTGGTCGATGTTGTCGGCCGAGTTGTCCTCGGTCTGCTGGTAGCCCGGCTGCAGGTTGGGATCGGAGTCGACCTTCGGCAGGGTGTCGCGCGGGGTGAGATCCCCGGGTTCGAGGCGCTGGTCCCACGGCACCCACTCGGGGGCGACGAGGGCGTCGGGTCCCGGCAGCAGGGCGGTCTCGCAGACGGTGACCTTCTTCGACCGCGGTGCCCGCGCGAGGACGGCGACCCAGCGCCAGCCCCGGTAGCTCGGGTCGGTGCACACGAAGTAGTGGGTGACGAGCCTGGTGCCCTCGGCCAGCGCGCCGAGGTGCTCGCCGATCACGGAGCTGCCGGCCACCTCGGCGATCGCCGACCGGGCGATGTCGCTCGCCGCTGCCAGCTGGGCGTCGAGGACGACCTTCTCCGAGGTCGAGCGGGCCGGTTTCACGGCTGCGGTCTTCTTCGTCGAGGGCGCGTCCGATGTCGTCTCGGGATCGCTGCTGGCCGTTTCGGGATCGCCGGTGGCCGTCGCGGCATCGGTGGAATCGACCGGCACCGAGGTGGTGGCGACGTCCGCGTCCTCAGGCGCCGAGGCGGCGGCGACGTCCGCGTCCTCAGGCGCCGAGGCGGCGGCCTGGGTGCCCGTGCGCTGGTCGTCCAGCCACGTCGTGAAGAGAGAGGACATCATGACTCCAAATCGTCGGCGATCGCCCGCAGCAGCGAGGCGACCTTGTTCCCGTGCTCGCGGTCGGGGTAACGGCCGTGCTGCAGGCCGTTGTTCAGGTCATCGAGAACTTTGATGACGTCTTCAACCATAACCGCCATGTCCTCGGTGGAGCGGCGGCGGGCCTTCGCGACCTTCGCGGGAGCGCTGATGAGCCGTGCTTTGAGCACCTGGGCGCCGCGGCGGGAGTCGACGACGTCGTAGTCGAGGCGGGTGCCCTTCGTGACCTCGGTGCCCTCGGGCAGGACCGAGGAGTGGAGGAAGGCCTGCGAGCCGTCCTCGGCGACGACGAAGCCGTAGCCCTTGTCGGCGTCGAACCATTTCACGCGTCCGGTTGGCATGGTGTCCTTTCGTGCAGTGCTGCCGTGGTGTGCAGCCCTGCGGTGTCTCGGAGGACCCGGTCGGGTCCTGTGTCTCTGACCGGCGGTGCCGGTCTGTGTCAGTGGTGCCCGGTAATGTCCTGCGCACCCAGATCGAAGGAGGTGGTCAATGGTGATTCGTCGGTCCCGCGACGCCGACGCCGAGTGCCTCGCACTCATGGCCTCGCAACCGAAGGAGGCTCCGGCCGCTGAGCACGAGTCTCATCGCTCGCCTCACGTGTCACTGTCGCCCGGTGGCTGCCACGTGCCGTTGCTCTGTCCGTGAACGTCACGGTGAGCGTTCGTCGGCTGGTCGCAACCTCTGCCTGCGCTGAGCTGGGTCCGGCTGAGCCGGCCATGCTCAGCAGCTCGGTCGGTGCGGTTTCGGTGAGCTGCCGTGAACTGCGGTCCGAACGGAGGCCCCGAGCGAATGGAACCACCGACCGAACGGAGGTGATCGCCTCGGAGAAGCGAGCCTGCGGAATTGAGCCCGCGGTTCGTCTCAGCTCTCGTTCACCCCTGGCTGCCTGCGTCTGAGCGCCGAGCGGATGACGACCGCTGCGAGCAGAGCAAAGGCGATGGGCAGGAGGATCATCGGCAGGTATGTCAGCAAGTGCGAGGGGGTGTACCCCATCCACGCCTGACCCAGAACGCCGATGAGACCGGCTGCTCCGATGACGGCTGCTGCGACGGCTACGACGACGATGGCCGTATCGACACGCTTGGCTGACAATGCTCGTCCTTCCCGAGGTGATTGGGCGTTCCTGACCCGTCCATTGTACCCCTGGGGATACACTGAACGGCGATGTCAATGACCTTCAGCACATGGCTGGCCCAGAGCTCCGACGCGGACTTCGAGTCGTTCGTGCGGACTCGTCGCGACCTCCTCCGGCCCGAGTCGCCGACACTGTCCTCCCTCGCCGCCGCGGCGTCGTCGCGCATCGGCGTCTCCCGCGGCATCGAAGCGCTCGACGCCGACCACCTCGACCTCCTCATCGGTCTCGCGACGGCCGCCCGCACCGGGCCCGACATCAGTCTCGGCCGCCTCGGCGATGCCGTCCCCGCTGACGCCGACCTCACCCGGCTGCGCGACCTCGGCCTCGCCTGGCCTGCGGACTCCCCCGACGTCTGGCGGATCCAGTCCGAGGCGATCACCCTCCTGCCCACCTCGGCGGCGGATTCCGCCCGCCCCCGCCCCTGGCACACCTACACGGACTCCGCCCAGCGCCCGGACGCCTCGGCGACGACGATCCCCCAGGCCCTCGTCCACAACAGCGAACAGGCGGCCGTCGCCGAGGTCGTGTCCTCCCTGCGCGGACTCGTCGACGAGATGGAGTCCTCCCCCGTCTCCCGTCTGACGAGCGGCGGCATCTCGAAACGCGACGTCAGCCGTCTCGCGCGCACCCTCGAACTCGACCTCGAGCCGACGATCACCATGCTGCTGGCGGCGAAGTCCCTCGGTCTCATCGGCGTCCTCGACGATCCGCTCGACCCGCAGTGGACGGCGAGCGACGACGCGGCGACGATGCTCGCCGGGGATCGCGCCGACCTCTGGGCGTCGCTCGTCTCCTCGTGGCTGCGCGAATCCCAGGACGTCACCCAGCTCGTGACCGGGGCGAGCGCGAACGAGCGCCTCACCGTCCTCGCCGCCCCGAAGAAGTCCCTGTTCAAGGGCTTCAGCCAGTCGGTTCCGGCGATGCCGCTGCTGCGCTCCACCGTGCTCTCCGTGCTCCACGGCATCGGGGTCGGATCGTCGCGTTCGGCTGAGTGGATCCACGCGCAGGTCCTGCGATCCCGGCCGCTGACCCCGGCCCACGATCCCGCGATCACCGAGGAGGTCCTCCAGTCGGCGGTGATGTTCGGGCTCGCGACGACCCCGCTCCAGCAGCCGGGCCATTTCGGTCCGAGCCGGTTCGGGGTGATGCTCGCCGCCGGTCTCGAGCGGGCCGCGACCGCCGCGGTCCGTGAGAATCCGGCGCTCGCGCCGCTCGGGGTCAGCGTCGCGGCGCTGACCGTGCCCGCCGAGGTCGTCGCCGAGGTCCGCGCGGGGCTCGTCCCCGAGGTCGACACCGTCCTCATCCAGTCCGATCTCACCGCCGTGGCGACCGGCCCGATCGACCCCCGCGTCCACCACATCCTCCGCCGCTTCGCCGTCGTCGAAGCCCGCGGCCAGGGCACCGTCTACCGCATCGACGGGGACACGATCGAGGCGAGCATGCAGTCCGGCGTCGACGCCGCCGAAGCGCTGCGCGAACTCGCCGCCATCAGCACCGAACCGCTGCCCTCGACGCTCGAGTTCCTCATCTCGAACACCGCGGCGAAGCTGCACCGCGTCCGGGTCGCCGGGGCCCGCGCCGTCCTCGTCGTCGACGACCCGGTCGACCTCGACGTCATCCTCTCCGACCCGCTCATGGCCCCCGCCGGCCTCGACCGTCTCGCCCCGACGGTGGCGATCAGCCAGCTCGGCCTCGAACGCACGATGCACCTTCTCGAGGCCGGGGACCATCACGCGCTCCTCCACTCCCCCGCCGGTCCCGTGCGCCGCCGGTCGGTGATCACGCAGACCGAACCCGAGGTGACGACGCGGACACGGGCCCGGGTCACCGACGACCGCCTCGGCGATTACATCCGCATCCTGCGCTCGCCGGCGGGCGCGACCGCGGAGCAGAGACCGACCGACGAACCGCTCGGTCACCTCGATCGGCTCCGGGAGGCCGCACAGGCCCGGACGCTCGTGACGATCCGGCTCGCCGACTCCCACGGTCAGGAGCGCATCGTGCAGATGCAGCCGACGACGGTCAACGGCGGGCGGGTCCGCGGCACGGTGACGACGACCGGCGCCGAGGCGTCCCTGTCGATCGCGCGCATCGTCAGCGTCGAACCCGCGCCGGAGCCGAGGTGAGCACTCACCGGCGGGCGGAGGCAGCGGCGGGAACAATCGCGCCGCCCGGGGCGTTGACCTCGTCGTTGTCACCTCGGCGAAGGAATTCATGAACGGACCTCTCATCGTCCAGTCCGATCGGACTGTGCTCCTCGAATCGGGGCACCCCCTGGCCACCGAGGCGGCGGTGGCGATCGCCCCGTTCGCACAGCTGGCCCGGACCCCGGAGTACATCCACACGTACACGATCACCCCGCTGGGCCTGTGGAATGCGCGCGCGAGCGGCCACGACGCCGAATCGGTCGTCGATGTCCTCCTCGAGTTCGCGAAGTACCCGGTCCCGCACGAGCTGCTCGTCGACATCGTCGACATCATGGACCGGTTCGGGGTGCTCACCCTCATCGACCATCCCATCCACGGCCTGACGCTGACGTCGACGGAGACCGCACTCCTCGACCGGCTCACCGGCCAGCCCGACCTCGTCGGCAAGTTCGGCAGGCGGCTCGACGAGGAGTCCGTCCTCGTCCACCCCTCGGAACGGGGCGAGCTCAAGCACGCCCTCCTCCAGCTCGGGCATCCGGTCTCCGACCACGCCGGCTACGTCGACGGCGAAGCCCGCGACATCGAGCTCAGCGACGACGCCCACGGCGGGGCGTGGCATCTGCGCGACTACCAGCGGGAGGCCATCGACCAGTCGCTTTCCGGGGAGTCCGGGGTCGTCGTCCTCCCCTGCGGGGCCGGGAAGACGGTCGTCGGGGTCGCGACGATGTCGCGGGTGCAGACGACGACGCTCATCCTCGTGACGAACTCCGTGTCGGCGAAGCAGTGGAAGGACGAGATCCTCGCGCGCACGACGCTGACGGAGGACGAGATCGGCGAGTATTCGGGATCGGTCAAGGAGATCCGCCCGATCACGATCGCGACCTACCAGGTGCTCACGACGAGGCGGAAGGGCTCGTATCTCCACCTCGAACTCCTCGACGCCAAGGACTGGGGGCTCGTCATCTACGACGAGGTGCACCTGCTCCCGGCGCCGATCTTCCGGCTCACCGCGAGCCTCCAGGCCCGGCGCCGGCTCGGGCTGACCGCCACGCTCGTGCGCGAGGACGGCCGGGAGGACGAGGTGTTCTCCCTCATCGGCCCCAAGCAGTACGAGGTGCCGTGGAAGGAGCTCGAACGCCTCGGCTTCATCGCCACCGCCGCGTGCCATGAGGTCCGCGTCCGCCTCGACGGAGGCACCCGCACCGCGTATGCCCGCGCCGACGGCGAGGATCGCTACCGCCTGGCCGCGACCTCGGATGCCAAGCTGCCGATCGTCAAGACCCTCGTCGCCGACCATCCGGAGGCGCAGATCCTCGTCATCGGCCAGTACCTCGACCAGCTCGAGGAGATCGGCGAGGCCCTCGGCGCCCCCGTGCTCACCGGGCAGACCCCGGAGTCACAGCGGCAGGAGCTCTTCCGCGACTTCCGGTCGGGGGCGATTCGGGTCCTCGTCGTGTCCAAGGTCGCGAACTTCTCCGTCGACCTGCCCGCCGCCTCGGTGGCTATCCAGGTCTCCGGTGCCTTCGGGTCGCGGCAGGAGGAGGCGCAGCGCCTCGGCCGGATCCTGCGGCCGAAGGAGGATTCGGGCTCGGCGACGTTCTACACCGTCGTCGCCGCCGACACCGTCGACGAGCACTTCGCCGCCCAGCGCCGCCGCTTCCTCACCGAGCAGGGATACAGCTACGACATCGAGGTGCGGTAGGCGCGTCCGCGAGGCTCACCCTCGGGCGCGGGACACGCGCCCCTCGTCCCAGACGGGCTCGTTCGACTCGTAGATCTCCCCGTCGGCGCCGAAGACGAGGAAACGATCGAAATCACGGGCGAACCAGCGATCGTGGGTGACCGCGAGCACCGTGCCGTCGAAGGCGGCCAGCGCATCCTGCAGCGCCTCGGCGGAGACGAGGTCGAGGTTGTCCGTCGGCTCGTCGAGGAGGAGCAGTGTCGCGCCGGCGAGTTCGAGCAGGAGGATCTGGAACCGCGCCTGCTGCCCGCCCGAGAGCGAGTCGAAGGTCTGCTCGGCGGACCCGGCGAGTTCGTAGCGGGCCAGCGCCCGTGACGCGGGTTCGCGCGGCAGCCCGCTGCGGTGCTCGTCGCCCCGATGGAGGATGTCGAGCAGGGTCCGTCCGACGAGGTCGGGCCGCCCGTGGGTCTGCGCGAACCAGCCGGGCCGCACCCGAGCCCCCAGCCGCACCCGACCCTCATGGGCGACAGCGGGGATGTCGATGTCGCTGACGGGCCGATGCTCGGGTTCGGGATCGGTGCCGCCGGCGGCGAGCAGGCGCAGGAAGTGCGACTTCCCCGACCCGTTCGACCCGAGCACCGCCACGCGATCGCCGTAGTGGACCTCGAGGTCGAAGGGCAGCATGAGGTCGGTGAGCTCGAGTGCGTCGGCAACGATCGCGATCTTCCCCGTCCGACCTCCGCCGAGGCGGATCCCGAGGTGCTGCTCCCTGGGCATCGCCTCGGGCGGACCGGCGGTCTCGAACCGCTCGAGTCGGGTCTGCGCCGCCCGGTACCGTGAGGTCATATCGGAGTTGTACGCGGCCTTCTGCTTGTACATCTGGACGAGGGCCTTGAGCTTCGCATGCTCCTCATCCCACCGTTTCCGCAGCTCCTCGAGCCGGTCGAACCGGGCGACCCGCGCCGCGTGATACGAGGCGAACCCGCCCGGATGCACCCAGGCGGTGTTGCCGGCGGCGGAGAGCTCGAGGGTGATGATCTCCGTCGCGGCCTGCGCGAGCAGCTCCCGATCGTGGGAGACGAAGAGGACGCTCTTGTCAGTCTCCCGCAGCTGCGCCTCCAGCCACCGCTTGCCCGGCACGTCGAGGAAGTTGTCCGGTTCGTCGAGGATGAGCACGTCGTCATGTCCGCGCAGCAGCGCCTCGAGGACGAGCTTCTTCTGCTCCCCGCCCGAGAGCGTCGCGATCGCCCGGTCCCGACACCGGTCGAAGGGGATCCCCAGCGCCGAGGTGGTGCACGTGTCCCAGAGGACTTCCGCGTCGTAGCCTCCCGCATCGGCCCATTCGCTCAGGGCGTTCGCGTACGCCATCTGGACCTCGGTCGTCTCACCGTCGGGGCCGAGCAGCCGTTCCTCGGCCCGCCGGACGACGGCGGCGGCCCGCTGGATCCGCTGCGGTGCGAGCTCCTCGAGCGCCTCGGCGACGGTGTCGGCGGTGATGAACTGGCGCATCAGGCCGACGCTGCCGGTGTGGGACACCGACCCGGACTCCGGGGACAGCTCACCGGTGAGGATGCGCAGCAGCGTCGTCTTCCCTGCCCCGTTGGCGCCGATGAGCGCCGCCTTCGCCCCGTCGCCGACCCGGAACGACACCCCCGACAGCAGCGGTCGGCCGTCGGCGAGCGTGTACGCAACGTCGTTGATGTCGATATGGCCCATGGCCTCACGCTATCAGCGCCGTTCACGGCAGCCCCCAGGGTCCAGCAGCCCTCCGTCCCCAGCACCCAGCCAAGACGCACGCGCCTCGCCCGCTCACACCTCGGCGAGGGCTCCGGAGCGGGCGACGACCTCACGGGTGGCGATCCGCCGGGCCAGCCGGGCCTCGCCCCATTTGATGAAGACGACGCCGCCGAGGATGAAGACGCCGCCGAAGAGCTGGATCGGCGCAGGCAGCTCGGCGAGCAGGAGCCACGCGACGATGACGGAGAAGGGCACTTCGATGAGGTTGACGAACGAACCGACGGTCGCGCCGATGTAGCGCAGGCCGAGGATGCCGGCGATGTAGGCGCCGGCGGTGAAGAGGATGATGAGCGCCATCGGCAGCACCCACGAGACCTGGAGGCCGCCGAAGTCGACGTCGGTCGTCGCCGCACCCCACGGCATGACGCCGAGGAGGACGATGAGACCCATGGTCAGCGCGCCGACGCCCATGCCGAGCCCGGTCAGCGCCACCGGCGGCACATTGATCGTGTCCTTCGCCGAGACGAGGAAGTAGGAGGCGAGACAGACTGCGGCGGCGAGCGCCATGACGACACCGAGGACGCTGATCGAGGCCCCGCGCAGGTTGAGGACGAGGAGGAGACCGACCATCGAGA
Organism: Brevibacterium sanguinis; assembly: GCF_039528855.1. Lineage (NCBI taxonomy): Bacteria > Bacillati > Actinomycetota > Actinomycetes > Micrococcales > Brevibacteriaceae > Brevibacterium > Brevibacterium sanguinis. Next base: position 174,606 of record NZ_BAAAMB010000001.1, on the reverse strand, counting down.
CGAGTACCCCGATGAACGTCACGGTCGCCGGGCGGGTCCGGGTCCGAGCCCAGATCCAGAAGACGATGAGCATCGGCGCCGTCATCTCGAGGAGCAGGGCGACGGCGACGGTGAGGTGTTCGACGGCGACGAAGTAGAAGCCCTGCACGCCGGCCATCGACACGAGCCCGTAGGTGAGGACCGTCTTCCAGTGCGCGCGCACCTCACCCCAGCGTCCGCGGAGTGCGATGAGGCTGGGGATGAGCAGGAGGAGGGCCGAGCCGATGAGGCGGATGAGCACGACCGCACCCGGCGTCCACCCGACGGCGTACATCGTCTTCGCGATCGGCCCGGAGACGGCGAAGAAGAAGGCGGAGGCCAGGGTGAGGAGGAACCCCAGGACGACGGTGCGGGTCATTCTCAGCCTCCTGATATCGGGTGCGGTCGGCGCGGACGGATGAGCGCGCCGAGGTGGTGGACGTGTCCATCGCCAGTATTTCCCACCGCCATGAAATGAGTCAAGTGCATTTTGCTCCTTACGCGATGTGGCACAATGGCAGACATCATGACTTTCGCGTATGACATCCGCTCGAACCTCACGATGCTCGTCGACCTCCTCAACACCGCGGGCGGCATCGCCGCGGACGGAGATCAGCTGACGACGACCGCGGGCCTCCGCGACTTCGCCGCCGGACACGACTTCTCCGGGCCGCTCACGGCGACGAAGGCCGACGTCGAGGAGACGCGCCGCCTGCGCGAGCGCTTCGCCGCCGCCTTCGAGGCGGGCCTCGACTCAGAGCCTGCTCACGAGTCGAGCCTCGACCCCGAGCCCGCGACCGGCCCGGCCGGCGACACCAACCCGGTCGGCGAATCAGCCGCGGACGCCCTCGAGCGGCGCATCGTCGAGGAGGTCAATCTCACCCTGCGCGAGACCGACGCGCTGCCGCAGCTCGTGCGCCACGGCGACTGGGACTGGCACCTCCACGCCGTGGGCGCGACGGCGAGCCTCGCCGACCGCGTCGCCGCCGATGTCGCCCTCGTGCTCATCGACCTCATCCGCTCCGGCGACCTCGACCGCCTGGGCAGATGCGCGGCCGAGGACTGCCGGGCCTACCTCGCCGACTTCAGCCGCAACCGCTCGAAGCGCTTCTGCGACACCGGCAACTGCGCCAACCGCACCCACGTCGCCGCCTTCCGCGCCCGCCAGAGCGACGCCGGCGATCACGCCTCCTGAACCCGACCTGCTCGCAGGCTGAAAAATCCCGCAATTCACCGCTCCGATCCTGAGAGCCGAAGCCCCTCAGGGGACTCGAATGGACTTTTCTGGGAATTTTTCAGTGACGGAGGTCACAATCGCATTCAGGCAATGTTCACCTGACTCCCAGACTCGCTCTTCACACTGAAGTCATGACTACACAGAACGACACCGACATCGAAGCCACTCTGCTCGTTGTCGACGATGAGCCCAACATCCGCGAACTCCTCTCCACGAGCCTGCGCTTCGCCGGCTTCGACGTCGTGTCGGCAGCCAACGGCGCCGAGGCCCTGCGCCTCGCCGAGCAGACCACCCCCGACCTCCTCGTCCTCGACGTGATGCTGCCGGACATGGACGGCTTCACCGTCACCCGGCGCCTCCGCCAGATCGGGATGAACGCCCCCGTCGTCTTCCTCACCGCCCGCGATGACACCTCGGACAAGATCACGGGGCTGACCGTCGGCGGCGATGACTACGTGACGAAGCCGTTCAGCCTCGAAGAGGTCGTCGCCCGCATCCGCGCCGTCCTCCGCCGCACCCGCAGCCTCGAGGACGAGGAGAACGCCGTCATCGTGGCGGGCGATCTCGAACTCGACGACGACACCCACGAGGTGCGCCGCTCGGGGATCCTCATCGACCTCTCCCCCACAGAGTTCAAGCTGCTGCGCTACCTCATGCTCAACGCCAACCGCGTGCTCTCGAAGTCGCAGATCCTCGACCATGTCTGGGAATACGACTTCGGCGGCGACACGGGAATCGTCGAGTCCTACATCTCCTACCTGCGACGCAAGATCGACGTCACCCCGGAAACGGACGCCGCCGGTCACACCGTGGAGATGGAGTGGACGCCGATGATCCAGACGAAGCGCGGCGTCGGCTACATGCTGCGCACACCGGAATCCAAGTAGTCGCCCAAGCACGGGCGCTAGATTACTCACGTGGCAACAAAACACACCCGTCCCTCCCGACCCGGTTTCTGGGAGGAGTGGTCTCTGACCACCAAGCTCCTGGGGATCATGATGCTGCTCATGCTGCTCGTCCTCTCGGGGACGAGCGCATGGGTGCTCGAGAACCTGCGCGACAGTCTCATCGAACGCACCGATGAGCGGCTCATCAGCGCGTCCGAAACACTCGCGAAGCAGGCCTACCAGGACGTCTTCGCCCCGGCGCAGCTGCAGTCGACCGAATCCGGCGGCGACGGCAGCGCGACGACGATCGACTCGAACTCGTGGAATGAGCTCAAGAGCCTCCTGCCCGGCGGCTTCTACGTCCAGTTCTACTCGACCGACGGCAAGGCGATCAGCGATCCCGTGGCACCCGAGCCGAAGAATCAGCCGGTGCTGCCGCCGATCACCGAATCCGATGTCTATGCGCAGGGCGGCCGGCCGTTCACGGTGTCCGGCACGAAGTCGCAGTGGCGGGCGCGGGCGATGAAGGTGCAGAACACCGACGTGCTCGTGGCGATCGCGGTCCCCTTCGACCGCGAGATCGACAACATCAACGAACGCGCCCGCAACACGATGATCGGCATCGGCCTCCTCGCCCTGGCGATGGTCGCCGGAGTCGGCTACTGGGCGATCAACAACACCTTCCGCCCGCTGCGCGACATCGAGAAGACGGCCTCGCGGATCGCCGGCGGCGATCTCAGCCAGCGCGTGCCGACGTTCCCCCGCAACACGGAGCTCGGGAGGCTCTCGGCGGCGCTCAACACGATGCTCGGTCGCATCGAGGACTCCTTCGACGGGCAGACTCGGTCGGAGAAGCGGATCCGACAGTTCGTCTCCGACGCCTCGCACGAGCTGCGCACCCCGCTCGTGACGATCCGCGGCTACGCCGAGCTCTACCGTCAGGGAGCGATCACCAAGCCCGATGACATCGCGCAGGCGATGGAGCGGATGGAGTCGGAGGCCAAGCGCATGGGCGTCCTCGTCGACGACCTCGTCGTCCTCGCCCGGCTCGACGAACAGCGCCCGACGGAGATCGGCCCGATCGACCTCTTCAAGGTCGTCCGCGACGCCGCCGCCGACGCCGCCGCGCAGGCCCCTGACCGGGAGATCAGCTTCGTCGGCCTCGACGGGGACGATGCCTCCCCGGTGCCGCTCATCCGCGGCTCGGAGTCGAAGATCCGCCAGGTCATCGTCAATCTCGCCGGCAACGCCGTCCGCCACACCCCGGAGGACGCGGCGATCGAGTTCGCCGTCGGCGTCGTCGGACTCCCCGAGGACCCCGCGGCCGAGGCCGGCACCACCGGCTCGGACGACAGCGGCAAGTCGGGGGCGAAGGAGAAGTCGCGGGAGCGCGGTTTCGTCACCGGCGGAGTCCGCATCTTCCGTCGCGGCGACGCGAGCGGAGCGGAGCCTGCCGACGCGCAGGAGCCGGCGGGCATCGTCCCCAACGTCACGGCGGCGGGCACGGTCGCCGTCGACGAGTCGCTGCGCGGCTTCCCGAACGGACGCGTCCGCTTCGAGGTCCGCGACCACGGCGAGGGCATCGATCCCGAGCTCGTCCCCCGCATCTTCGAACGGTTCTACCGGCTCGACGTCTCCCGCACCCGCGACACCGGCGGATCCGGCCTCGGACTCTCGATCGTCAAGGCGATCGTCGAGAACCACCATGGAGTCATCTCCGTGCAGCAGACACCCGGGGGCGGCGCGACCTTCCGCGTCGACCTGCCCATCCCAGATAACGAAGACAGTGCTCCAGACGCGCGAAAGGACGAGCGATGAGCAGCAACGACGGCAACACTCCCCGCAACCGGGGACGCCACGGAGACGACGACTACCGGACGTTCCCGACCGACGGTTCCCGTGCGTCATCGGACGTTCCGCGCACCTTCCCGACCTCCGATCAGGGGGCCTCGCCGAGGCGGGACGGCGAACCCGCGTCCGGCCCGTCCCAGCCGGGTTCAAGTCAGGGGCAGCCTGATCCCTCCACAACCAGCTTCCCCGCCGCGCCCGGCCAGGGACAGCCCGGGACCGGCCGCGGCGAGGACACGACGCGGGTGCAGCCGACTTACGCGCAGACGCCTGGGGACAACTCGCGAGGAGTGACCGGAGCACCGCAGGGCAATGCGAGCGGCGGCCACCTCTCGGGCCCCGGCCAACAGCCGGGTTCGGGCCAGCAGCCGGGCTCGAGCCAGCAGCCGAGCTCAGGCCAGTCCGGCTACGGGTCGTCGGGATACGGGTCGTCGAACCAGCCGAGCGCCTCGAGTCCCTTCAGCCCCGCGGGCCAGCAGTCCGCGGGCGGCGCCTCGGCGTCCGGACAGTCCGGTGCCGACCGGTACGGGCAGAATCCGACGACCGGCTCGGGTCAGCACGGTGCGGGCTCGGGTCAGCACGGTGCGGGATCGGGTCAGCCAGGCCAGTACGGTGCGGGATCCGGACAGTCGGGCCAGTACGGTGCAGGGTCCGGGCAGTCCGGGCAGGCCGGGCAGCAGGGCACGACCGGTTCGACCGCGACCTTCGGTGCGGCGGCGGGTGCCGGCGCGGCAGCCGGTGCCGCTGCCGGTTCGGGTTCGGCGACGACCGGTCCCGCAGGCTCCCAGCAGGGCTCACCGTACGGCGGTTACGGCTCGAACGTCTACGGTTCCGGAGGCTACGGATCCGCCGCCTACGGGTCGAACCCGTCAGGCCCCGGTGGACCCGGCGATCAGGGTCCGTACGGCGGTGCAGCACCGCCTCGGCGCCAGAAGCGCGGACCAGGCTGGGGGGCGACGATCGCGATCGCCCTCATCGCCGCGCTCATCGGCGGAGGCGCAGCGTTCGGCGGCAGCTACGCGGTCAACGCCCTCCAGGACGACGCCCCGCGCAAGGTCGCCGAGCAGACCATCGAGACCCCCGACTGGACTCAGGTCGCGAAGCAGGCCTCCGAGGCCGTCGTCTCGATCCAGGCCGGCGTCGGCGGACGTCCTGTCGCGCTCGGCTCGGGATCGCTCTACGACGACCAGGGTCACGTCATCACGAACAACCACGTGGTGGCGCCGTCGGACACCGCAGGCGGGGAGCTCACGGTGACGATGAAGAGCGGCGCGGCGATGAAGGCGAGCATCGTCGGGCGCGACCCCTCGACCGACATCGCGATCATCAAGCTCGATCAGGTTCCGCAGAACGTCACGCCGCTGCCGGTGGGCGATTCGAAGGCACTCCAGGTCGGCGATCCGGTGATGGCGCTCGGCAACCCGCTCGGCCTCGCCGACTCGGTGACCACCGGCATAGTCTCCGCCCTCGACCGGCCGGTGACCACGGAGAACATCGGTGACGACGCCTCGGCCCAGCAACGGGAGCTGACCATCACGAACGCCATCCAGACGGATGCGGCCATCAACCCGGGCAACTCGGGCGGCCCGCTCGTCGACGGCAACGGCAACTTCATCGGCGTCAACTCCGCCGCCGCCTCACTCGGCTCCGGCGAGGAGGGACAGCAGTCCGGGTCGATCGGCATCGGCTTCGCGATCCCCGCCTCGCAGGCGGTGTCGATCGCCGATCAGCTCATTGCGACCGGCCAGGCTCTGCACCCGTTCCTCGGCGTCACGCTCACCGACGGGCAGATCAACAGCGGCGGAGTGACCCGCGCGAGCGCGAAGGTGCAGACCGTCGAGGCAGGATCGCCGGCCGCAGCGGCCGGGTTCCAGGACGGTGACGACGTCATCGCCGTGGGCGGCACGAAGGTCAACAGCGCAGTGTCGCTGCAGGCCCTCGTCCGTGCCCAGCCGGTCAACACCCCCGTCGACTTCACGATCGTCCGCGGCGGCCAGGAGCAGAACCTCCAGGTGTCCCTCGAACTGAAGTGAGGCTCACGCGCCGCGGCTGCCTCGGCGCTGCGCGACTCCGAACGGCGTCTCCCCACTCGGGGAGGCGCCGTTCGCGTGGTGGCACGTCTGCGCGCCTGCTCCTCAGGGGTCATGTCTGCTCCTCTGGTGGCGCGTCTGCTCCCCGGGTTTGATGCCTGCTCCCCTCGCGCCACATCCCCTCGCCCGCTTCTCCCCCGGGCCCGAGTCCCTCTGCTTGGTCGCCTGCGCGTGTGACTCGCGCTCGTGCGCCGGTGGAGGAGGCACACACTCGTGTGCGAGACGGCTGTGGACGCTCAGCCCGTGTCCACAGGGATGCTCCGCGCCCTTGCGGCCGCGACCGCTCGATGGGGATCGTGGTCACCGCACAGACCCGGTGCGCTCGCGCAGCACGGCGGAGTCCACGATCCGCCGACCATCAGAGGAGAGATCATGAGTTTCGAAGTCGACGCCGAACGCGTCTCGTCCGCGGCCACGGCGACCGCCGCATCGTCCCAGGCACTCATCGCGGAGTCGAACACGATGCTGCGGAACCTGCTCACCCTGCAGGAGTGCTGGAAGGGCAGCGCCGCCCAGAACTTCCAGGCGGTGATCAACCAGTGGGAGGGGGCCCAGAAGCAGCTGTTCGAATCGCTCACCTCGATCCACGGTGCGCTCGGCACCGCAGCCACTCAGTACTCCGAGGTCGAGGCGGCGAACTCGCGTCTCTTCGCGCCGTGACCGATCCGCGAGCGAGCACTGCGGCTGCATCTCCTCGCGCCGTGACCGGTCCGGGAGCGAGCACTGCGGCCGCGTCTCCTCGCACCGTGACCGGTTCAGAACCGAGCGCCGTGATCGGGCAGGCAATGACCACCGGAGCGACGGCCGGACTGAGGGGCGGGCCGACAGAGCTCGACCACAAGTCCCCCGTCACGCATCAGGAGGTGATTCCGCGCCGTCCGCACGTGCGCGACACGCTGAGCCATCTGTAGTTCTCCCTCGTCGACATCTGGGAAACTATCAGCCTTTTTGAGTAGGCTGAAGAGGATAGTTCACGGCGATCGAGGCCGGGACACTCCGCACCCGGAGGTTTCCGACCGCACTCGTCGGACCAGGACCAGAGCAGGAGTCGACAACGGTGAGCATCTTCCAACGAATCGCGACGATCTTCGGAGCGAAGGCGAACAAGGCCCTCGACAAGGCCGAGAACCCCAATGAAACCCTCGACTACTCGTACCAGAAGCAGCTCGAACTGCTGCAGAAGGTGCGCCGCGGCGTCGCGGACGTCGCCACCAGCCGCAAGCGCCTCGAACTGCAGATCAATCAGCTCGAGCAGCAGCAGAACAAGCTCTCCGGGCAGGCCCAGAAGGCCATGGAGATCGGCCGTGAGGACCTCGCCCGTGAGGCTCTGACCCGCAAGTCCGGTCTCTCGCAGCAGATCACCGACCTGCAGACCCAGCACGAGGGCCTCCAGGGCGAGGAGCAGAAGCTCACGCTGGCCTCGCAGCGGCTGCAGGCGAAGGTCGATGCCTTCCGCACGCGCAAGGAGACCATCAAGGCCACCTACAACGCCGCTGAAGCGCAGTCGAAGATCGGTGAGGCGTTCTCGGGCATCTCCGAAGAGCTCGGCGACGTCGGACTCGCCGTCCAGCGCGCCGAGGACAAGACCGCCGCCCTGCAGGCACGGGCCGGCGCTGTCGACGAACTCATCGCCTCCGGCGCCCTCGAGGACGTCACCGGCTCGTCGAAGGACGACATCAGCGCCCAGCTCGATGCCCTCTCCAGCGAGAACGACGTCGAGATGGAGCTCGCCCGGATGCGCGAATCGCTGCCCGCCGGCCAGGAGAAGAACAACCAGAAATCGCTCGAAGGCGAGGGTCAGTGATGATCATCCGCATCATGGGCGAGGGCCAGTACGACGTCGCGAACGTCGACCAGGAGCTTCTGCAGAAGTACGACAACCAGGTCGAACACGCGGTCGAATCCGGTGACGAGGACGAGGCGAAGTCCGCGCTCAACGCGCTCCACGACTACGTCATCAGCCACGGCACGCCCGTCTCCGATGACTACCTCGGATCCAGCGATGTCGTCGTGCCCTTCGTCGACGCGACCCTGACGGAGATCGCCGAGCTGCTCACCGGCGAAGGGTTCATCCCCGACCCCGCGTGAGCCGGACCGGCCCCCGGCCGCCCTGCCCGATCCCGATGAACGCCGGTGCACCGGTTCGACGATGACACCTCCGGCCCATTGCCTGCTCACCAGGCAGTGGGCCGGACCTGCAACACCAGAGAGGAATGAGGATGTCCAACCGTTTCGTCAAGGACAGCGGGCTCACTATGCGCATGGGGTGGACGATCTTCCTCAACGGCCTCATCTACGTCGTCCTCATCCTCGCCATCTGGTGGATGCTCGGCGGCAGCACGACCGGAGTCATCATCGCGGTGGTCGTCAGCGTCGGAGCGTTCTTCTTCCAGTGGTACTTCTCCGACTCCATCGCGATGAAGGCGATGGGGGCACGGGAGGTCACCCCCGAGGAGGCCCCCGAACTCCACACGATGGTCGACCGTCTCACACAGCTCTCCGATTCGACGAAGCCGCGGGTGGCCGTGTCGAACTCGGCGACGCCGAATGCCTTCGCCACCGGACGGTCCCCGAAGCGGTCCGTGGTCTGCGTGACCCGCGGTCTGCTCGAGAACCTCGATCGCGAGGAGGTCGAGGTCGTCCTCGCCCACGAGCTCTCCCACGTCGCCCACCGTGACGTCACCGTCATGACGGTGGCGGGAGTGACCGGAGTCGTCGCCGCCCTGATGATGCGCGCCGGCTACTACATGACCCTCGGCGGGCGCCGCGACAACAACGGCGGCATCCCGATCCAGCTCCTCTTCATCCTCGTCGGAGCCGTGGTCTACGGACTCTCGTTCCTCCTCATCCGCAGCCTCTCCCGCTACCGCGAGCTCGCTGCCGACCGCGCGGCCGCGCTCCTCACCGGCCGCCCGTCGGTGCTCGCCTCGGCGCTGACGAAGCTGAGCGGAGACATGAACAAGATCCCGGAGAAGGACCTCCGCGCCACCGCCTCGGCGAACCATCTCGCGCTCATCCCCGCCGCCCACGGCGGCTCGGGCTTCGGTGAGCTCTTCTCCACCCATCCCTCGCTCGACAAGCGGCTCGCTCAGCTCGCGAAGATCTCCGCGCAGCTGTCGAAGCCGGAGTGAGCCGACGCCCTGCCTGACGGGCACCACGGCAGCAATGCGACCGACTGCCTGACCGGCGACGAATCCACCACTGACCGACCACCACCGATGAGGAGTTTCATGGGCTTCTTCGACGCCATCCTGGGACGCTCCAAACCCAAACGCGCCAACCTCGACGACCTCTTCGCGCTTCCACCGGCAGCGCTCACCCTGCAGGCGGCGACAGGATTCGTCCCGACCGGTGTCGGTGCCGTCGTCTTCCGCCAGGTCGAGGGCGCGGCGTTCGACTCCGCCGAGCAGGAGAGCGTCGCCCTCATCGGCTCGGACCCAGCCGCGAGTGTGCGACAGACGAACGACGGCTTCGGCTACACGTGGCAGGTCGTCTCCGACGCGGATGGCGACGCCGTCAACCTCGTGACGAACCTCCACGCCGTCAACTCCGCCCTCGTCAATCAGGGCTTCGACACGATGCTTCTGTGCTCGACCGTGTACTTCGCGCACCCGGACGGGCGCCGCCTTGCCCTCGTCTACCAGTACAAGCGCGGAACGTTCTACCCCTTCGCCCCGACCGGCCCCCGGCAGCGGGACAATGCGCTCGAGATCCAGGTCCGCGGCATCCTCTCCGGCGAGCTGCCGTTCGAGGACGACATGTCCCGCTGGTCCCCGCTCTGGGATGCGCCGGGCATGGATGAGACCCCCCGCGCCCTCGACAGCTGACACCCCATCCGGCGCGGTGTGACAGCCGACCGCGTCCGGCGCGCTCACGCCTCGATGATCTCGCCGTTGCGGGGCAGGCGGCCGCGGAAGTGCAGCGGCACCGCCTCGGCGCGTTCGGGGTCGAGCCGATCCATGGCCTGGATGTGGAGGTGGGGTTCGGTGCTGTTCCCCGAGTTGCCCGTCTCCGCCACCGCCTCACCGAGGCGGACGGACTGCCCGAGGGCCACCTCGGTGCTGTGCTGTCGCAGGTGGCAGAGGACGACGACGATCCCGCCGACGTCGATGGCGATGTGATTGCCGGCGAGCGCAGGCCACCCGCGGCGCAGGCGCCGCGGCTGGGCAGCCATGTAGCTCAGCGACGGCAGTCCACGGTGTGCAGGATGGTCGGGGTGGCCGTCGTCGACGGCGACGACCGTGCCGTTCGCGGGCGAGAGCAGCGTGCGACCGAAGCCGGGAAAGCGCTGCGGCGGCTCCGGGACCAGCAGTGAGGTGAGGGTGAACCGCGCTGACCTTCCCGTGTCATCGACGGGAACGAAATCGATCGCCTGCCCAGTCGCGAACACTGTGGTTCCGTGACTGGGCAGGCGATCGGCTGGACTGTTCTGGACGAGCCAGCGGCCGCGGAACGGGAAGTCGAGATCGAGTCCCTCGCCCGTGGCCCGGTTCATCATCGGCGACCGCTGCCTGGCAGCTCTGCCTACGCTTCGCCGGCGCTTTCGGATTCGACCTCGAAGGCCTCACCGAGGGCTTCGACGCGGTCGCCGGGACGGATCGTCGCCCCGCGGCGGGTCTCGACCTCCCCGTTGACGCGAACGTCACCGGCGGCGATGAGATCCTTGGCCATGGCGCCGTGTTCGGCGACGCCGTGGAGCTTGAGGAGCTGACCGAGTCTGATCGTCTCGTCGCGGATGGTCACGACGTCCATCAGAAGTCGAAGCCTCCGAAGTCGAAGCCGCCGCCGTCGCCACCGCCGTCGAAGAAGCCTCCGCCGTCTCCGCCGCCCATGTCGCCTCCGGCGTCACCGCCGCCGTCGGCGCCCATGCCGTCCTGGTAGCCGTCGGCGTACGAGCCGTCCCAGCCGCCGCCCATCCCGCCGAAGAGCATGGCGCCCATGAGGACGCCGGGAAGAAGACCCGATCCGGCGTAGGAGTTGAAGTATCCGCGGTTGTATTCGGCGTAGGCCGGTCCCGCTTCCCAGTAGGCCCGGCGGGTCTGACCGTCACCGGTGACGACCTTGCGCACGGCGGGTTCGGCGCCCACGGCGACGCGCTCGGCGTCGGCGGCGCACACGGGAACGGGCCGGAGCTGACCGCCGGCGGGAGCCCAGTCGATGTCCTCGACCGAGGGACCGTGCTGCGGATTGAAGAAGCACGGCGGGCGGCGCACCGGAAGCGGCTTGCCCTCGACGCGGGCGCGCACGCACTTCGCGGCGTAGCGGCCGTCCTCGAGCGCCTCGGTGACGTGGCGGATGTCGGTGGGCTCGTCGACCTTCTCGAGCGTCTCCTTCGCGACGTCGTAGGAGTCGAGGGCCTGCTTGTAGTCCTGCTGGCCACCGGTGTCGAGCTCGACTCCGGACGTGATGATGTCGAGTTCGGCGACTTCCTCACCGAACTCGGTGACGTCCTCTTCCGCTGCCTTCTTCACGAGTTCGAGTTCCGCTGCGTGAAGCTCTTGCTTGCGCTTCTTCTCCTTGCGGTAGCCGACGAAGAAGATGGTGCCGAGAACGATGAGTATGAGCAGGAATACTGTTCCCACGATCAATGCCTCCCAGATGGACGGATCACTGACCAGTATGCCCGACGAAACTGGCAAGCGACTGAGCCAACCCCGCATGCCGCCTCCGCTTGTCCGGCCTGCACCCCTGGGTGCTCGCAGGGTGTTTGCGGGCCAGCGCACTCAGGCCAGTGCAACGACGCGCGCAACGTCGTCAGCCGAAGAGGCCGAGGCCCTTGGCGAGCGTCGCCGCGCCCCCGCCGAAGGCGAGGACGATCATCGCGATCCGCGCCGCCGTCGGTGCGACCTTCTGTGCGAGCAGATCTCCGCCGAGGAGGCCGGCGACGAGGACGATGCCGATCCCGATCCAGATGGCCGGGTCGAGCTGCGGCCACACCCCGCCGTCGACGATGACCTTCGCGATGATCGCCGAGGCGGTGCCGACGACGAGGAACGGCTGCAGGGTCGCCGCGAACGGCCGGTGCTCCCACCGGGTGAGCACCGCATACGCGCTCACCGCGGGTCCCCCGGCGCCGGCCGCTGCCGACATCGTGCCGGAGACGAAGCCGGCCGAGAACTGCGTGCCGAAGTTCGCCGGCATCGTCGTCCCGACCCGACCGATGAGCAGGGAGACGGCGAGCGAGGCGATGATGAGGGCGCCGATGAGCACCTGCAGCGACGCCGTCGGCAGCGCCGTCGTCAGCAGCGCCCCGGGCACCGTGCCGACGACCGTGCCGACCGCGAGCTTCCAGAACACCGGCCATTCGACCTCGCGCCATGTCCGCGCGAAGACGGTGGCGGCCGCGACGATGCCGCAGAGGTTGACGAGGAGGACCCCGGAGACGGGATCGAGGAGGAGGACGAGGAACGGCCCGGAGACCAGGCCGAAGCCCATTCCGGTGATGCGCTGTGCGAGTGCCCCGATGAAGACCGCTGCGAGGATGAGCACGACCACAGGTTCCACCTGAGCAAGTGTAGTGGTTTCGCCCCCGCTCAGCGGGGGCGCCCGCACCGTGAGTCGCCCCGGCGGGAGACGAGTCTCCGCGACCGGACAGCCGCTGTCGCGGACGAGATTCTCTCGCCGCATTCGCCGCGACGTCCCAGGTTTGCGGCCGTGGGAGCGGGGTTACAGTAGACAGATGGAAAGTCGTCCACTCTGGTCCCGCTTCAGCGCCGACCCGCGCGATTACGGGCAGGTCAGAGCCTCCGATGCCGATCGAGCCGTGGTCACCGATGTGCTCTCCGAGGCGTATGCGCTCGGTCAGATCGATGCCGGGGAGTTCGATGAGCGCACCGAGGCGGCGGCGCGGGTGAAGACCCTCGGAGAGATCCCGTCGCTCATCGACGATCTCGTCATCGCCGAGGCCGAACCCGTCGATCCCGACCACCTCGACGAGGCGAGCCGGGCTCGCGCGCTGGCTCAGCTCAGCGATGATCGGATTCCGATCACGCCCGAGCAGATCCAGGAAGCCGCGGAGAAGTTCTACCGCGACCGCGTCAAACGCGCCCTCATCGGTCTCATGGCCGGTCCTGCCGGTTTCATGCTGCTCATCTGGGGGGCGACGAGCCTCTTCGCCGGCAGCCTCATCTTCTTCTGGCCGATCTTCATCCTCGGCCCGATGTTCTTCGGCGCGGTCGCGCAGATGACCGGCAAAGAGGAGATCATCCGCAAACGCAAACAGGAGCTGACGAAGCGCGCCCGGGCACACCTCGGCGATGAGGAGGCGAAGCGCCAGCTCGAGGAGCAGCCGCGACAGGACGACGACTACGAGGAGAACTTCGGCCACGGCCTTCAGCCTCCCCACCCGCTCGCCCCGCCCTACGCCCCCGGGCAGGAGCCGTCGACCGACGAACTGCGACGGCGGAGGGAAGAGCGGCGGCGCCGTCGCGGCAACCCCTGGGACTGAGCACGCGGACTGAGCGCGCGAGGCCGAGTGCGGGAAAGAGAAGAGCCGTGCCACCACCCCTGCGGGTGATGGCACGGCTCTCTCAGTGCCTGGCGGGCGTGGGTCAGAAGCCCATGCCGCCCATGCCCTCCATGCCGGCAGCGGCTGCGTCAGCACCCGGTGCGGCCTTCTCGGGCTTGTCGGCGACGACCGACTCGGTGGTGAGGAACAGACCGGCGATCGACGCGGCGTTCTGCAGAGCCGAGCGGGTCACCTTGACCGGATCGTTGATGCCGGCCGCGAGCAGGTCCTCGTACTCACCGGTGGCGGCGTTGAGGCCCCAGCCCGGTTCGAGGTTCGCGACCTTGTCGGCGACGACTCCGGCTTCGAGTCCGGCGTTCGTGGCGATCTGCTTGAGCGGCGCCTCGATGCCGACCTTGACGATGTTCGCACCCGTCGCCTCGTCGCCGGTGAGCGAGAGGTCGTCGAACGCCTGCTTGCCGGCCTGGATGAGAGCGACGCCGCCACCGGCGACGATTCCCTCTTCCACGGCGGCCTTCGCATTGCGCACGGCGTCTTCGATGCGGTGCTTGGTCTCCTTGAGCTCGACCTCGGTCGCGGCTCCGGCCTTGATGACGGCAACACCGCCGGCCAGCTTGGCCAGGCGCTCCTGCAGCTTCTCACGGTCGTAGTCGGAATCCGAGTTCTCGATCTCCGCACGGATCTGGGCCACGCGGCCGGCGATCTCGTCGGCGTCACCGGCGCCTTCGATGATGGTCGTCTCGTCCTTGGTGACGACGACCTTGCGTGCGGTGCCGAGCAGGTCGAGGGTGACGTTGTCGAGCTTGAGCCCGACTTCCTCGGAGACGACCTGGCCACCGGTGAGGATGGCGATGTCGGCGAGCTGCGCCTTGCGACGGTCACCGAAGCCCGGAGCCTTGACGGCGACGGACTTGAAGGTGCCGCGGATCTTGTTGAGCACGAGCACGGCCAGGGCTTCGCCCTCGACGTCCTCGGCGATGATCAGCAGCGGCTTGTTGGTCTGCTGCACCTTCTCGAGGACGGGCAGCAGGTCCTTGACGTTGGAGATCTTCGAGTTGACGATGAGGATGTAGGGATCCTCGAGGACAGCTTCCTGACGGTCGGTGTCGGTGACGAAGTAACCGGAGATGTAGCCCTTGTCGAAGCGCATGCCCTCGGTCAGTTCGAGTTCGAGTCCGAAGGTGTTGGACTCCTCGACGGTGACGACGCCTTCCTTGCCGACCTTGTCGATCGCCTCGGCGATGAGCTCACCGATCGCGGGATCACCGGCGGAGATGCCGGCGGTCGCAGCGATCTGCTGCTTCGTCTCGATCTCGATGGCGTTGTCGAGCAGGACATCGGTCACGGCCGCGACGGCCTTCTCGATGCCGCGCTTGAGGCTGAGCGGGTCAGCACCGGCAGCCACGTTGCGCAGACCCTCGCGGACGAGTGCCTGAGCGAGAACGGTGGCGGTGGTGGTGCCGTCGCCGGCGACGTCGTCGGTCTTCTTGGCGACTTCCTTGACGAGCTCAGCGCCGATCTTCTCGTAGGGATCCTCGAGTTCGATCTCCTTGGCAATGGACACGCCATCGTTGGTGATGGTGGGTGCGCCCCACTGCTTTTCGAGCACGACGTTGCGACCGCGGGGTCCAAGAGTCACCTTGACCGCGTCCGCAAGCTGGTTGAGACCAGCTTCGAGTCCCCGACGAGCTTCTTCGTCGAATGCAATCATCTTTGCCATAGTGGCCTAGATCCTCCCTGATGGAGTGGACTGGAATCGCAGAGCAGTCGTCAGCGCCCGCGACGGCAGAGAGTGTGTCCGCATGTTCCATTCCACACAGGGACCACGCTCTCGAGACGACTGATGAAATCCCGTGGTTTTCACCAGTACTAGATTTAGCACTCTCAGGGGGAGAGTGCAAACGAAATCCTGCCGACGCCCGTGATTCCGGGCGTTTCGTCAGGCGCGTTTCCGGGCATCGCCGAGGTGTTCGGCTCAGCGCGAACGCGTGGCACGGGCTACCGGGCCCCCACTGTCGAGGGCCGGGTCACCACAGCCAGCTGACGGCAATCGCGGATCCCCGCCGTCGGACATCAGCGGCCGACAGCGCCGTCCCCGGCACCCCGCCCCCGACGCCGAA
>NZ_BAAAMB010000001.1:142563-158898 GCF_039528855.1 Brevibacterium sanguinis | reverse complement strand
CGGCGTCTTCTCGTTGCCGACCGTTCGGCGGTCGACGACGTTCAAACCACGTCGGAGCGAATGATCCGCAGCAGCTCGGGGATCGACGATCAGCGCAGACCGCCGTCCCGATGCTGCGACAGCCTCAGGCTCCCGACTCGGATGTGATCAGAGGCGATCAGAGGAGGGTGACGGATTCCGCCTGGGGACCCTTCTGTCCTTCTCCGACCTCGAACTCAACCTGCTGGCCCTCTTCGAGCGAGCGGTAGCCGTCCATCTGGATCGCGCTCCAGTGAACGAACACGTCCTGGCCATCGCCTTCGAGCGTGATGAATCCGTAGCCCTTTTCGGCGTTGAACCACTTGACGGTGCCTTGTGCCATTGCTTCTCCATAAAATGCAGTGTCATTTGAAATTCGCCCGACCCCACAGCTCAGTGGCGAAGAGCGAACGCTAGTAAACCTCAACAGACCCCGCGATTTCTCTCATTGACCTCTGGAGATTGATCTCGGTGAAGCACGATCAGAACACAAGGTGCAGTGCTTGCCTAGCTGGTAAAACTCTACCCCAGCGTGGTGCGCGTCTCAGGTTCGCTCAACACTGTTATCAATTCGTTACATTTGAATTCCAGCGGCGTTCACCCTGGTCAGTCGCGCAGTACTCAGCCCTCGCCGAGGCTGCCGTCCGTCGAATCGCCACCGGTCGTCCCAGCGCCGTCAGCGGCCGTCGTTCCACCGCCCTGGGCTCCCGACTCCTCGGTGCCGGCGGATTCGCCGCCGCTCGAGGCGGGTCCGCGCTGGGCGATGTCCGAGCAGATGAGCACCGTGAGGTCGGCGGTGAAGTCGTTCGACTGTTCGGTGGCCTCGATGCCGAGGGCATCGGCGACGAGCTGGGCCTGCGCCTCATCGGCGTCGTCGCGGTAGTAGACGACCGAGTCGCTGCGGGCCGTCGAGTAGTTGCCGACCTGGCCGACGGTCCAGCCCTCCTCCTCGACGACCGAGGAGAAGTCCCGCGCGACGCCGGAGACCCCGGAGCCGTTGAGGACGTCGACCGTGAGTGAGGAGTCGGCGACGCTGACTTCGCTCTCCGAGGGCGTCGGGGTCGCCGGCGCCGAGGTCTCCGGCGCGGGCTCGGCGACGTTCGACTCGGGATTGCGCATCGACGAGGTGATGATGTTGATGGCCGCGACGACGAGCAGCACGGCCACGAGGGCGAGAACGATGACGAGCACTATCGCGCCGACGTTCGACGAAGCGGCCGCCTCCTGGCGATGAGCTCCGCTGCGGCGGCCCGGTTCGATGTCGTCGTAGTCGTCAGCCATGTGTCACCTCGAGACGCGAGCCTGAGCGCGTTCGCTCTGGCGCGTGGTGCGGATGCGTCGCAGGCGCTTGACGAGCATGGGGTCGCTTGCGAGGGCCGCAGGATTGTCGAGCAGGGAGTTGAGAATCTGGAAGTAGCTCGTGGCGGACATGTCGAAGCGCTCGCGGATCGCGTGGTCCTTCGCTCCCCCGTACTTCCACCAGCGCCGCTCGAACTCCAAAACGGACACCTCGAGCTCACTCAGTTCAGAGGCGCCATCGTTCTGCGGCATAGGGGGTCTGCTCCTTCACGAGTTTTCTTTGAGCTTATGCTATCGGGAGAATGACACGGCTGTCATTCTCGGCACGCCCGCCTCCGCGCCGCAGCGAGCCGGCCGCACCGCCTTGTCACCACCGTGGGCACCGCGCGACCAGCGCTCATGCGCGATCACGGGGCAGTCTGCCCTGTCCGCTGCCCGCCCCCGACAAGCGCCGAGGCGGACGCTTCAGGGTCATGGACATCACATCGGTCGGTCGCCTCGGCGAGGTAATGACACGCCCGGACGCGACGGAGGGCAGGGGATCACTCCCCTGCCCTCCGTCAGTCACCGGCGCAGCCGAGCTGGCACCAGGCCGAGGCGGAGCACCCGGTTCTGGGCGCTCAGCGGATCCGGATGTTGACCTGCTTGATCTGCGTGAAGCCCTCGAGCATGCCCTCGAGCGAGGCCTCACGACCGAAGCCCGAGTTCTTCATGCCGCCGTAGGACTGTCCGGCCAGCTGCCCGCCGCCCTGGTTGACCTGGATCCAGCCGGACTCGATCCGGTCGGCCATCGTCAGCGCCGAATCGAGGTCCTTCGTGAAGACGTAGGCGGCGAGGCCGTACTCGTTCGTGTTGGCCATCGAGATGACCTCGTCGACGGTCTTCCACGGGATGACGGAGAGGACGGGACCGAAGATCTCCTCCTGGCTCGTCTGCCAGTCGTTCTGCGCCTTCGAGAAGATCACCGGCGCATGGTAGAAGCCGGGTTCGCCGACGTTGAGCTCGCCGTGGCCGTCGTAGGCGACCTCGACGCCGTCCATGCCCTTGCCGATCTCGATGTAGTTCTCGACCTGGTCGTACTGCTTCTGGTTGATGATCGCGCCGATGTCCGTCTCCTCGTCGCGCGGGTCGCCGACCTTCATCTTCGCCACCGCGGCGACGAGCTTCTCGAGGAACGAATCGTAGATGTCCTCGTGGAGGAAGAGGCGCGAGCCCATCGTGCACGACTGGCCCTGCCGGGCGAAGCGCGTCGAGAGGAGGACCTGCTCGACCGTGTCTTCGTCATCGGAGTCGGGGAAGATGATGTTCGGGCTCTTGCCGCCGAGCTCCATCGACGAATGCGCGAGGCGGTGGCCGGCGACTTCGGCGACGTGGCGGCCGACGTTCGTCGACCCGGTGAAGGAGAGCTTGTCGACGTCGGGGTGGACGTTGAGGGCCTCGCCGATGACCGAGCCCTTGCCGGTGACGACGTTGAGGACGCCGGGCGGGAGGATGTCGGCGATGAGCTCGGCCATCTTGAGGATGGTCAGCGGGGCGTCCTCGGCGGACTTGAGGACGATCGTGTTGCCGGCGGCGAGCGCGGCCGGGGTCTTGAACGCCGCGATCATCAGCGGCGAGTTCCACGGCAGGATGCCGGCGACGACACCGAGGGGCACGCGCTTCGTGTACTGGAACTGCTTGTCACCGGCCGGCAGGGTCGTGCCCTTGACCTCTCCGGCGACGCCGCCCATGTAGCGGAAGAGGTCGGCGAGGATGACGGTCTCGGGGCGCGCCTGGGTGCGGATCGCGTTGCCGGTGTCGAGCGCGGTGAGCTCGGCGAGCTCCTCCGACCCGGCCTCGAGGGCGTCGGCGCACTTGATGAGCAGCTTCTGCCGCTCCTTGAACGGCAGTCCCGCCCAGCCGGGGAACGCGGCGCGTGCGGCCTTGACGGCGCGGTCGGCGTCGGCCTCCTTGCCCTCGGGCACCGTGGCGATGACGACGTTGCGGTCGATGGGGGTGATGACGTCGTGCGTGCCTCCGTCGAGGGCGTCGACCCATTCTCCGCCGATGAGCATCTTCCAGGCCTTGGCCTCGGGGAATTCCGACATACTTCGCTGTCCTCTCGCCAGTCAGGGGTTCTTCGATGAACTCGCTGTCTCGAGCATAGCTGTGACACCGCCGGAGCTGAACGGCTGGGGTCTGCGCGATCGCGCACAGCCGATCTGCGCGCGGTGCACAGCCGGTCTGCGCGGTGGGGGCGGTCGGGCTGCGCGACGTGATCATCGTGACCAGCGACGGGGCGGGGATTCCCGGCGCCGAGACGGTCCTCGCTAGACTCGCGGACATGACCTCGACAGCGCAGCTGAGCACGATCATGTCCCCCGACTGGGCCGACGCCCTCGCCGACTCCGAGGCCGGGATCCACGCGATGGGCGACTTCCTCCGCGCCGAGATCGCCGCCGGCCGATCGTACCTGCCCGCCGGTGACGCGGTGTTCCGGGCATTCGCCGAACCGCTGTCCGAGGTCAAGGTCCTCATCGTCGGGCAGGACCCCTACCCGACTCCCGGCCATCCCATCGGGCTCTCCTTCTCCGTCGACCCCGAGGTCAGGCCCCTGCCGCGGTCCCTGACGAACATCTACAAGGAGCTCGCGGACGACCTCGGCGTGCCCCCGGCCGCCCACGGGGACCTGCGCGCCTGGTCGCGGCAGGGCGTCATGCTCCTCAACCGCGTCCTCACCGTCAGCCCCGGTCAGCCGGCCTCCCACCGCGGCAAGGGCTGGGAGGCGATCACCGAACGCGCGATCCGGGCGCTGGTCGCTCGCGACCAGCCGCTCGTGGCGATCCTCTGGGGTCGTGACGCCCGGAACCTCGCTCCCCTGCTCACCTCGGGCACCGCCGAGGTGGCGATCATCGAATCCGCGCACCCCTCACCGCTGTCGGCCTCGCGAGGGTTCTTCGGATCCCGGCCGTTCTCCCGGACGAACGACCTGCTCGCGCAGAAGGGCCTCGACCCCATCGACTGGCGACTGCCCGCACAGGCGTGAGGCGCGGCCGGCGTGACACGAAGTCCGCCGGGCATTGCCCGAACAGGCGTGACGCGGCGGCTGGGCTCAGCCCTGCGCCGGGCCGGTGTCCGTGCCGGTCGGCGTGTCCCCAGCGCGCACCGAATCGGCGACCTTCTCCGCCTTGCGGCCCTTGAGCGGCCGGGCGAGGTAGCTGCCGAGGACGGCGCCGACGGCGAGCGCGGCGTTGGCGAGGATCGCGGTGAACAGGGCTGAGAGACCGACGGCGAAGGAGGTCGTCTCCGTCTCCGCGACGATGCGGTAGACCGCGGTGAAGATCGAGAGCCCCTGGAGCAGGGTGTAGATCGCGGGAATCGTCAGCACGATCGCCGGCGCCCCGAGCCGCAGTGCGAGCGGCCGGGCGAGGAACCCGGCGACGGTCGCCGACAGGAGACTCGCGAGCACGTTGTCGAGGCCGAGCAGCGTCAGCGAGGTCATCGTGATGAACGAGGCGAGGCCGACGAACGCGGCGGGCAGGATGAACCGGCGGGAGGCCTGCATGCCCACGGCACCGGCCATCGCGACGATCGCGGCGGCGCCGAGGGAGACGATGACGGCGACGACGTGGACCCCGGAGCGGGGCACGAGGATCTCGATCGGCTGCATGCCCAGCGCCTGCCCGCACACGACCCCGAACGCCAGTCCCGACACGATGCCGGCGAAGGAGATGAACACCCCGACCAGGCGCCCGGCGGCGGTGAGCGGGAAGTTCGTCAGGGCGTCCTGGACTGCGGAGTAGAGGGCCTGGGTGGGCAGGAGGAGGACGATCGCGGCGGCGACGAGGTACTGCGGGGAGTCGATGAGTCCGAAGTTCCCCGCCGCCATCGCCACAAGGGTGCCGATCGCCGCCTGCAGCGCGGTGATGAAGAACGACGGCAGGCTCGTGCGGCCGATGAGCTTGCCGAGTTCGAAGATGAAGACGGCCATCGCGATGCCGAGGACGATCGCGATCGCACCCCCGCCGAGGAGGAGGACGAGGCTGCCGACCATCATCCCCCAGGCCCCGGTGACGAACCATTCCTTGAACGGCCGCCGCTGGGAGCGGATCGCGTCGAGGCGGCTGCGGGCCTCCATGAAGCCGATGCGGCCGTCGACGAGGTCGGAGACGAGCTTGTGGACGGAGGCGAGCTTCGCGTAGTGCGTCGACTCGCCGCGGTTGACCCGCATCACCGTCATCAGGCGCCCGTCGGAGGTCGAATAGTGGACGACGAGGGTGTTCGAGGTGAGGTCGATCTCCGCGGTCGCGAGTCCGCACGCCGTGCAGGCGGCGATGACGGAGACCTCGATGTCGTTCGTGCCGGCGCCGGCGCGCATCATGATCGCGGCGATGTCGGCGGCGAGGTCGAGGATCATCCGCGCCTCGTCCTCGCTCGGTTCGCTCGCCTGCACGGGCGCCTGGTACGGGGTGCCCTTGAGGGCGGTGATGATCGGCACCGGCTGGGTGTTGACCGAGGTGCCGGTGACGAGCCGGCCGACGGTGCGCCGGGCCACCCGCTGGGCGACCCGCTGGGAGGCGCCGAGGGTCGTGTCGGTGCGCGGCTTTCCGGGTTTCGGTCCGCGCGGCTTGGGTGCACCGGTGCTCTGGAGTTCGGCCAGACGCTGTGCGCGGGTGCGTTCGAGGAGTTCGCGCAGCGCCGTCGACCCGGTTTGGGTCTGCTCCCGGTTCCTCACCGGTCCCGTCGCCTGCTCCTGGTCGCGGACCACCTCGGCGCCCTGCCCCCGGTCGAGGGGGATGTCCGCGGTCGTCGCGTCCTCGGCCTCGGCGGCGGCCGCGGCGGATTCGACGATGACCTCGTAGGCGGTGACCTCGGTGGCCGTCGTCGTCGCCTCGACGGACACCTCGGCGGTCGTGGCCTCGTTCGCGTCGACCGGAGTCGCCTCGTCGGCTCCGTTCCCGGTGCGGTCAGGGGGCCTCTGCGTCACGGCTCGCTGATGAGAGTCGGGCCGAAGGGGTCGGCGACCTCGGCGGTGCCGGTGTCGGCGTCGAATGCGTAGACCCGGCGACCGTCGACGAAGACCTGCTCGGCCCGCGAATCGAGGTCGAGGGGATCACCGGACCACAGGACGAGGTCGGCGTCCCGGCCGGGAGCCAGCGAGCCGAGGCGGTCGTCGAGGCCGAAGATCGCGGCCGGGTTGATCGTCAGCGCCTCGAGGGCGACGACGGGGTCGAGGCCCTCCTTGACGGCGAGCGAGGCCTCGTGGATGAGGAAGTTGATGGGGATGACCGGATGGTCGGTCGTCAGCGCGATGCGCACCCCCGCCTCGGCGAGCGCCGCCGCGGTGGCAAGCGTCCGGTCGCGCAGCTCGACCTTCGACCGGCTCGTCATCAGGGGTCCGAGGATGACGTCGATGCCCTTCTCGGCGATGTAGTCGGCGATCTTGTGGCCCTCGGTGCCGTGGTTGATGACGAGCCGGTACCCGAATTCCTCGGACAGTCGGATCGCGGTGGCGATGTCGTCGGCGCGGTGGCAGTGCTGGTCCCAGGCGAGGGTGCCGTCGAGGACCGCGGCGAGGGTCTCGCTGACGAGGTCGCGTTCGAACGGGGTGCCCTCGGCTTCGGCATGGGCGCGTTTGGCCTGGTAGTTCTGCGCGTCGACGAAGGCGTCGCGGATGATCTTCGCGGTGCCCATCCGCGTCGACGGGGTGACCTTCTTGTCTCCGTAGACCCGCTTCGGGTTCTCCCCGAGCGCGGACTTCACCGAGAGGTCCTCGGTCACGAGCATCTCGTCGACGATCCGTCCCCAGGTCTTGACGAAGGCGGTGCGCCCGCCGATCGGGTTGCCCGATCCGGGTTTGATGAGCGCCGAGGTGACCCCTCCGCGCAGCGCGTCCTTGAAGCCGAGGTCGGCGGGGTCGATGCCGTCGAGCGCCCGCAGCCCGGCGCCGTTGGGGTCGGTCATCTCGTTCGTGTCGTCACCGGACCAGCCCTCGCCGTCCTCATGCACGCCGAGGTGGCCGTGGGCTTCGATGAAGCCCGGCAGCACCCAGCGGCCGGCGGCCTCGATGACCTCAGCACCCTCGGGGACCTCGACATCGGCGCCGACGGCGGTGATGACGCCGTCGGAGAGGACGATCGTGCCGGTCTCGATCGGTTCGGCCCGGGTGCCGTCGGCGTTCGCGATCGGCAGGATGCGGGCACCGGTGATGGCGACATCGTGGCGAGGGGGAACGGGGACCGAACGATACATCGTGCTCCTTCGACGGCGGTGGTTCGCGACGGGACGAGTCTACGCCACGAGGGGGTCCGCACACCGCCTGGACCATGCCGTCGATCGGAGTGCGCGGCGACCTCTGCGCGGGCGTGGGCCGCCGGCACAGACGACGTGCCGAGGCGGCACAGTCACCGTGTCGTCACCGCTCAGACTCCGCGGCTACTCACGGGTACACCTGGCCTGATCATGGGTATAGGTTGGACGCAGCGGATCAATGAGTCAAGGAGAGGGCGATGCTCGAGACCATCACTTCCTACGTCGCGATCGGCGACTCCTTCAGCGAGGGCCTCATGGACCCCGACCCCGACGGCACCCCCGATCGCTTCCGCGGCTGGACGGACCGCCTCGCCGAGCTCCTCGTCGACTCGCCGGCTGCCGGGCCCGAGCTCCTCTACGCGAACTTCGCGATCCGCGGCCGCCTGCTCCAGGGCGTCATCGACGAGCAGGTGCCGAAGGTCCTCGACCTCAAACCGGACCTCGTGAGCTTCTGCGCCGGCGGCAACGACTGCCTGCGCCCGCGCACCGACATCGACGGTCTCGCCAACCAGTTCGAGCGCGCCGTCATCGCGATGCGCGAGGAGGGCATCGAGGTCGTCATGGCCAACGGCTTCGACACCGAGACGATGTCGCCCCTGCTGCGGGCGGTCCGCCCCCGCGTCGGCGTCTACAACGCGCACCTGTGGACGATCGCGCAGCGCCACGGCTGCCACATGGTCGACGTGTGGGGGCTGCGTCCCCTCTACGCCGAGGACATGTGGGCCGAGGACAAGATCCACCTCTCCCCGACCGGTCACGACCTCGTCGCCCGGCAGGCGCTCGCGACGCTCGAGTCGGGGCATTCGCTGCCGACGACGGGGTTCGGGATGCCGCCGCGGACGCCGCGGACGACCCGCGAGGTCGTCGTCGAGGAGTCGAAGTGGGCGCGCGAGCACCTCGCCCCGTGGGTGGGCAGGCGCTTGCGCGGGGAGTCCTCCGGTGACAAGCTCTCCCCCAAGGTTCCCGATCTCTCGCCCGTCAAGCGCATCGTCGTCGATGAGGAGCACGTCGAGGGCAGGGACGTCGAGGTCGAACGCATCATCAGCGATGACGCAGTGAGTGAGGGCAGGAATGACTGAATCGACGAATCCGGGGTCGCCGGCACACCGCCCCACCGAGGATGAGCGCAGCGACGCCCTCGATGCCCTCGGCCAGACCCTCGGCACCGCACCGAACGTGGTCCGCCACGCCTATGGGGACGATGCCGACCAGTTCGTCGAGGTCCACGGGGACCCGGCGACCGCCTCGGCGGTGGTGATCTTCGTCCACGGCGGCTACTTCCGTCCCGACATCGACTTCGTCCATGCGCGACCGCTCGCCCAGGACCTGGCCGGTCGCGGTCTGCTCTGCGTGCTCGTCGAGTACGGGCGCATCGGCGGGCAGCCGCGCTGCCTCACCGACGTCACCGCCGCGATTCGGTTCGCCCAGGACGCGTTCGCGGCGTGGGGCGTGCCCGCTGCGGCGCGCGAGCGGCCCGTCGTCGCCGGTCATTCGGCGGGCGGCTGTCTGGTGCTCAGCTGGGCGAGCCACCTCGGCGAGGACGGCGCGGAGTTCCGTCTGCGTCCGCTCGCGCCGATCTCGGATCTGCTCCGGGAGGTCAACGACGGGCTCGCCGACGGCGCGGTGCTCGACTACATGGGGGCGCATCCCCAGGAGGATCTCGCGGCCTACCTGTGGCAGGATCCGCGGTCCCGGGCGGTGCTCATTCCGGCCCGCGCCAATGCGCACATCATCCACGGTGACGCCGACGGGATCGTCGCTGTGTCGTTCTCCGAGAACTATCCGGCGCCGCTGACGATTCTGCCCGGCGCCGATCACATGGACCTCGTCGACCCCGAGTCGTCGTACTTCCCGCAGGTGATCGAGCTCCTCCTCGCCGACCGCTGAGCAGCCGCCGTCCGGGTCTCCCCGTTCACACCAGCCACCGTCCGGGCGCTGAGCACGGTAGGGCTGTCCTCCGCGGCGCAGGGGTGCCGAGCGCCCGGAATGCAGCTCAGTGCTTCGGAGCCGTCTGCGTGCCCGGGCCGTTCTCGATGCCGGTGCGGATGTCGAAGAGCTCGGGGAAGAACGTGAGGTCGAGGGCCTTCTGGAGGAAGCCGACGCCGCTCGAGCCCCCGGTGCCGCGCTTCATGCCGATGATGCGCAGCACCGTGCGCATGTGGCGGTAGCGCCAGAACTGGAAGTTCTCCTCGAGGTCGACGAGCTCCTCGCAGCTCTCGTATTCGAGCCAGTACTCCTCCGGGTTCTCGTAGATGATGCGGAAGGTCTCGAGCAGCTCTTCGTCGAAGGTGTGCGCGACCGACACGTCGCGGTCGAGCACCCGCTGCGGGACCGGGAGTCCGCGGCGGGCGAGGAAGCGGAGGAACTCGTCGTAGACGCTCGGCTCCTCGAGGTACTGCCGCAGCACGGCCTGGGCCTCGGGTTCTGCGTCGAAGACCTTGAGCATGCCCTTGTTCTTGTTGCCCAGGAGGAACTCCACGGCGCGATACTGCCAGGACTGGAAGCCCGAGGACTGGCCGAGCTCGTCGCGGAATCCGACGTACTCGCTCGGCGTCAGGGTCGCGAGCACCGACCACTGCTCGGTGAGCGTCTTCTGGATGTGCTTGACCCGGGCGATGCGTTTGAGCGCGAGCTGCAGCTGGTCGGAGGCGATGAGCCGCCGGGCATCGAGGAGTTCGTGGATGACGAGCTTGAACCACAGCTCGGTCGTCTGGTGCTGGATGATGAAGAGCAGTTCGTCGTGGTGCTCGGGGCTGCTCACGGGGTGCTGAGCGCTGAGCAGATCGTCGAGGTCGAGGTACGACCCGTACGTCATCTGCTCCCGCAGGTCGGTGTGGATCTCGTCCTCGAGCGCGCGCTCGTTCTTCTCAGCCGTCGACGTGTCGTGTGTCATCCCACCAGCATGTCATGGGCGGGCGTCGGCCCTGCATCGGGTGGGTGTCCATCCCTCGCCGAGGTGGGCGGTGCGTCCCCTGGGTCCAGGTGTCCGGTCACTTCCCGCCGGGCGGGCGGCGTTCGGGTTCGGCGACGTCGCGGACGTGGTCGACGAGGTCCTTCCACTCCCCCGTCAGCTCCTTCTCCCCAAATCGGGCGTAGCCGAAGCGGCTCTCGATGAGGTAGACGTACCGGTCGGCCGACGAGGGCCCGGGTGCGGCCTGCCCGCCGGCGGCACTGCCTTGGGCGCCGGCACTGCCCCCGCTTCCCGAGTCACCGCCGTCGTCCCGGTGCGGCCAGGGCAGGTCGGCGACCCGTTCGCCGAGCTGCTCCGGCTGTGCGGTGGCATCGATGTTGAGATCCCAGACGAGGAGGAAGCCGCCGATCCCGCCGCTGCGTTCGACGAGGACGTGGCCGAAGCCGCGCTTGTCGGCACCACCGCCCTGTGCTGAGCCACCGCCCGGAGCCGAACCACCGTCGCCCGCTGCCCCGCCGGCAGCCGCCTCGGCGTTCACCAGCTGCTCCCGCGGTTGCCCCGCTGGGAGGCTCCGGTGTCGACGCCGACGGTCGTCCAGCCCTCGATGACGGCGTCGTGGACGTCGGAGCCCTCACCGAACTGCTCGGCAGCCTCGGCGACGGTGAGCGCTGCGAACTCGGCGAAATCCGTCTTCGTCGTGATGTCGGGACCGGTGAGCACGGCGTACCAGACGGGACCGACGGTCTCCCACGCCGGCCCGCCGAGGCTCGTCGCCGCGACCGCGAACGCGCGGTTGGGGATCCCGGAGTTGAGGTGGACGCCGCCGTTGTCGGACTCGGTGGTGACGAAGTCGTCCATGTGCGCCGGCTGCGGGTCCTTGCCGAGGACGTCGTCGTCGTAGGCGGTGCCGGGTTCGAGCATCGAGCGCAGGGCCTTGCCGGTGACCGCCTCGGTGAAGATGCCCGCGCCGATGAGCCACGTCGCGTCCTGCGCGGACTGCCCGGCCGCGTGCTGCTCCGTCAGCGCACCGAAGACGTCGGCGATGTGCTCGTTGAGGGCGCCGGGCTGGTCGAAGTACTCGAGGTCGGCGGTGTTCGTGATGACGCCGTGGCTGAGTTCGTGGCCGATGATCGACAGGGACCCGGTGAAGCTCGTGAACACTTCGCCGTCACCGTCGCCGAAGACGAGGAGGCGGCCGTCCCAGAAGGCGTTGTCGTAGTCCTGACCGTAGTGGACGCTGGCGATGAGCGGCATCCCGTTGTCATCGAGGGAGTCCCGGCCGAAGGCCTCGGAGAAGAGGACGTAGGAATCGCCGAGGCCGTCGTAGGCTTCGTTGACCGCCTCGTCGGCGACGGGAGCGTCCCCTTCGGCACGGGCGAGGACACCGGGGAGGTCCTCCTTGTTCTGGGCGTCGTGGACCTGGCGGTTCGGTCCCGACCCGGCGGCCTGCTGGTCGGCGCTGACGGTCCGCGCAGTGGCACCGTCTGAGGATGTGCGCAGCCCTTGGGCGCGGAGCTCACGGACCCGCTGGTCCTGGGCGAGGAAGGAGCGGGCGGCGACGGCGGCCTTGGGGAATTTCGTCGCGCCGTTCTCGGCGATGGCGTTGAGGAGGTAGGGCGGGACGACGGTGGACAGCGATGGCAGATCAGTGCGTGTCATGTGACCAGGCTCTCACTTCCGTCCGAGATTTCAATGGGAGTTGCCTCCACTGCGCAGCAACAGGGGTTGCCCCGGTGGGACCGGCTGGACCGCACCGCCGCGGCAGACCTGGCCACCACTCGACCGCCTCGGCGGGGGTGAGGACACCGGATCTACACTGACGACGTGCTCAAACCCATCCTCTGGCCGGTCCTCATCCCCTCGCTGCTCTTCGCGGTCGGGCTGGGGTCGATCCTCCCGGTCCTCGTGCTCGGGGCCCTGTCGCTGGGGGCGACGGCGGCGTTCGCGGCGGCGATCGTCGGGGTCATGGGGGCTGTCTCGCTCCTCGCCACGGTGCCGGCGGGGCTGCTCATCGACCGCCTCGGCGATTTCCGTGCGATGGTCGTCGCCACGCTCACCGCGATCGTCGTCCTCGGGGCCATCGTCGCCGCGTTCGTCTGGGAGTCGCCGGCCTCGCTCGTCGTCTACACCGTCGCGCTCATGCTCTTCGCCCCGGTCTCCGATGTGTGGAACCTGGCCCGGCAGGCCGTCGTCGCCGAGGTGATGCCCGCCGCCGATCTCGCGAAGGCGATGACGGCGCTCGGCGGGAGCATGCGGGTGGGCAATCTCCTCGGTCCGATCATCGGCGCCGGCCTCATGCTCGTCTTCCCACTGTGGTCGGTGTTCGTCTTCGCCGGGATCGCGGGACTCGCCGCGATCGGGGTGATGGCGCTGCCGATCGCGCGCATCCCCGACTACCCGGGCGCGCGGGTCGGCGGCACGGGCGGCGGCAGCACTGGGAAGGCGCAGGCACACACCGCCGAGGCGGTCGCCCAGGAGGCCAACTCCGCCGAGGCGGTGGCCCCGACCTCCGACGACCTCGCAGTCGGCGTCCCCTCCGCCCCGCCTCGGCGGGCACGGCTCGATGTGCGCTGGGGCGCGGTCATCCTCGTCGGGATCTCGATCATGACGCTGACGATCGCCCGGTCAGCTCAGCCGGTCGTCATCCAGCTGTGGGGCGTGACGATCGGACTGCATGAGTCGGAGATCTCACTGCTCATCGCGTTCGGCGCCGGGCTCGAACTCGTCTTCATGTTCCTCGGCGCCTACATCAAGGACCGTCTGGGCCGGGTCGCCACACTCGTCGCCTGCCTGACGATCTTCGGCTCCGGGTTCATCGTCATGGTCTGCGCGCCGAGCCTCATCGGCATGATCGTGTCCGTGGGCATCATGGCCGTCGGCAACGGCCTCGGAGCGGGGGTGAACATGACGATCGGGGCGGACCTCTCCCCCGCCGTCGGGCGCGCACGGTTCCTCGGCATCTGGGCGATCTTCTCCAACGGCGGCAAGCTCGCCGGGCCGACGCTCATCTCGCTCGTCATCGCGATCGCGTCCCTGCGCTTCGGGGTCCTGTTCACCGGTGTCTTCGCGATCGCCGGCGCGCTCTGGGTGCTCGTGTGGGCCCAGCGGATCGGGCTGCCCGGTCGCGCCGCCGGCCGAGAGCGTCGAGCGAGCCGGGACGACCGCCGCACCGCGCGCTCGTCGATGGGCGGGTGAGGGCGCGATCGCGCGAACACTGAAGGGCGGAGAGCGCTCAGGGGCGGCACCCGATTCCCCGAGTGCCGCCCCTGATGAATGAGCCCCCTGTCAGACTCGAACTGACGACCTTCGCTTTATAGGGCAGACTGTCCCTCATGGTTCTCTTTGGTTTGCATCGGTCGCCGTGTGACCTGCAATTATGCATGGTTTCAGGACTTGCGAGGAAGCCCCCCAGATGGCCCTGCGGCGACGAATCGAGCGCGATTCCGTGTCGTAACCGTGTCGTAACCTCGCTCAGACCAACGTCCCTCTGCGAAGACTGGCGACCCAAGGAGTTCTACCGATCGATATACCGGCGAAGTTCCTCCGGTGAGTATCGATACATGCCTCCTACAGCTATGGCAGGGAGATCGCCCCGCCCACGAAGTCGGTAGACATGCTGTACCGAACAATTCAGTATTTCTGCCACCTGTTTCGCAGTGAGCAAACGTTCGAGATTAATCAACTTGGCGTCCCTTCATTGCCCGAAATCCGACCTTCTTCATGTCGGTCGAGCCACTCGTTGACCGCAGACTGCCTTGTACCTCGCGTTCGCGGACGCCATGAGTCGCCAGCTTGAATCCACTTGGGGACACGATCACCGCCATCTCCGCGGTCAAGGGCACGATCCGCCTGAAGCCTAGATTTCGAGCAACCAATCTGCTCGGCCACCTCGTCATCGGAAAGTAGCCTCCTCACTTGCTTGCTCACCCGTCTTTCCTTAACACTGATTACGCGGCGCCAGGAGACAATCCGAGCTTCGAGTTGTTCAACGCTCGGCCCTCCCGGGGTGTAGGCGCGTTCCGCGGCTTCGCGGGGTGTGCCTTCCTGAAGGCGGCGGAACCCCTCTGCCAGGACACGACCGGCGTGCTGGATTGCTTCGTCGTAGGTGGTCAATTGGATCCTCCTGGTTCTTCTTCTATGCGGACCCTGCAACCTTGGACCACGGCACGGACACGAACCTTCTAGCTGTCACTAATTCAGCATGGCCTGGACACGTCTCAGCAGCTTCACACATCCAAGCGTGCGTTGATCGGTGTTGCAAGCTCAATCACCTGACGGAGGCAATCTCCCCGAACGTCGTCGAACATCTCATTTTGGCCACAGTATGGACTCCGGCCCACATTCTCCGACCAAGGAGAGATTTCTGCTGCTTAGTATCGGCTCACCCAACTCCGACGCTCGGTCGCACTGTCGCTTCCGAGGAGGGCCTATAAGAACGGGAAATGCAGTGAAACTATTCAAGACAGTCCTGGCCATCAGCGCTTCTTTGCTCCTAGTCGCTGGCATGACTTCACCAGTCGCCGCAGAAGAAGATGAGGACGCGCAAATCAGCACGTCCTCCATGCAGCAATACGAAGCTTGGGCCGAAAGAGTCGAGACCAGCGCATTGAACATGTCGGAAGAAGAACTCCTAAGACAAGCGAATGATTCTCGTGACTACGTCGAGACGACTGTGATGATCGGCGGCCAAGTCGCAGCCAGAAGCGCAGAGTCAGCCGAAGAGCAAAATGCCCGTTATGTCAAGTGCACTGCAAGAGTTGACAACCCGCATTATTCTTCGGGCGCTGGCGGAGCAATTTACAAGACTCGTTACAAGTGCGAGTCAAAGGGAGTGAACACCAAAGTCAGTTTGCGTGTCAAGGGGCTTTTAAGCTTGTATCCCGCTGCCAGCTCGAGCTCGAGGCCAGGAAAAGCTCAGAGCAGAGCATACAGTGATGCACGGATTACCGTCACGGCTAACACCGGACGGTATTCTACACCATACTACACTCCAGTTGTTGGCTCGAATGGCGGACGGGGCACGGGATTTTGGAATGCCACTAGTACCTGGATCATCACAAGCCACGCCTCTTTGTCGGGAAAGCGAACAGCTTCTCAATCGAAGAGCATCTGGAGGAAGATTTGATTCCTGGAAAATTGGTTCGGCAGTCAATATGACTCCGCTTAGCTGAGGCGATTATTGATGGAAAATCACGGCTTTCAATTGATCGACGAGCGCGATGTACGGCGCGAGGGAGAGGTTGACGCTTTTCGAGTGGCGTTCTGGCACGGCCAAGATGATGACTTGCAAGACCTCACCTCCGTCGCTGTTTTTGAATCCTCCGAGGCCACTCTTGATGAAACGTTGAGCTGGGCCAAGCGAGATCAGATTCCACCTCCGCGCCTCATCGAAATCTTTGCAATGGTCTGTTCGGGCACGAAAAAGGATAGTGTGCTAATCGCGAGGTATGATTCACGGCCCCCACTTGAGCCAGGTGAAACTCGCGACCTCGAATGGGTCGAAGGTGCTGCTTATCTGCATTCATGAACCTCCTCAAGTCCCGCTACTTGATGCGACTTGACCAATTAGCGGGACTTGAGCCGGGGTGGGCGCGCAGGGCAGGGCTCGGATCGTTGAGTTCTCGCCGTTGGCACCCCCATGAACCACTACGCACCACGGCGTATATGTGGGCAACTGTGGGCAAATTGTGGGCACGAGAACCTCACTCGTTGTCCCGCAGCAGTTCCGCCCGCCAGTACGGGTCGCCCTGATATCGGCTCTTGTCGAGGGTGCATCCGCGGAGGGTGACGATGTCGACAGTCGAAGGTTACGAAAG
>NZ_BAAAMB010000001.1:118892-142523 GCF_039528855.1 Brevibacterium sanguinis | reverse complement strand
GTGGGGGCCGCTTCGTACGTCGGGGTCCGGCGTCGAGTGTTGCGCGCATAACGGCGTCCTTGGACTCGAGAAGAGGGAATTCATACTTTTGTGCGATGTGCACGCCTGGAATCTCTGCGAGAGTCTTCTTGCATCTAGAGTCAAGTGCAGAAAGTTGACCCCATGAAATTTGGACCTCACCGTCTTAGACTAGTAGTCGCTTCGTTGATCGCAGTTGTTCTCACCGCAGCACTCACAGGTGCTCCCGCCAGTGCTGCCGAGCCTGACACTGTCGACCGTGATGCCATATCGGAGCTGAGTGCGGCATTGCAGACCTTGAAGGACGAGGGCGTCGACGTCGACGGTGATATCTCCGAGGATGCTCTGATTGAGGACTACTATGGTTCAGACTCGCTCGGTCCGATCGTCCTGCAACCATACGCGAAGCCCAACGGGTGCTCGACGCCGAAGCAATTGAAGAAGGCAGCGGAGAAATGGAACAAAATATTCAAACCAGCTTGTGATAAGCACGATCTGTGCTACGGGAAGAACTCGAAGACCAACAGGAACGTCTGCGACGCGAGATTCCGCGAGAATATGAAAAGCATATGCAACAAGAGGAAAAAGGAAGTATTCGTTTGCAAGACAGTTGCAGTGGTTTACTTCGAGGCTGTGCGAATCGGCGGTAAGAAGCACTACAAAGGAAAGGGTAACCCCTGGTGATCCCGAAGAGAAAAATCCTGAAAATTGCATATTTGTCATTGCTTAGCGTAGCGACCCTGATGCTAGTGGGCAGCGTTGCCATGACGGTGTGGGCGAACACCGCTGAGGACGGGTGGATAACAGTCACTGCCTTTACGCTGCTGAGCTGGCTGGTGAGCGCGCCGTTCATCCTCGGCTCGGTGATCTGGACGGCACTTCTCCTCAGTGGTAGAGGCAAGTCGAAATCCGAGCCCCGCATCCGCAGCTGATGAGTGCGACATGACGAGCGAGCCGACCAATACCGGCTGGGATCACAATGCGCCAGTCGTGAGACGACCTAACGTGTGCACCAGCGGAGAGACGCTCCATAGTTCGCCGAGGGCGATAGTGCGACGACCCCTACGGGATCAAACGTGAGTGACGAATCGGCCCCCACCGCTTCACGTGGTGGGGGGCCGATTCGTCTATGTGTCAGGCGAACTCGAGAAGCTCGCTGCGGTTCCCACTGTTGACATACGGCAAGCGATTCTCTTGCTTGCCTGCCTCTTCGAGGGCTTTCGCGATCTCACGGCGGGCCTTCTGCTCACCCTCTTCAGCTGTCTCGGCCTCGACCGCGACTTCGATCTCCATGTCGCCGGCGGCGAGGTCGACAGATACGGCAGGGTCCATGATGATCTTGTCGCGAGCTTCGAGAAACAGCAACTCCTCCATCACCGCGTCGAACTGTTCGCGCAGAAAGTCACGGGCGTCACCATCGACATGCAACGTCATGCCAATTCCGATGAGTTTCATCTCTGCTCCTGGGGGTGCATGCACTCCTGGCGGTTCAGCCACCTCAGTGCTTGGTTTGAGTAGTTCCGGTTGCTCGGGGTGAGGTGAATCTGTCTCATATGGTCCCCACAGGGGCACTTCACCGTGTAGTACTTAGGCGGGTCCTCAATCGTCCACCCAGCTTCATGGAACTGTTGTAGAACGCTTTCGAGTTCAGGCTTCTGGTGCCTCTTCCAGTACCCCACCTGGCCCCCTGCAACGTCTACGAGTTGTCATTATTGCACAAGTTTATGTAGGTTCAACCAGCTTCAGCTACGACGAAACGCCCCGCCGCTCGGTGTGAGCGACGGGGCTGAGTGTCAGGAGGAAGTTCCGGGGAGGACGGTGGGCCAAGGGTCGGCGGTCTGCCATGACGTGTAGGCGCGCAGTGACGCCCCGGAGGTGAGTCCGAAAATCTGCACCGTGCCAGGGGCAACGGACCCACTGTCACGAAGCCGTCGCCCTGGCGGCATAAACCCCGGAGTCAACTCAACCTTCAGCAGTCCCTGCGCCCGATCCTGAAGAAGCACCCTCACCCCGAAACCGAGTACTACACAGACCCGCCACCGGCGGAGTCGACCGCGGCGTGGCGGAGCAGGAACCGCGGACGTGAGGAAAAAGAACGCTCCGACAAGCGTGGTGAAGGGTCGCAGCTCAGGGACGACTGGGACGACGATAATCAGGACACTGACAGCGAGGATTGAGAGAACGTGGGCAGACCACCATTGCCGATCGGAGCGTGGGGAGACGTCGCAGTCACCCGAGAATCGCCTGGGGTGTATCGCGCCAGCGCCCGCTACAGGTGCCAGGACGGCGTCACGCGAACCTACTCGCGTCGCCGTCCGAAGGCCGGCGAAGCCAGAGACGCACTGCTCGACTTTCTCGTCATAGAACGCAACAAAACCATGGGTGGGCAATTCACCCGGGAGTCAACTGTCGCCGAAATGCTCGATTACTGGCTCGAGTCGTGGAAGTCCCAGAAGCCTCAACGCGCCGAGTCGATCCGCACCTACTCCTACAACGTTGAGCGGGCCAAGAAGCGCCTCGGGGGTGTCCGGATAGGAGAATGCTCGACGGGCCGAATTGAGGCCGTTCTGCAGGGAGTGAAGAAGTCCACACCCGAGACCGCCCGTCAGCTGCGCAACGTCTTGCGCCAAGGGTTCAACGAAGCGGTACGGCTCGATGTAGTCGACGTGAACCCCGTGCTTGCGACCAGGACAATTGAAGTTTAATCCAAGGGAGCCCGAGCGCTCACCGCTGGCGAGGTGTCCGCTCTACGCACGGCTGCCGCAATGTGGGAGTCGAAGCCGAGGAAGAACACTCGACCCTGGCCAAAGCTCCGTATCGGCGCCTCTATCGACCTAATGCTCGGAACCGGCCTGCGCATCGGCGAAATGCTGGCTCTGCGATGGTCCGATCTAGACTTCGCGGCCGACAATCCCACGGTAACCGTCTCTGGAACGATCGTGTCCGACGTGGGTGGGCAAGTCATTCGGCAACCACTCACGAAGTCCAAAACCTCCGAGCGCGTCCTCTTCCTCCCCCACTTCACTGTGGCAAGCCTCCTTGGGTACTGGCATGAACTCGATGGCACACCCGAAAACGACGCGATCTTTCCGACCGCGGTGGGCACGCGGCTGGATCGGAGTAACTACGGTGCGCGGTTCCGTGAAGTACGGAAGCTCTCAATCGACGTGGACCTATCGTGGGTGACACCGCACTCGTTACGCGACACTGTGGCGACAAACGTGTACCGCACTTCCGACCTGCAGCACGCGAGTTCACAGCTGGGTCATTCGGAGATCGGTGTAACGAGCAAGCACTACGTTGAACGCGACAATCGCGGGCCGGCTGAAGTCGTCGCAGTCATGGATGAATTCGTGGCGAGCGCCGAAATTGACGATGAAAGCGTGTCGTAAACGTGTCTTTAAAAGCGAACCAGGCCGGATATAATATCATCCGGCCTGGTGAGAGAGCCCCCTGTCAGACTCGAACTGACGACCTTCGCTTTACAAGAGCGGTGCTCTACCAACTGAGCTAAGGAGGCGGCTGCGCCTCCACGATAGTAGTGCATGCGGGCCATGGGCGACAAAGCC
Organism: Brevibacterium sanguinis; assembly: GCF_039528855.1. Classification (NCBI taxonomy): domain Bacteria; kingdom Bacillati; phylum Actinomycetota; class Actinomycetes; order Micrococcales; family Brevibacteriaceae; genus Brevibacterium; species Brevibacterium sanguinis. The sequence goes on along the minus strand of NZ_BAAAMB010000001.1, from coordinate 138,936 downwards.
GCCGGGCCACCGGGCCCGTTTGTGGTCGAAACACCGAGCAGATTCTGCCGATTCGCCGTCTCACGCTCGCTTCTCTGACCACAAACGGGTGACCACACGCCGCTGAGCCTCCCAGGAGAAACCGGTCTCCGCGCCGGCAAGACCGCAGACGAACGGCCGGCCGCACCGGGGCGAGTGCCCGGGTGCGACCGGCCGTGCGGTCTGGGTCGTTCCGGAGGCCGAGACTCCGCGGAGGTGCAGCCCCCTCAGACGACCGGGTCAGTTCTGGACTTCGCCGGTGGCCTGGAGGATCTCGACGGCGAGCGCCTGGGCGTCACCGGTCTGCTGGGTCGGCTGGCCGTTGATGAGCACGGTCGGCGTCGCGTCGACTCCCGAGTCGAGGGTCTCCTGCGTGGTGTTGGCGACGTACTTCGCGAAGGTCTGATCCGTCACGCAGCTCGCGATCGTCTGCTCCGGGTCGGCCTGGAGCGGAGCGTTCGTGTCGACGCCGGCATCGGTGGCGACCTGGAGGAGCTCTTCGTCGGTGCGGCCGCTCGTGCCCTCCTGGGGCTGCTGGGCGAACATCGCGGCGAAGAAGTCCGCGGTCTTCTCCGGCTGGGCGTCCACGACGCAGGCGGCGATGTTCGCCGAGCGGGTCGAGTACTCGTTGCCGTTGGAGAAGCGGTCGAGGATCGCGATCGGCTTGTACTCGAGCACGATCGAGCCCTCGTTGACGAGGTTCATGAGCATTTCGGTGTTCGTGTCCTCGAACGCCTTGCACGCCGGGCACTGGAAGTCGATGTACGCGGTCACGGTGGCCGCGTTCTCCTTGACGCCGGAGTCGGCGGCGGTCGGCAGGCTCGACTCCTCGCCCTCGGGCATGTTCATCGGCTGGACGACGGTGTTGTCCCTGGCGACGTTGACGCCGCCGGCGACGTAGTTCGCGGGGGAGACGGCCGGCTGCGCCTGCTGCACGATGAGCAGCGTGACGATGACCGCCACGGCGACGACGACCACGCCGATCCCCGAGTAGAGGATCGTCTTGGCGGTCTTCTCCTTCTTCGCCTGAGCTGCTGCGATCTGGCGGGCGTTCTCGCGTGCCTTGTTCCGCCTCTGCTCAGCGGAGTTGTCTTTCGCCATGGTTCCTCACGTTGTCGATCGTCCGACTGGGGCCGGTCCCTGTCGGAGCGCGCCGACTGCAGGACCCGTCGAGCGGTCCATTCCCTCGACGCCCCCACTGTACCGAAACCGTCTGTGGCGCGGCTCCCAGTGAAATTCAAGGTTCAACCACTTCATCCGCCGAGGCGGCAAGCCCCCATGACAGGGCACGCTGGCAACCGGGCCGGCGGGCATCGCGCGGGAGCGTCGTCGCGTCCGCGATGCGTGCACCCCGGTCATCCCACGCTCACACAGGGCCGGGCAGGTAGGTGAAGGGGCTTTCCGGCAGCGGCCACCAGTTGATCGCCGCCCCCGAGGTGATGACCATGATCGCGAGCACGATGAGCACAGCGATGACCCCGAGGGCGATGAGTCGACCGAGACCGCTGCGGGTGGCCCCGCTGACGAGGAGGCGCGACCCGTAGCGCAGGCTCGCCGCGCCCGGCCCGATCCACAGCACGAGCGCTCCGGCCGCGGCCGCCGCCCACACCGACCACTGCTCGGACAGCTCGCCGGGGACGATGCCGGCGACGTCGAGGCGGGTGAGGACGAGCATGGCGATGCCGGCGACCGCCGGCAGCAGGAACGTCGCGACGGAGGTGAGCACGGAGGCGAGAAGGGCTCCCGGCGCCGAGGCGACCGACCGCAGCGTGCCCCCGCCGTCCTCGCCGCGTTCGTACCGGTACTTCTGGACCTTGTGGTCCAGCCGCGTCGCGGTGCGGGCGAGCACCGACCACGCGAAGGCGAAGGCCGTGATGACGAGCGGGCTGAGCGGGGTGATGGCAACAGCGAAGACGACGAGAGCGAAGACGACCCAGCCGCCCGTGCGCACCGACCGATACGTCATCGGCGCCCACGGCGGATCGTCCGGACCGCCGGACCAGTCGCCGGAGGGTCCACCCGCAGGGCCGGGGCCGCCGTGACCAGTGCCCGGTCCCTGTCGACTGCCGATGTCGGCGCGGGCCATCTGCGATCCGGGGCCGACCTGGATCGCCCCGTTGGGATTGTGGATCGGCCCGGCGGTCGCCTGGCGCATCGCCCCACCTTGACCGGGGTGCTGTCCGAGAGGCTGTCGCATCTGCGGCTGTCCCTGCGGGGAGGACAGCGGTCCGCGCATCTGCCCCGGCATCTGACCGGGATGCCCTGGGTTGACCTGGCCCTGGTTGGGCTGGCCCTGGTTGGGCTGGCCCTGCCTGAGCAGTCCTTGACCGGGCTGCCCCTGGTTGAACTGCCCCTGACTGAACTGTCCGTGATTGAGCTGCCCTTGACCGGGGGCGCGTCCCTGTCCCGCAAACGGCTGGCCACCCTGACCGGCGCCCTGGGCGAAGGCGGCGGGGTCGGCGATCCGCGTCGGCGGATTGCCGGCACCACCGGAGCCCATCCCGCCGGCAGCCGCCCCGAGCGCAGCCCCACCGACAGCCGCCGCACCGCCAGCAGCCGCAGCCCCGCCGGGGTACCCGCCGCGCAGCGACCCGCGTCCCTCAGCGGTGTCCTCGACGGCCGGCATGACGGCGGTGCGCTGCACGGAGCCCTGACCGGATCCCGAACCGAGCTGCGGGGGCCGGCCCGACTCGATGTCGACGAGCGCGTCGAGGATCATCTGACCGCTCGGGCGCCGCTCCGGCTTCGGATCGAGGCACGCCTTGAGCAGGGGGATGAAGTTGCGGGGGGTGTCGTCGAGATCGAACTTGCCCATCGCGACGCGACCGAGCACCGCCTCGAGGGGGCCGGCACCGTACGGGTTGCGCCCGGTCGCCGCGAACGCCATCGTCGCAGCCCACCCCCACCAGTCGGTCTTCTCGCTCGAGGCCTTGCCGTCGGCGATCTCCGGGGACAGGTAGCCGGGGGTGCCCATGACGAGCCCGGTGGCCGTCACCCGCACCTCGTCCGCGACCTGGGCGATGCCGAAGTCGATGACCATCGGCTCGCCGTCCATGATCATGACGTTCGCGGGTTTGAGGTCGCGGTGGATGACACCGGAGTCGTGGACGGCGCCGAGGGCGTCGAGCAGGGCATGGCCGAAGTGGACGAGCTCGTCCTCGGCGAAGGGACCGTTCTCCCGGACATCGTCGGACAGGGTCTGACCGTCGACGAATTCGGTGATGATGAACGGCTGCGCGGAGTCGAGTTCGGCGTCGAGCACCTCGGCGATGCGGGGGTGGCGGATCCGCCGCAGCGTGCGCACCTCCCGGGCCAGCCGTTTGCGCGCGGTCTCGTCACTGGCGATGTGCGGGTGGAGGACTTTGACGGCCACAGGATTGTTGCCGCCGTCGACACCGAGGTAGACGACGCCCATGCCGCCCGAGCCGAGCTCCTCGATGAGGCGGTAGCCTCCCAGATCCTGAACCATCACGGTCACAAGGGTAGTCGAGCGAGTAGAGTTCGTTCCAAGCAACGACACATGAGGAGGCGCAGATGAGCACCGTCGACGCCACTGAGAACGCGACTGCGGACACGTACGGCGACAGCGATTTCGTCGTCGTGGCCAACAGGCTTCCCGTCGACCGCGACGCCAGCGACCCGGACCGGGAATGGCGCACTTCACCAGGAGGTTTGGTCACCGCGGTGGCCCCGGTGATGAAGGCGCAGGAGGGGGCGTGGATCGGCTGGACCGGTGTGCCCGACGTCGAGTTCGAGCCCTTCGACATCGACGGCATGCACCTCATCCCCGTGACGCTGACAAATGAGGATGTCCTCAGGTACTACGAAGGGTTTTCCAACGCCACCCTGTGGCCCCTCTACCACGACGTCATCGCCCCGCCGGAGTACCACCGGACATGGTGGGATGCGTATGTGCGGGTCAATGAGCGCTTCGCGGCCAAGGTCGCCGAGGTGGCGGCGAAGTCCGCGACCGTGTGGGTCCACGACTACCAGCTCCAGCTCGTCCCGCAGCTCGTGCGCCGGATGCGCCCGGACCTCGAGATCGGCTTCTTCAACCACATCCCGTTCCCGCCGTTCGAGCTCTTCGCGCAGCTGCCGTGGCGCGACGAGATCCTCCGCGGCCTCCTCGGCGCCGACCTCATCGGCTTCCAGCGGCCCGCGGATGCGGCGAACTTCCGGCGCGCGGTGCGCGGTCGCCTCGGCTTCCAGACGAAGGGGTCGACGGTCACCGTCCCCGCCGGTGACGAACTGCCCGCGCATCTCGTCCGCGCCGAGGCGTTCCCCATCTCGATCGACACCCCCTACCTCGAGGAGCTCGCGCGGGATCCGGCGATCATCGAGCGCGCCGCCCAGATCCGCGAGGAGGTCGGCAACCCGAAGGTCATCATGCTCGGCGTCGACCGGATGGACTACACGAAGGGCATCCGGCACCGCCTCAAGGCGTACGGGGAGCTGCTCGCCGAAGGCCGGCTCAACGTCGAGGACGTCGTCCTCATCCAGATCGCCACCCCGTCGCGGGAGCGCCTCGAGCAGTACAAGCTCATCCGCCATGACGTCGAACTCGCCGTCGGCCGGATCAACGGCGAACAGGCCGACATCGGCACGATCGCCGTCCACTACCTCCACCACTCCTATCCGCGCGATGAGATGACGGCGTTCTTCATCGCCGCCGACGTCATGCTCGTCACCGCCCTGCGCGACGGCATGAACCTCGTGGCCAAGGAGTACGTCGCGTGCCGCCTCGACGACGACGGCGCGCTCGTCCTCTCGGAGTTCGCCGGTGCCGCCGAACAGCTCGCCGGCGCCGTCCTCGTCAACCCGCATGACATCGGCAACCTCAAGGCCGGCATCATGGAGGCCGTCACCATGGACCCGAAGGCCCGGGCCCGGCGGATGCGGCAGATGCGCAAGAAGGTCAAGACCGACACCGTGACCGCCTGGTCGAAGCGCTTCCTCGGCGAGCTCGAAGCCATCCGCGCCAACCCCGAGGCCGTCGTCCCGGACCGTCCGGCGACCGCGGGGCGTCCTGCCGCCCAGCCGCCAGCCCCCGAGGCGGTGCCCGTGACCCCGGTGGCAGCGGCCCCCGCGTCGGCCCCGACGACGTCGTCGGCCACGGCATCGACGTCGTCGGCATCGCCGACCCGACCGGCCGCACCGGCGTCGAGCGCCGAGCAGCCGCCGCCCGCCCCTGAATCCCGTTCCGCGACTTAGGAGACCCCGTGACCTCGGACTCGACCTCGATGCCGCCTGCCGTTTCCGATCCACTCGTGCCCCCGCTCGTCGATCCCGGCGAGATCGATCTGCGCCCCCTCGCCGAGGCGGACGTCCTCCTCGTCGCCCTCGACTTCGACGGGGTGCTCGCCCCCCTGCAGGACGATCCGTCCCGCAGCCGGGTGGTGCCCGCCTCGGCGGAGGCGATCGCCGAGCTCGCCGGGCTGCCGCGCACCCAGCTCGCCCTCGTCTCCGGTCGTGACGTCGAGACGCTGCGCCGGCTCGCCTCTCCCCCGCCGGAGACGATGATCGTCGGCTCCCACGGGGCGGAGATCGACCTCGGCGACGGCAGTGACGATGCAGGCGCGACTCCGACGGAGGCTCCCGGCGCCGAGGTGAGCATCGACAACGCCGGGGACAGCGATGACGAGGCGGCAGCCGAGCAGCGGGCCGCGGAGGCGAGCGCCCTGACGAACGACGAGACCGCTCTGCTCGCCGCGATCGATGACCACCTCACCGAGCTCGCCCGGGTCAGCGACCGCGACGGCTTCGACCTGCGCATCGAGTACAAGCCGTACTCGCGGACCGTCCACACCCGGGGCATGGCGCCGGGACTGGCGAAGGAGCTGCGCACCCACGTCGTCGCCGTCCAGTCCGAGCACGGGGGCATCCGCGTCATCGAAGGCCACGACATCACCGAACTCGCCGTGAGTCAGGCGACGAAGGGCACCGGCATCCGCGCCCTCGTCGGCGCCGTCGACCCGACCGCCGCGCTCTACCTCGGCGATGACATCACCGACGAGGACGCCTTCGCGGAACTGGCCGACATGGACGACGAGCTCACCGGGGTGGGCATCAAGGTCGGGGAGGCGCCGACGCAGGCCGAGTTCCGCGTCGCCGATCCCGACGCCGTCGCCGCGCTGCTCACCCGGCTCGCCGAGCAGCGGCGCGGGGTCACCGCCGCTGCGGGGGAACCGCACTCGCCCGCAGGACGAGATCAGGAGTGACGGAGTAGTCGACCCGCGCCGCATTGCCGGGGTTCGCGATCATCGCGAGCACCTCGTCGAGAGCGGATGCCGCGACCGTCTCCCAGTCGTAGCTGACCTGGGACAGGGGCGGGGCGATGACATCGGCGTCGGGCATGTCGCCGACCGTGAGCAGTGAGAGGTCCCGGGGCACATCGAGTCGAGCGCGCGCAGCCGCCTCGAGGATGCCGAACGACAGGGACGGGGCACACGCGATGACGGCGGTGCAGCCGATGTCGAGGAGCTCCTCGGCGGCGGCGACTCCGGCCATCGGCCCGCCTGCGGCTTCGACGACGGGGGCCTGATCGCGGGTCGCCGGGATGTGAAGGACCGCGGCCATCGACTTCCGGAATCCCGCGATGCGCGCGGCCGCCGCCGTGTCCCGGAGCACCGCGAGCCCGATCCGCCGATGCCCGAGGTGGACGAGATGCTGGACGGCGGTGGCGATGCCGTCGGTAGCGTCGAGGATGATCCTTGAGAGACCGTCGCCGTGCCGGGCGTTCGAGACGCGGATGAGCGGCAGTCCCCGCCCGGAGAGCCGGGCAGCGAGCGCCCCGGCCGCACCCCCGCCGAGGACGATCGCCCCCGCGATCTGCGGGCCCGCCGTCCGCGTGGAACCGAGCGCGGACGCCCCAGCGGCCGCTGGCCCGGCGTCGTCGCCGGGCGGTCCGAGGAGGGACTCGGTGAGCTGGTCGAGGCGGTCGGCCTCGGCTTCGACGTGGACGACGGCGATGCCCTGGGCGAACATCCGGTTGGTGAGGATCTCGAAGAGATGCGTGTACGGGTCGACGTTGCCGACCGGGGCGGCGGGGCGAACGAGCGCGATGAGGGGCACCGCAGCGGACTCCGCCGCCGGGACCTCGACGCCGAGGACCGCGAGCGCCTGCCGGACCGCGGCCAGGGAGGGCCCGGAGACGGCCTGCGGGTCGCGCAGGGCCCGGGAGACCGTGGCCTTCGAGACTCCGGCGAGGTCGGCGATGTCGGCGAGGCGGACCTGCCGGGACTGACCGGCGCTCACTGCCGGGCCGCCGCGGTCGAGCCCCTGGCCAGGAGCCGGGGACGGAAGACGGGCGGCACCGACGGCAGCGGCGCATCGGTGAGCTTGAGCGTGCTCAGGGTGGCGTCGATGAGGGCGGTGGAGAGACCGTCGACGTCGATGCCGAGCACGGTCGCCGGCGGGCCGGTGAACTTCATCGTCGGGGAGTCCCCGAAGCCGACGAGGGACATGTCGCGCGGGACCTGGAGGTGCCGGTTGCGCAGCCCGTGGAGCGCCCCGTGGAGTTGGAGGGCCGATTGGACGATGACGGCCGTGCACGTCGCGTCCTTGAGTTCGAGGACCGCCCGCGACCCGCCGGAGAACGACTTCGGCACCGGGGCGATCCAGTCCTCGAGCGGCAGACCGAAGGAGCGTGCGGGGTGTTCGGCGAGGAACCGCTTGATCAGCTGCGCGGCGAGCTCGCCGGTGTCGTTGCAGATCAGTCCGATGCGGCGGTGGCCGATCGCCCGCAGATGCTCGAACGCCGTCGTCATTCCCCCGCCGAGGTCGAGGCGGGCGGCGATGATGTCGCCGCTGGCGTTCTCCCCGCCGCCGGCCGACTGCTCGTCGACGCGGATGCAGGGGATCGTCGTCTCCAGGGAGGTCAGCGTCGGGGTGACGAGGGCGACGGCGCCGGCCGCGATCGCGAGGTCGAGCGGGGCCGACTCCGTCTCCACCGGCGGGCGGGTGATGAGCAGGCCGCGGTCCTGCAGGGCGGTGGCGACCCGGGTGCACACCTGCGTCTGCCAGTACTCGGGGTTGCCGGGGGCGCCGACGGCCACGAGCCGCCGCGGCGCATCGGGCAGCAGCGTCGAGCGGGTGTAGCCGAGGGCGTCCATCGCCTCGAGGACGGCGGTGCGCGTCGTCGCTGCGACGGTGCCGCGGCGCCCGATGACCCGCGAGACCGTCGCCAGCGACACTCCCGCCCGGGCGGCGACCTCCTCCAGCGTGACCCTCATACCGCGAGTGTACGGTCAGTGGCCGGCCCACCGGGAACTGCGCCCGGGCCGCCCCGCCGACCGTCACCGGCGTCGTGCCCGGAACCGTGCAGAGAACTGCGCCCCGCACCCGGGGACACAGTCGTGGGCACCCGGGCCCCACCTCGGCGCGGGGCCTTCCCGGAGCGCACGCCGATCCGCCTGATTCCCGACAAGGCACCTGGTTGCGTTCAGCCCGCCCTCAGGCGGACGGGCGGGGCCTGTCACAGTGCTGAGAATCACTCTACGCCGTGTCGAATTTCCTATCTCCCCCCTGCGCGCACCGCATAGGATGGTGGGTGTTGGGCAACTCCGCCGGGGAACCGGCGATCATCTGCTCACGATCGATGGAGAAGGAGTTGGCATGTCAACAGTGTCGTTGAACGGTCTCAGCCACGTGTATGAGAACACCGTGTCGCCCTCGGTCCATCCGTTCAATCTCTTCATCGACGACGGCGAGTTCCTCGTCCTCTACGGCCCGTCCGGGTCGGGCAAGTCGACGATCCTGCGGATGCTCCACGGACTCGAGGCACCGAAGTCGGGCACGATCCTCATCGACGGCGTCGACGTCACGCACGCGGCGGTCAACGACCGCGATGTCACGCTGGCGCTCGAGTCCTACGCCCTCTACCCGCACATGAGCGTGCGCGACAACCTCGGGTTCGCCCTCCGCGTCGACGGTCTGCCCGCCGAGGAGATCGCCGCCCGCGTCGAATCCGTGGCCGCGACGATCGGGCTGAGCGACCTCCTCGACGCCGTTCCCGGTGATCTCTCCCCGCTCCAGCGGCAGACGATCGCCCTGGCCCGCGCGGTCGTGCGCCAGCCGAAGGTCCTCATCATGGACGAACCCGTCGTCAACCTCGTGCCCGAGCACCAGGCCGACACGATCCGCCTCATCAAGGACCTCCAGCAGGACTTCGGGCTGACGACGCTCTACGCGACGTCGAACCTCGAGGACGCGAAGGTCCTCGGCGACCGCATCGCCTTTCTCGACCGCGGTCGGCTCATCGGCGTGGAGAAGCCGGAAGTCGCCGAGGCGCTCGTCGCTTCGGCCGCCGATCCGGAGGTCTGAGCCGTGGCCGGCTCCCCGCAGGCACCGGCCACTCCCCCGACCGAGACCGGCCCGCTCATCCACACCATCGACCCCGCCGACCAGGCGGCGCTCGCAGACCTGCCCTGGGAGCTCCCGCTCGAGGACTGGCCGGCCGACATCATCGGCGGGATCCCCCGCGGCATCTCCCGGCACATCGTCCGGTTCATCGAGAACGGCGCCGAAGTGCTCGCGATCAAGGAGACCGAGGACCGGCAGGCGCTGCGGGAGTTCGACATCCTCGGCGTGCTCGAGAACCTCGACGTGCCCAGCGTCGAACCGCGGGCCTACATCACCGGCCGTCGCACCCCCGACGGCGAACCGCTGCCCGGGGCGCTCGTCACCTCGCACCTCGACTTCTCCCTGCCGTACCGGGCGCTGTTCTCCCGGTCCCTGGCCGAGGACACGGCCGGTCGCCTCGTCGACGCCCTCGCCGTGCTGCTCGCCCGGCTCCACCTCGTCGGGTTCTACTGGGGCGATGTCTCCCTGTCGAACACGCTCTTCCGCCGGGACGCCGACGCCTACGCGGCGTACGTCGTCGATGCCGAGACCGGGGAGCTCCACGACCGCCTCTCCGACGGGCAGCGGGAGATGGATCTGCGGATCGCGCGGACGAACATCGCCGGGGACTTCCTCGACCTCCAGGCCGCCGGGCTCATCGAGGCCTCGGTCGATCCGCTCGCCGCCGGCGACCGCCTCTATGAGGCGTACAACGGCCTGTGGGCCGAGCTCACCCGGGTCGAGGAGTTCTCCGTCAACGAACGGTGGCGCATCGACGAGCGGATCCGCCGGCTCAACGACCTCGGCTTCGACCTCGGCGAGCTCACGGTCACGACGGACCTCGACGGGGTCAGCCTCCTCGTCGAACCGAAGGTCGTCGAACCCAACCACCATTCCCGGCGCCTGCTGCGGCTGACGGGGATCGGGGCGAACGAGAACCAGGCGCGGGCGATGCTCAACGACCTCGACTCCTACCAGACGGCTCCCGGGTTCACCGGGGGTGCGCACGGCTCGGGTGAGCACCATGCGGAGCTGAGCGAGGAGGAGGCCGCGCGGATCTGGCTCGACGAGGTCTACAAGCCGCTGTTCGGAGCGATCCCGGAGAGCCTGATGAACAAGCTCGAAGCGGGGCAGATCTTCTACGAGTTCGCCGAGCACCGGCGAGTCATGGCCCACGCCCGGCAGCGCGACATCCCGCTGCGGGAGGCGATCGCGTACTTCATCATGGACGATCTCGCGAAGCTGCCCGACGAATCCCGGTACGTCCAGCCCCCGCCGCGGTGAGGTGCCCCGCGGACGCGGCGGCAGCGACGCGGACGGCAGGGCGAACCTCGGTGAGGTGAACTAGGGTGAGCGCAACGGCACCCGCGGGCAGGCACCTCGCGGGTGCGCACCACCGCACCCTGACCGGCGACGATGCCGGACGGAAAGGACCTCCGATGACCCCGGATCCCACCATGCCGACGAACGCGAGCGCGGCAGCGATGCCGACGAACGCAGCCAACCCGTCGATCCCCTCGCTGTTCGACCTCAGCGGCCGCACCGCCGTCGTCGTCGGCGCCGGATCCGGACTCGGGCAGGCGAGCGCACTCGGCCTCGCCGATGCCGGCGCCCACGTCATCGCCGCCGACCTCAATGCCGACGGCGCCGCCGAGACAGTCCGCCTCATCACCGAGCGCACCGGCACGGGCCGACACGACGGTGCGGGTCGACACGACGGCACGGGTCGACACAACGGTGCGGCCGGCGGGGCCGGTGCGGGCGGCGGGCGCCACGGGCTCGGCGCGCACGCGGCTGACACGCCGGGCGAGTCCGGCGGGGCCGGCGATGCCCGTTCAGACGGCGCGCGCGGGGAGGATCGGGGCAGCGCCGAGGCCGCCGTCGTCGACATCACCGATCCGGTCTCCGTCGACGCTCTCGTCGCCGCCCACCCCGCTGCCGAGGTCCTCGTCATCACCCCCGGGGCGAACGTCCGCAAACGCCTGACGGCGACGACCGACGACGAGTTCGATCGGGTCATCGACATCAACCTCAAGGGCACGTACCGGCTGATGCGCGGGTTCGGCGCGCAGATGGCGCAGCGCGGACGCGGGTCGATCGTCACCTACGCGTCATTCAGGGCGCTCACCGTCGAACCGGGCCAGGGCCTCTACGCGGCGGCGAAGGCCGGGGTCGTCCAGCTGACGAAGACGCTCGCGAGCGAGCTCGGCCCCGCTGGCGTGCGGGTCAACGCGATCCTGCCGGGCCCCTTCGACACTCCGCTGACGCAGCAGATCAAGGCCGACGAGACGTGGTGGGAGGCCTACGCGGACAAGACGGCGCTGGGCCGGTGGGGCCGCCTCCACGAGATCGCCGGACCGGTTCTCTTCCTCGCCTCCGACGCGTCCTCGTACGTCACCGGCACCTCGCAGCTCGTCGACGGCGGCTGGATGGCCCACGACGGTCGGTTCACCCCTGACGTGTGAGCCCCCAACCCTCCGACACTGACCGTCCGCACCTGCCCCGGCATGAGCAACCGTCCCTGCCTGACCGGATCGGTCCGACCGCCTCGGCGAGTGTGATCTGAACCTCATCGCACGCGGCCACTGCGGGCGTCGTCCCAGGTGTGAGGCGGTTCACCCCGATCACGGTCAAACCTCGGTGTCAGCGGCCTGTGAACGACATGTGACAATGGCTCAATGAGTTCTCCGCAGCACACGCCTGCCCCACCGTCGGGGCAGGGCACAGGAATCGTCCGCCAATTGGGACGACGCAAGTCGATCACGAGCATGATCAAGGACACCGAGGATGCGAACTCGAAGGAGCTGCGGCGCACCTTCGGTGTCTTCCAGCTGACGATGATCAGCGTCGGCGCGACGCTCGGCACCGGCATCCTCGTCATCCTCGGCGAGGCCGTGCCGATCGCCGGCCCCGGGGTGTGGATCGCGTTCATCCTCGCAGGCATCACGGCACTGCTCTCGGCCGTCAGCTACGCGGAGATGGCGGGCATGGTGCCCGTCTCGGGGTCGAGCTACTCCTACACGTACGCGACCCTCGGTGAGGGCGTGGCCTGGGTCTGCGGATGGTGCCTCGTCCTCGAATACGCCGTGTCCGTCGCCGCGGTCGCCGTCGGTGCGGCCGACTACGTCAATGAGACGCTGCGGATCTTCGGACTCGAGCTGCCCCCGGCCCTCGCCTCGGGTCCCGAACAGCCCGGCGGGGTCATCAACCTCTCCGCCCTCATCGTCGTCGCTCTGGCCACGATCCTGCTCATGCGCGGGGCGAAGGAGTCCGGCATCGTCAACACGATCATCGTGTTCGTCAAGATCGGCATCCTCGTCTTCTTCTCGATCGTCGCGTTCACCGCGTTCCAGGCCGGGAACTTCGAACCGCTGCTGCCGATGGGCGCGGCCGGAGTCACGGCGGCGGCCTCGGTCGTCTTCTTCTCCTACATCGGCTTCGACGCCGCCTCGACCGCCGGTGAGGAGGCGAAGAACCCGAAGCGGGATCTGCCGCGGGCGATCATCCTCTCGATGGTCATCGTCACGACGATGTACGTGCTCGTCGCCGTCACCGCGATCGGCGCCAGGGAGTGGGAGTGGTTCGAGACCTCGACGGCTCCGCTCGTCCAGATCGTCCATGAGATCACCCAGTCGAACTTCGCGGTCTTCCTCTTCGCCGCCTCCTCGGTGCTCGCGATCTTCTCCGTCGTCATCACCGTCCTCTACGGACAGTCGCGCATCCTGCTGACGATGTCGCGCGACGGCATGGTTCCGCGCCTCTTCGGCGTCGTCTCCCCGCGCACCGGCACCCCGCTCGTCGGCACGCTCGTCACCGGCACCCTCGTCGCGATCACCGCAGCGCTCATCCCGCTCGGAGAGCTCGCGAACGCGACGAGTATCGGCACGCTCTTCGCGTTCTGCCTCGTCAACGTCGCCGTCATCTACCTGCGCGTGACGAAGCCGCAGCTCGAGCGGACCTTCAAGGCGCCGCTGGGGTACACGATCCCCGTGCTCGGCGCACTCGCCTGTGCGTTCCTCATGCTCAACCTCGGCGGCGTGACCTGGGCGGTCTTCGGCATCTGGATGCTCGTCGGGGCGCTCATCTACTTCGGCTACAGCCGCCGCCACTCCCGCGTCGGCGCGATGAGCGAACAGGACTACCGCACGAGCCTCGACGCCTGAGGGACACTCTCACCCTTGCGGCAGCAACCCGAAGGGCGCATCTGATCGGCGCCCAGAGGGCCGGCAGCGCCCGGGCGGCGGCTGAAAACGCTCACCCCCGACGGGCGCGGGCGACCTCGTAGAGACTCACGGCTGCGGCGATGCCGGCGTTGAGCGACTCGGTCGTCGCGGCGATCGGGATCGAGACGATCTGGTCGCACTTGTCGGCGATGAGGCGGGAGAGGCCCTTGCCCTCGGAGCCGACGACGATGCACAGCGGGTCGCTGCTGAAGGTGAGCTCGGGCAGGTCGACGTCGCCGTCCATGTCGAGGCCGACGACGAAGACGCCCTGCTTCTTCAGCTCGTCGATCGCGCGGGCGAGGTTGACGACCTGCGCGACCTTGATCCGCGAGGCGGCCCCGGCCGAGGTCTTCCAGGCCGCCGCCGTCATCGATGCCGCGCGGCGTTCGGGGATGATGACCCCGTGCCCGCCGAAGGCCGCGACGGAGCGGACGATCGCGCCGAGGTTGCGCGGATCCGTGATGCCGTCGAGAGCGACGATGAGCGGAGCCTCGCCCCGGTCGGCGGCGAACTCGAGGAGGTCCCGGGGATCGGCGTAGTCGTACGGCGGGATCTGCAGGGCGATGCCCTGATGGATCGCGTCGTCGGTGAGCCGGTCGAGGTCGGACCGGCTGGCCTCGAGCATCGAGATGCCGCGGGCCGAGGCGAGCTTGATCGCCTCTTTGACCCGGTCGTCGGAGTCGATGCGGCTGGCCACGTAGAGCGCGGTCGCCGGCACCTCCTCACGCAGTGCTTCGACGACGGAGTTGCGCCCGGCGACCATGTTCGGCCCGAGCTCCTTCTTCTTCCGCTTCGCCTGCGCCGAGGCGTTGGCGGCCCGCTTCGCCTGCGCGGCCTTGTGCGCCTTGTGGTAGACGCGGTCCTCGGCCTTGGGCGTGGGCCCCTTGCCCTGCAGGCTGCGGCGGTGCTTGCCGCCGGATCCCTTGGGCGGGCCCTTCTTCTTCGACCCGCCGGAGCGTGGGTTGGAAGCCATGTCAGTCCTCTTGGTTCGTCGGTGCTGGGTGCGGTGCCCGGGTCTGCCCGGGCGCGTCCGCGGTCTCAGCTGTTCTTGAGATGGTAACGGTAGCCGTCGGTCGTGTCCTCGATCGCGACACCGGCGGCGGCGAGCTGATCGCGGATCGCATCGGCCTGCGCATAGTCCTTCTCCGCCTTCGCCGCGATCCGCTTGCTCGCGAGGTCGCCGACGAGCGCATCGAGGGCGGCTGCCGCCGGTGCGCTGCCGTCGGCACTGCCCCACACCTCGGCGCTGGGGTTGACGCCGAGGATGTCGAGCATGAGCTCCACCTCGGCGACGATCCGGGCCAGCTCCGGCTTGTCGGAACCGGCGTCGAGGAGCTTCGCGCCCTCGGTGACGCGGGCGAAGACGACGGACAGCGCGCGGGGCACGCCGAGGTCGTCGTCGAGGGCGGCGGCGAACTCGACGGGGACGTCGATGATGCGGTCGGCGTAGGCCGCTGCGACGTTCGGCAGCGGCGGTGCCTCGTCCCCGAGCGCCTGCCGGGCCCGGTCGAGGAAGTTCGAGAGCCGCTCGAGCGACGCGGTCTGGCGCTCCATCGCCTCGGGCGAGTACTCGAGCACGGAGCGGTAGCTCGCGCTCGTGAGGAAGTAGCGCACCGCAAGCGGGCTGAAGCGGGCGAAGAGGTCGGAGGCGAAGACGGAGTTGCCGAGCGACTTCGACATCTTGTCCCCGCCGACGTTGAGCAGGCCCGAGTGCATCCAGATGTTGGCGAACTCGTCACCGGCGGCACGGGACTGGGCGAGCTCGTTCTCGTGGTGCGGGAAGCGCAGGTCGAGGCCGCCGCCGTGGATGTCGAAGTGCGACCCGAGGTACTTCGTCGACATCGCCGAGCATTCGATGTGCCAGCCCGGGCGGCCGCGTCCCCACGGGGACGGCCATGAGGCGGTCTCCGGTTCGCCGGGCTTGTGCGCCTTCCACAGCGCGAAGTCCCGGGGATCCTTCTTCCCGCGCATGTCCGAGTCCTCGGCCGGCTCCATGTCCGCCAGCCGCTGGTTCGTCAGCTCCCCGTAGTCGGGCCACGAGGTCGTCGAGAAGTAGACGTCCCCGCTGCCGTCGAGCGCGGGGTAGGCGTGACCGGCCTCGATGAGGCGGCTGATGAGCTCGTGCATCTCCGTGATGTGGCCGGTGGCCCGGGGCTCGTAGCTCGGCGGGAGGACGTCGAGGGCGTCGTAGGCGGCGGTGAAGGCGCGCTCGTAGAGGTAGGCGTGGGCGAACCAGGGCCGTCCCTCTTCGACGGACTTCGAGAGGATCTTGTCGTCGATGTCCGTGACGTTGCGGATGAGGGTGACGTCGTAGCCGCGGTAGAGCAGCCAGCGGCGGAGCACGTCGAAGACCGACGCGGACCGCAGATGCCCGATGTGGGGTTCGCCCTGCACCGTGGCGCCACACGTGTAGATCCCGACGTGGCCGTCGATGACGGGCCGGAGATCTTCGGTCGTGCGGGTGGCGAGGTTATACAAGGCGATAGTCACCCGCCCAAGTCTACCGGGGATGGATCACTCCCGAACCGAGACCATTCGGTGCCGAATTGTGACCCGCGACACGTGATGAGCGCCACCACTCACAAGCAACTCCCAGTAAAATGGAAGTCGATCATCCGCAAGCAGGAGGCATCGTCGCCTCCTGGCGGTGAACTACGAAAGGTCATCATGTCTACCACCACACCCCAGAGGGAGGTCTTCGCCACCCGCGGCGCGTTCATCTTCGCAGCCATCGGTTCGGCAGTCGGCCTCGGCAACATCTGGCGCTTCCCGTATGTCACGTATGAGAACGGCGGCGGCGCCTTCATCATCCCCTACCTCGTCGCACTGCTGACGGCGGGCATCCCGCTGCTCTTCTTCGACTACGCGATGGGCCACCGCTCCCGCGGCTCGGCGCCGCTGGCGTTCCGCATGGCGACGAAGGTCGCGGAGCCGATCGGCTGGTTCCAGACCGGCGTGGCCGTCGTCATCGGCATCTACTATGCCGCGATCATCGGCTGGGCCGGGGCGTACATGTTCTTCTCGCTCAACCAGGCGTGGGGCGATGACGCGGAGACCTACTTCTTCGGCAGCTTCCTCCAGATGGGCGATCCGGGCGTCTCGTTCGAGTTCGTGCCGATGATCCTCATCCTCGTCATCGTCGTCTGGGTGATCACCCTCGGTGTCCTCCTCGGCGGCGTGCAGGCAGGCATCGCCCGCTTCTCGAAGATCTTCATCCCGCTGCTCATCATCCTCTTCCTCGCGCTCGTCATCCGCGCACTGTTCCTGCCCGGTGCGGCCGAGGGCCTCAATGCGCTGTTCACCCCGGACTTCTCCGCACTGACGAATCCCGCGGTGTGGATCGCGGCCTACGGGCAGATCTTCTTCTCGCTGTCGATCGCGTTCGGCATCATGATCACGTACGCGTCGTACCTGAAGAAGAAGACGAACCTCACCGGCTCCGGCCTCGTCGTCGCATTCTCGAACTCGGGCTTCGAGATCCTCGCCGGCATCGGCGTCTTCGCCGCGCTCGGCTTCATGGCCGCAGCGTCGGGCTCGCAGGTCTCGGACGTCGCGACCAGCGGCATCGGACTGGCGTTCGTCGCCTTCCCGACGCTGATCTCCGAGATGCCCGGCGGCGGACTCTTCGGCTTCGCGTTCTTCGCATGCCTCGTCTTCGCCGGTCTCACCTCGCTCATCTCGATCGTCCAGGTGCCGATCCAGGCGCTGCGCGAGAAGTTCGGGATCGGCAACAAGGCCTCGATCCTCCTCGTCGGCGGTGCCATGGCGATCATCTCGATCCTGCTCATGTCGACGGTCACCGCCCTCTACGTGCTCGACACGATGGATGCCTTCGCCAACAACATCGGCATCGTCGGCGCGGCCGTCGTCGGCCTCATCGTCGTCGGCTGGTTCGCCCGCAAGCTGCCCGTGCTGCGCGATCACCTCAACGCGATCTCGAGCTTCAAGGTGGGCTGGTTCTGGATGATCATCCTCGGCGGCGTCACCGCTCTGGTGCTCGCGTACATGCTCATCACCCAGATCATCACCTACGCCACCGAGGGCTACGGCGAATACCCGGCGCTCATCATCGGCGTCTTCGGCTGGGGCATGATCGCACTCCTCATCGTCATCGCGGTCGTCCTCTCGCTCATCAGGTGGCCGAGGAAGACGATCGAGGAGGCGGACGCGGCGATCGCCGATTCCGTCGCCGAGGAGCAGAAGGGCCACCACACCGGGCGGCATGCCGCCGATGAGACCACACGAGGAGGGAACTGATGGAACCGTCAGCCATCATCATGATGATCATCGCGATGGTCACGGTCTGGGGCGGGCTCGCCGCAGCGATCGTGCACCTGCGCAAGCACCCGGACACCGACGTCGACTGATCACCGACCCACGCAACACCTGATCAGCGACAGCGGGGCGTCTCCCACCTTCGGGAGGCGCCCCGCTGCGCATGCGCGCTCACGTCACCCCGCCTCGGCGAGAGGGTCCTGCCCCTCCTGATCCCACGGAGGTCGCGCTGACGTCACACGATGCGGACGCGGTGGTCGCCGGTCGGGTGGCGTCGATAGGGTGGACAGCGTACGAACCCCCATCGGCGCGCAGCCGTCGCGGTCGCGCACCGATCACCCCTAGGAGGCGCAATGCCACAGACTGTCAAG
Source organism: Brevibacterium sanguinis (assembly GCF_039528855.1). NCBI lineage: Bacteria > Bacillati > Actinomycetota > Actinomycetes > Micrococcales > Brevibacteriaceae > Brevibacterium > Brevibacterium sanguinis. The sequence goes on along the minus strand of NZ_BAAAMB010000001.1, from coordinate 120,710 downwards.
GGCGTCATCGCACGCAGCAAGGGCGCACCGGTCGAGCTCACCGACATCGTCATCCCCGACCCCGGCCCCGGTGAGGTCGTCGTCGACGTCCAGTCGTGCGGAGTCTGCCACACGGATCTGCACTACCGCGAGGGCGGGATCAGCGATGACTTCCCGTTCCTCCTCGGGCACGAGTCGGCTGGGGTCGTCTCGGAGATCGGCGAGGGCGTGACGAACGTCGAGGTCGGCGATTTCGTCATCCTCAACTGGCGTGCCGTGTGCGGCGAGTGTCGCGCGTGCAAGCGCGGGGAGCCGTGGTACTGCTTCAACACGCACAACGCCGAGCAGAAGATGACGCTCACCGACGGCACCGAACTCACCCCGGCCCTGGGGATCGGGTCGTTCGCGGAGAAGACGCTCGTCGCCGCCGGCCAGTGCACGAAGGTCGATGAGTCGGATCCGGCGGTCGTCGGTCTGCTCGGCTGCGGAGTCATGGCCGGCATCGGCGCGGCGATCAACACCGGTGGGGTCACCCGCGGCAAGTCGGTCGCGGTCATCGGCTGCGGCGGAGTCGGCTGCGCGGCGATCGCCGGGTCCTACCTCGCCGGAGCGGGCACGATCATCGCCCTCGACATCGACGACCGGAAGCTCGAGTGGGCGAGGGAGCTCGGCGCCACGGAGACGGTGAACACGAAGGGCATGAGCGAGGACGAGGTCGTCGCCGCGATCCAGGAGCGGACGAACGGCTTCGGCGCCGACGTCGTCATCGATGCGGTCGGCCGGCCGCAGACGTGGCGGCAGGCGTTCTACGGGCGCGATCTCGCCGGCACCGTCGTCCTCGTCGGCGTGCCGACCCCGGAGATGGAGCTCACCGTGCCGCTGCTCGACGTGTTCGGTCGCGGCGGCAGCCTCAAGTCCTCGTGGTACGGCGACTGCCTGCCCGAACGCGACTTCCCGATGCTCGTCGACCTCTACGAGCAGAAGCGCCTGCCGCTCGAGAAGTTCGTCACCGAGCGGATCGGCATCGGCGACGTCGAGGCGGCGTTCGCGAAGATGGAAGAGGGAACCGTGCTGCGATCGGTGGTGGAAGTCTGATGGCTGGGATCGAGCATGTCGTGACGTCCGGGACGTTCTCGCTCGACGGCGGGACCTGGGATGTCGACAACAACGTCTGGATCGTCGGGGATCAGTCGGAGGTCATCGTCATCGACCCCGCCCATGATGTCGATGCCATCGCCGAGGCGGTCGGGCCGAGAGAGGTCAAGGCCATCCTCCTCACGCACGGTCATGACGACCATGTCGGCGTCGTCCGGGACTTCGCGAGCCGGGTGGGCAATCCGACGATCTACCTCAACCCGGATGACTACGTGCTCTGGGACATGACCTACGAGGGCTACCGTCCCGAGGGGCAGATCGCCGATGGCGACACGTGGCGGGTCGGCGGGGTGACGATCAGGGCGCTGCACACGCCAGGCCACTCCCCCGGGTCGACGAGCTTCTTCATCGAGACCGGGCTGCCGGTTCCCGCCTCGGCGGGGGCGGGGTCCGCGGTCGGACCGGTGCTCTTCTCCGGGGACACGCTCTTCAACGGCGGTCCCGGAGCGACGGGACGGTCGCATTCGAGCTTCGAGACGATCATCGAGTCGATCAGGGATCGGCTCTTCGCTCTGCCCGATCCGACGATCGTCCTCACCGGCCACGGCGAGGCGACGTCGATCGAGGCGGAGAAGCCGAGCCTCGACGAATGGATCAAGCGGGGGAGCTGAGGGTTCTTCAGCGGAGTGCACGACGACGCAGTGTCCGACGACTCTGCGCGGCTACCGAAGCGCCGCGACGCCA
>NZ_BAAAMB010000001.1:111685-118853 GCF_039528855.1 Brevibacterium sanguinis | reverse complement strand
GCGTCGCGGCGCTGCGGCATTCACCCCGCGACAGACCCGCGCGACGCAGAGCAGTCCCGTCGCACACGCGGCAGTCCCGCCCCGTACACCCCTATACACCGCGCGGTGCGTCGACCACACTGGTCTCATGGCCAAGACGAGCAGAATCATCAGCGTCTCCGTCCCCGTCAGCGACCTCGACGAGGCAACCCGCTTCTACACCGACGTCCTCGGATGCTCGGTGACCTACGACGGCGAGCCGATGCCCGGCAACCGCATCGTCGAAGTGGCCCCGCCAGGATCGGACGTCGCGATCGTCCTCATCCCGCAGGGCAGTCAGATCCCCGTCGCCATCCGCCTCGAGACACCCGACGCCGAGGAGGCGCACGAGCGCATCTCGGCCGCCGGTGTGACGATCCACAACGACGAGGTGCTGCGCTGGCCCGGGGTACCTCCGATGTTCTCGTTCACCGACCCCGACGGCAACGGCCTCGTCTACCTCCAGGACGACTGAGCCGCGCCTGAAGCCCGCGACGACTGAGCCGCGCCTGACGTCCAGGACGACTGAGCCCCGCACACAGTCCACGACGACCGAGCCCTGCACCCCTACACCACAACGACGGATCACCGTGGCACACCCCACCCCGTGAGACGGGCATCACCCTGCGCCCGTTAGACTGCTCTGGTGCCTGATTCACATTCGCAGTCGCCGGTGACCGCCGACTCCGCCCACACCAGCCCTCAGCCCACCCCCGACGGCTCCGGCCTCAAGGCCGGAATGCGGCCCCGCCACCTCGTCATGATGAGCCTCGGCTCGGCGATCGGTGCCGGCCTCTTCGTCGGCTCCGGGGCGGGAGTCCAGGCCGCTGGGCCCGCGGTCCTCGTGTCCTACGTCGTCGCCGGCCTCATCGTCATCTTCGTCATGCGGGCGCTCGGCGAACTCGTCGCCGCCGACCCGAACCCCGGCGCCTTCTCCCACTACGCCGGCAAGGCCATGGGCCCGGCCGCCGCGTTCGCCGTCGGCGCCCTGTGGTGGGTGCAGCTGTGCCTCGTCGTCGCCGCCGAGGCGACCGCCGCCGCGCAGATCGTCGCCGGCTACCTCCCGTCGGTCCCGCAGTGGGTGCTTGCACTCATCATCATGATCGTCTTCACCGCGATCAACCTCACGACCTCCGGCAGCTTCGGCGAGTTCGAGTTCTGGTTCTCCCTCATCAAGGTCGCCTTCGTCGCGCTCTTCGTCGTCCTCGGTATCGCCTACCTCCTCGGCTGGACCCCGGCGGCTCCCCCGACCGAGATCTTCGCCGACGGCTTCATGCCCACCGGCATCCCCGGTGTCGCCGCCGGACTCCTCGTCGTCGCGTTCGCCTTCGGCGGCATCGAGATCGTCGCGGTCGCCGCCGCCGAGACCTCCGACCCCAGCCGCTCGGTGTCGAAGGCGATCAAGACGATCGTCTGGCGCATCCTCTTCCTCTACATCGGCTCGGTGGCGATCATCGTCCTCGTCCTCGACTGGACCGATCCCCGCCTCGCCGACTCGCCGTTCGTCGCCGTCCTCGACACCGCGGGCCTGCCGTTCATCGCCTCCCTCCTCGCCGCCGTCATCGTCATCGCGCTGCTGTCGTCGATGAACGCGAACATCTACGGCGCCTCCCGCATGTCGTTCTCGATGGCCCGCCGCTCGATGCTGCCGTCCGGCCTCGGCCGCACGAACCGGCGCGGCGTTCCCGTCGCCGCGGTCCTCGCGACGTCCGTCTTCGGCTTCATCGCCGTCGCCCTCAACTACTTCTGGGCCGCCGAGGTGCTCGGCATCCTCCTCCAGATCGTCGGCTCGACGCTCATCGTCACGTGGGTCGCCACCCTCGTCTCGCAGCTCATCCTCCGCCGCCGCGCCGAGGCCGCCGGCACCCCGCTGCCGCTGAAGATGTGGCTGTTCCCCTGGCTGACGTACGCGGCCCTGGCCGGCATCGCCGTGATCATCATCCTCGGCCTCACCGTCGAATCGGTCCGCACCCAGATCATCGGCACGCTCATCTTCACCGCCGCCCTCTACCTCATCGGCATCGCCGTGACCCGCCGCAACCGGGCGAAGGGCATCGTCGCCGAGGTGTGATACGGACCCTCCCGTCAGAGGGACATCCGTCGGTCCCCGTCGCCGAGGTGGTCGTCGAGTCGGCCCCGCACCGCGCAGTCAGCGCGATGCGGGGCCGTTCTTTGTGTTTCCATCATGGAAACATTGAGGTAGAGTTTCCTCTATGGAAACACAACAGGCCTCAGACCACGACCGAGAAGAGGCGCGCCGAGCACTCCTCGCTGCGCGCTGGGAGGAAAGGAAGACCTCCTCCGGACACATCCCCAAGTGGCTGTTCGTGTACAGCGCAGCCTTGAACTTCGGCTTCGCCTGGACCAACCTCGCGGCACCACCCGGTTCAGCGATCGCTGTCAGCGCGGTCATCGCGCTCACCGCTGCCATGGTCGTCCAGGTCGTTCTTCTCGTGAGGTACGTGTGGTGTCCGAAGGGGTATCGATTCGTCAGAATCCAGTGGAAGGTCCTCCTCACACTTGTCTGCATTGCGATGCTGCTTGTCGGCGGGACATCCGTGGTGGCGTCACTGTTCGGCCATGACGGAGACACCGTGTCCGGTGCCTGGTCGATCATCGCCGGCCTTCTCTGCCTCCTCCCGATCCTCCTCGACGCGGCCGAGAAGCACTGGCCGAAGCGCAAGGGACACCACAGTGCCTGACGCCGAATTCAATCCGCTCATCCACGCCCCGATCCGCTTGCGCATCAGCGCAATGCTGTCACAGGCGAAGGGCATCGAATTCGGTGAGATCCAGTCTCGCCTCGACATCTCCAAATCGGCGCTGAGCAAGCACCTGTCACAGCTCATCGACGCAGGCTACGTCGACGAGACGAGCATCGTCCGGCTCGGCCGCTCGCGGCAGTGGCTGTCGCTGACACCGGCGGGTCTCTCCGCCTACAGATCCCACCTCGCCGCGCTGCGCAGCATCATCGACGCCGACGACTGACAGCGTCCCCCGACTCGACCGGACTGACGCTGCGGCCTCTGCCCGGCGGGCGCTGAGTTCTCAGCGCCCGCCGATGCGCTCCCGCAGTTCAGCGGCCAGCGCGCTCAATGCTTCGTGTTCGCGGGCTGCGCCGATCCACCCGTCGAGCATCGCGAGCGTCTGACCCTCGTGTCTGGCGAAATGGCGTCCGGCATACTCACGCATCGGGATCGGCGAGATCCGGTCGGCGGTCTCGAGCACCATGCGGGCGACCGCCGGCACGACCGGCACCGGCATTCCGGTCACGGCACGGACCGCCTCGGCGGCGGCATCGCTCGGCAGCCGCAGATGATCGAGCAGGCGATCCCACTCCCCTCCCCCGGCACTCAGCTGCGCCACGTACGGGATGAAGAGCGCCGGTGAGGCGATGAGAACGTCGAGCGGCACGGTGACGACGGCCGGACCGAGCTCACGGGTCAGTGCGCGCAGCGGATGCTTCGGACCGGCGGCGAGGAAGACCGGTGCCCCGAACGGCGACCAGAACCGCACCTCATGACCGGGGTCGACGCCGGGTGCGGCATCGAGCCGTTCGGAGAGGAACGCCGGAGAGAAGACGACGACCTCGGCGCCGGGGAACATCCCCTTCGCGATGTCGACGTCCCCGTCGACCTGGCTCGTGATGGCCAGCCACCGCGGGGCGACGGCCCTGAACGCCGAGGCGACCGCCGCGTCGAGATCGCCCGGTCGAGTGGTGAGGACGACGAGATCCCACGTCGTCGGCACGCGACGGCGCGTGCGCTTCCCGTGCTGGGCAGCGGCGCGGGCCCGCGCCACCGAGACGCCGGACCCGGGAGAGCCCGACGCGCCCGTGTCATCGTCGGCCGCAGCGATCCGGAATCCGCCGGCGGCGTCGATGCCGGCCCAATCGGTGACCGTCACCCGCCTCGTCGCGGCGACCTCGGTGACACTCCAGCCGGGTTCCCCGGTGTCCGATTCGCTCAATGCATCTAGCCACCGCACCCGCCGCGGATAGGCAGCCCGCGGTCGGTCGAGCAGGGTTCGGGTGACGACGACCGTCTCGTGCCGGTGACCGAGCAGCGCGGCACCTGCGAGGCCGACCGCACCCGCACCCTGGAAGAGGATTCTCATGGCCGGTACACCAGCGCATTCGCGATCGCGGCCACGCCCTCACCGCGACCCGTGAGACCGAGCGCATCCGTCGTCGTCCCCGACACGGACACCTCGGCGCCGACCGCCTGGCTCAGCGCCTCCTGCGCCTCGCTGCGCCGTTTGCCGATCTTCGGGCGGTTCCCGATGACCTGGACGGCGATGTTGCCGATCTCGAACCCGGCTGCGCGGACGAGTCGGGCCGCCTCGGCGAGGAGGCTCACCCCGGATGCCCCCGCGAATTCCGGGCGATCGACGCCGAAGTGCGCGCCGAGGTCGCCGAGGCCGGCAGCGGAGAAGAGCGCATCACAGCACGCGTGCGCGGCGACGTCGGAGTCCGAATGGCCGTCGAGGCCACGCTCCCCCGGCCACAGGAGGCCGGCGACCCAGAGTTCGCGGTCGGGGTCGTCGGCGAACGCATGGACATCGACACCGATTCCGGTCCGGGGAATGGTCATCGCGTGGCTCCTAAACGGTGAGGCAGTCGTCTGCGCGGTGAGGCAGTCGTCGACTTCCAGGATAGGTGCCGGCCAGCGCGCACGCCTGAGCGCTCACCTCGAGGCGGGATGCGACCGGCCGCGCTCGCGGGCGATGTGCTCGGCGAGGACGAGGTCGAGCGGGTACGTGATCTTCAGCGATTCCTCGTCCCCGGCCACCGCGACGACATCGACGCCGAGGCGCTCGACGAGTCCCGCGTCATCCGTCGCCTCGCGGGCGCCGGCGCCGAGTGTCCGGACTTCCTCCCGGTAGCTCGCATGGGCACGCCGCAGTGTCTCGGCGGCGAAGCCTTGCGGGGTCTGGACCCGGCGCAGACTCCCCCGGTCGAGGTCGCCGCGGAGGACTTCGACCTCGGCCGCGTGCCCCCGAGGTGGATCCGGCTGCTCCCGAGGTGGATCCGGCTCGAGATCGGCGTCATCGTCGAGCGGGATCCGCCTCGGGGACTCCTCGGCCCGGCGGACGGTGTCGATCATGGGCAGGACGGGCACGACCGCCTCGGCGCCGGACGACACAGCATCGGTCACCCGGTCGAACACCGCCGGCGGGGTGAGCGCGCGGGCGGCGTCGTGGACGAGGACGATGTCCGGGTCACCGGCTGCCGTGAGGGCCGCCTCGACGGACTCGACACGGTCGGCACCACCGGGGACGACGATGATCTCGACTTGCCCCGGGCGGACGCGGCTCTCGTGGGCACCCGCACCGCTGCCGCCACTCACGTCAGCCTCGGCACCACCACCGACCCGACCAGACCCGCCACCCCCCGCGAACCGTCGGCGCACTTCGGCGACCTCCGCCTCGGCGAGGGACACAAACACCTCGGGAGCCGCGACCACGATCGTGGTGGCGACTCCCGAGGTGATGATGGCGTCGAGACTATGCGCGAGCAGAGTGCGACCGTCCACCTGGACGAAGGCCTTCGGCTCGGTGTGCCCCAAGCGCGTGCCCGACCCTGCGGCCGGGACGATGACGCAGGTGCTCAGGACGCGAGCACTTCGTCGAGGAGCGCTTCGGCTTCGGACTCCTCTTTCTTCTCCGCGAGTGCGAGCTCGGAGACGAGGATCTGGCGAGCCTTCGACAGCATGCGCTTCTCACCGGTCGACAGTCCGCGGTCCTGTTCACGGCGCCAGAGGTCACGGACGACCTCGGCGACCTTGATCACGTCACCGGACTGCAGCTTCTCAAGATTCGCCTTGTACCGGCGAGACCAGTTGGTGGGTTCCTCGACGAATTCCGCCCGCAGGACGTTGAAGACCTTCTCCACACCCTCTTCGCCGACGACGTCACGGACGCCGACGAGATCGCAGTTCTCCGCGGGGACCTCGATGACGAGGTCACCATGGGCGACCTGGAGCTTGAGATACAGTTTCTCCTCACCTTTGATGGTTCGTTGCCTGATTTCTTGGATTGTCGCTGCACCGTGATGTGGATAGACAACAGTGTCGCCGACCTGGAAACTCATATTCTCTTCAAACCCCTTTCGCGGAATCCCAGTTTACCATGAGGCGCGCCACAGAAATCGTCCAGGATGGGGTTTCCTCATGCTAGGCTCGGCCTTTTTGGCCGCAGTCGTCAGGATCTCGCCGAGGCGGCCCAGGCCTCCCAGCGGACGCGCAGAGAACAACGGTCAGGTTGTCGTCTTCGTCACCGTCGGCCACGTCGTCAGCCGGGCAACTCGTGTTGGCGTCAGCGCCTCGGGAAGTTCACAGACAAGGTTCTACAGCTGGTCAAAAACCGGGTAGTATACAGACGGATCTTGTATTGCCACTTCAAGGAGCACAATGAAACGGCACAACCGCGCAGCTCTCGCACTTGCCGCCCTCGCGCTCGTCATCCCCGTCAGCGGATGCGCGAGCCTGATCTCCCCCCAGCAGACGGCTGAGTACCGCTACAACGGCGGCGACGGCGCGTGGGGAACGGTCGGCGACGTCGAGGTGCGCGGCCTCCTGCTCATCATGGACGAGAGCGGCGAGGGCCCGGCCCAGCTGTTCTTCACGCTCATCAACAAGGGCACCGAGGCGGCCAACGTCACGGTCGCGGTCTCCGGAGACTCCTTCTCCGAGTCGGTTCCCGCCGGCGAGACCTTCATCCAGGATCCCGAGAGCCCCCAGTCGACCGACAGCGAGCAGCTCATCGTCGACCCCATCGACGCAAAGCCCGGTGACCTCGTCGACGTCACCGTCTCCACGGGCGGCCAGGAGCAGACCATCGAGACCCAGGTCCTCTCCAACGTCCTCCCCTACTACGAGGAGTACCTCCCGTCGGAGTCGCCGTCGGCGGTGCCGACCGACGACGCCACCGAGGAGACCTCGACCGAGGGCACCGGCACCGAGACCTCGACCCCGACCGAAGGTGCTGCGAGCACCGAGGGCACGACGTCGACCGAGGGCACGACCGCGACCGAAGGCACCGCAGCCGCCAACGGCTGACGCCACGTGCCGGGCCGCACCGGCCTCCCGGCACGCCCGAATCTCCCGGCGCGCACCATCTGCGCCACAGCACGAAGGAGCCGCTCACTTCG
>NZ_BAAAMB010000001.1:47341-111661 GCF_039528855.1 Brevibacterium sanguinis | reverse complement strand
ACCTGTATGGGTCTGTATCTGTATGGGTCTGGTCTGTGCTCTTCTGGGCCCGTTATGCCTCGAACTTGTACCCGAGGCCGCGGACGGTGGTGAGGAGCTGCGGCTCGGACGGGTTCTGCTCGACCTTCGCGCGCAGGCGCTTGACGTGGACGTCGAGGGTCTTCGTGTCCCCGACGTAGTCCTCGCCCCAGATCCGGTCGATGAGCTGACCGCGGGTCATCACGCGCCCGGAGTTGCGGACGAGGATCTCGAGGAGCTCGAACTCCTTGAGCGGCATCGACAGCTCCTCCCCGCGGACGGAGACGACGTGGCGCTCGACATCGATCCGGACCCCGCCGGCCTCGAGGATCGAATCGTCGAAGCTCTCTGCTTCGACGTTGCGTCGCAGCACCGCGCGGACGCGGGCGAGGAGCTCACGCGAGGAGTACGGCTTCGTCACGTAGTCATCGGCGCCGAGTTCGAGCCCCACGACCTTGTCGATCTCCGAGTCCTTGGCCGTGAGCATGATGATCGGCACGTTCGACTTCGCCCGCAGCTCGCGGCACACTTCGGTGCCCGAGGCACCGGGCAGCATGAGGTCGAGGAGGACGAGATCAGCGCCGTTCCGGTCGAACTCCGCGAGGGCCTTGAGGCCGTCATCGGCAACGGTCACCTCGTACCCCTCCTTGCCGAGCAGGTACGACAGCGGATCCGAGAACGAATCCTCGTCCTCAACAAGCAGAATTCGAGTCACGTCGTGAGCTTCCTTTGTTCGCTTCCAGTGGGCAAAACCTGGGCGGTCCCATTCTCCTCCGGGCCCTCACCGTTGTCACCGTCGCCCGCCGAGGCGGTCCCCGGGTCCCCATCGACCCTATCGTCGCCGGGCTGTCCGTCGGCGGCCCGTTCTTCAGCGGACTGTTCGTCACCGGTCCGTTCGTCAGCAGGCTGTTCGTCGGCGTTCTGCTCGCTTCCGGCTCGCGCCGAGTCGCCCTCGGCCCGCACCGCGTCGCCCCCGGCCTGCGCCGAATGCTCGAGCAGCACCCCTTCAGGCGCCGTCGAGGTCGCCTCGGCGACGGTCTGCGTACCGGCCAACGGCAGGACGATCGTGAACGTCGACCCCTTGCCGAGCTGGCTCCACACCCTGACCTCACCGCCGTGGGTGGCGACGATGTGCTTGACGATGCTCAGCCCGAGGCCCGTGCCGCCGGTGATCCGCGAACGGGCGGGATCGACGCGGTAGAAGCGCTCGAAGACCCTCTCCGTGTCCTGCCGGGACAGTCCGATGCCCTGGTCGGTGACGGAGATCTCGACGCGTTCGTCGACGAGTTCGACGCCGACGCCCACGCGGGTGCCGTCAGGTGAGTAGTTGATCGCGTTGTCGATGAGGTTCCGGACCGCGTTGACGAGGAGCTCGTAGTTGCCCTCGACGAGGAGGCTCGAGGGCGGGGCGATCTCGATGTGGATCCGCTTCGCCTCGGCGCGGGTGTGCGCGCGGTCGGCGGCGTCGTCGATGACCTCGGCGGCCGAGATCTTCTCCGTCGTCGACGGGGCGGCATGGTCCTGGACGCGGGAGAGGTCGATGATCTCCTGGACGAGCTGGGTGAGGCGCTTCGATTCGCGCTGCATGCGCCCGCCGAAGCGCTCGACCGCCGCCGGATCGTCGGAGAAGTCGGTGACCGCCTCGGCGAGGAGGGCCATCGCCCCGATCGGGGTCTTGAGCTCGTGGGAGACGTTGGCGACGAAGTCCCGGCGGACGGCATCGACGCGCTTCGACTCGGTCTGGTCGTCGCAGAGGACGAGGATGAACGCGGTGCCCAGGGGCGCGATCCGCGCGTGGAGGTAGCGCAGGACGGCGTCGGAGGCCTCCCGCTTCTGTTCGAGGTCGATCTCTTCGATGAGCCCCCGCGCACGCACCCGCTCGACGACCTCGAGCATCTCCGGCGACGTCAGGGAATGCCCTCTGACCAGGCCGAACGTATAGGCGGCCGGGGAGGCTTTGACGACGTCGTCGCCGGCGTCGAGGACGATCGCCGCCGACTGGAGGACGGCGAGCACCTCGGCGATGCCCTCGGGCAGATCGTCTTCGGAATGCAGGTCGGCAGCATCGCGGGAGCGTTCGCTGAAACGGAACGCCAAAATGCCCGCTATGCCGAGTCCCAGGCCGACGATGCCGGTCAGGACCGCTACAATCAAGAGATCCACGTGAACAAGCTTAGGCGCAGTCTGCTTGCCGGTCGCACCGGATTCACCCGCTGACAGGGCTTTTGGCGAGGAATTCACCGAACCGCCAGTTGCCGTTCACGCGGCGATGGAAAGCTGAAGTCAGTGTGCCTGCAGGGACAAGCCGCACTGTCGAGCAGTCCGAGCACGGCCGATCCCGAGATCTGCGCCACGCACTCTCACCTCGCACGAGACAAAGGAAGCATCCTCAATGCGCGAAGTCTTCAGGAATGAGCTCGATGAGCTGGCCACCCAGCTCGTCGACATGTCCACCAAGGTCCTCGACTCGATCCGCCTGGCGAATCAGGCCCTGCGGAGCAACGACCTCGAGCTCGCCGAACGCGTCATCGAAGCCGACGCGAAGATCGATGCCATGCAGCACACCCTCGACCAGCAGGCCGCCGAGATCCTCGCCCTCCAGGGACCCGTCGCCTCCGATCTGCGTGCCGTCATCGGCGCGCTGCGGATGAGCGCCTCGCTCGAGCGCATGGGCGACCTCGCGCGTCACATCGCCCAGCAGGTGCGCATCCGCTACCCCGAATCCGCGATCCCCAAGCACTTCGAGCCGACGTTCCTGCGGATGGGCGATTCGGCGGAGAAGATCGCCGAGGCGACCGAGAACCTCCTCAACAACCCCGGCCTGTCGATGGTCCCGACGATCAACGCGATCGACGAGGAGCTCGACGAGCTCCACCTCTCCGTGTTCGCGCAGCTCGCCGACGCCCCCGCCGAGGATCTCGCCCCGCGCCACATCGCCGACGTCACGCTGCTCTCGCGCTACTACGAGCGCTTCGGCGACCACGCCGTGTCGGTCTCGCAGAAGGTCGAGTACCTGCTCACCGGCAACTGGGAGCCCTACCTGTCCCGGAAGTGAGCGCTCTGCCGGACAGATGACGACGACGATCGCCGAGGTGGTTTTTTTTCTTTTCCGTGTCTGCTCGATACATCCCTGCTCGGCACATCAGGGTCCCCCGCTCACCCCCGCGACGGCGTCCGCGGGCGTCTCACGGGCGACGACGTCACGTCGACGCCGGCGGGGCACGCCCCTGATCCCCCGGGCGATCGTCCGGTGCACCCCCGTCGTCACCGCGACACCGAGGATGAGGAGGGCCCCGCCGATGAGTTCGGGCACGGTCGGCCGGTCGCCGAGGACGAGCCACGCCGCCCCGACCCCGACGGGCGGGACGAGGAGCGTGAACGGGGCGACCTGCGAGGCGGGGAAGCGGGCGAGCAGAGAGTTCCAGATGACGTACCCGATGAGCGAGGCGACGCCGGCGGTGTAGACGACCGAGGCGAGGACACCCCACGTCGGGTGCGCGAGTGAGCGGACCACCTCGGCGGGGCCGTCGATGAGCAGGGAGAGCCCGAGCATCGGCAGCGGCACGACGAGACCCGACCACACGGTCATCTGCAGACCGCTGATGCCCGGCTTCACCCCACGGGCGATGACGTTGCCGATCGCCCAGGACAGTGCCGCACCGAGGCAGACGACGAAGGCCACGACGGGGATCGACGCCTGGAGGCTCAGGCCGATGACGGCGAGGCCGGCGACCCCGATGAGGATGCCGATGATCTGGCGGCGGTTGGGGATCTCCCGCAGCGCGAGCGCGGCGACGAGGACGGTGAAGGCGGCCTGGATCTGGAGGATGATCGAGGACAGTCCGACCGGGAGGCCGAGGAAGAGCGAGGTGTAGAGGAGCCCGAACTGCCCGGCGGACATGAAGACGCCGATGAGGAGGATGCGCCCGAAGCTGCCGCGCGGGAAGCGCACGAAGAGGATCGCGGGGATGACGACGACGGTGAACCGCGCCGCGACGAGGAGCAGGGGCGGCCAGTCCCGGAGTCCGAAGTCGATGAAGATGAAGTTGACGCCCCAGAGGACGACGACGAGGAGGGCGAGGAGGTAATGGACGGGGCGCATGACTTCAGGATCTCAGCGCTCAGCTATAAAATCCATTGAAAGTCACTCCGGTCATTCATTACGATATTTTGATGATCGATATCGTCGCCCTGCGCACCCTCGTCGCCCTCGACGGGCTCGGGTCCGTCACCGCCACGGCCGACTCCCTCGGCTACACACCGGCCGCGGTCAGCCACCAGCTGCAGAAGCTCTCCCGCTACCTCGGCGCCCCGGTCACCGAGCGCACGGGACGCGGCATCTCGCTCACGCCCATGGGGCGCGAGCTCAGCAGCCGCGGGGCGCAGATCCTCCACGACCTCGAGGGCATCGAGTCCGAGGCCCGGGCCCGCTCGGGTGACCCGCGCGGCCGGATCACCGTCGGCGGGTTCTCCACCGGCATCCGCGGCCTGCTCGTCCCCGCTCTGCCCCGGCTCGCCGAGGCCGCGCCCGAACTCACGGTGACGAATGTCGAATCCGACCCCGACGAGCTCATCGAGATGGTCTCGGCGGGGCGGATCGACGCGGCCCTGATCTTCGACTGGAACAGCTCCGCCCTCCGCCTGCCCTCGACCCTGACCTCAGAGATCATCGCCGTCGACCGCGCCGACATCGTCATGCCGCGTGACCATCATCTGGCCTCGCGCGCCGAGGTGACGCGTGCCGATCTCGTCGGTGAGGTCTTCGTCTCCGCCCCGCGCGGGGCGGTGTGCCATCGCTGGCTCGTCGCGCTCTTCGAGGATCTCGGCAGCGAGCCGCGGGTCGAGTACTGGGCCGTCGAGTACGACACCCAGGTCGAGTTCAGCCGGTCGGTCGGCGCGCTCGCGCTCGTTCCCCGGCTCGGTCGCCCGCACCTGCCCTCCGATGTCACAGCGGTGCCGCTCGACGACCCTTCGATCGCCCGGTCGATCCACACCGTGTGGCGGCGGTCGATGACGAACTCCCCGGCGATCGCCGTCCTGCGCAGGCAGGTGCAGGCGATCGCCGGGGAGTTCGCGGAACGCTGAGGCTCCGGCTCAGCCGGGCTCGGGGTCAGGTCGGCCGGGCTCCCAGCTCAGGCTCGGATCGGCTTCCGGCTCAGCGGCCCTGGTTCGCGACCTTGCCGATCGCTTCCTCGGCCGCGGCGGGATCGAGGTAGGTGCCGCCCGGGGTGACCGGCGTGAAGTCGTCGGTGAGCTCGTAGTGGAGCGGGATGCCGGTGGGGATGTTGAGTCCCGTGATGTCCGCGTCGGAGATGCCGTCGAGGTGCTTGACGAGGGCCCGCAGCGAGTTGCCGTGGGCGACGACGAGGACGGTGCGGTTCTCGGAGAGCTCGGGGACGAGGACGTCGTACCAGTACGGCAGGAGACGGTCGATGACGTCGGCGAGGCATTCGGTGCGCGGCACCGAGTCGCCGAGGTTGGCGTAGCGCGGGTCGCCGACCTGCGAGAACTCAGAGGCGTCGGAGAGCGCCGGCGGCGGGGTGTCGAAGGAGCGACGCCAGGTCATGAACTGCTCGTCGCCGAACTCCTCGCGGATCTCCTTCTTGTCCTTGCCCTGCAGCGCACCGTAGTGGCGTTCGTTGAGCCGCCAGCTGCGATGGGTGTCGAGCCACGAGAGGTCGGCGGACTCGAGGGCGAGGTTCGCGGTGAGGATGGCCCGCTTGAGGCGGGAGGTGTGGACGACGTCGGGGATGAGATCGGCTTCGCGCAGGAGCTCTCCGGCGCGCTTGCCCTCGGCCCGGCCCTTGTCCGTGAGGGTGACATCGACCCAACCGGTGAACAGGTTCTTCTGGTTCCATTCGCTCTCGCCGTGGCGCAGCAGGATGAGGTTATGCGTCATGGCCCCTATTTTCGCACGGGCGGCGACCCCCACTCGACGGTTCCATGATGTGGTAGTTCGTCTTGCCTGACGGGACGACGGGGCTAGTATTCGGCTATGTCCGATTCAGCACAGCACCCGAGTCCCGCCGCGGCGCAGACGGCCCGAACCGACCGCAGTTCGATCATCGCCGTCACCGCCCTGCCTGTCCTCGTCATCCTCGCCGGCGTCCTCGGCTTCCTCAGTCCGGACACGTTCACCCCGCTCGCGCCGACGATCACGTGGAGCCTCGGCGTCGTCATGTTCTTCATGGGGCTGACGCTGACGCTGCCCGACTTCGCGCGGATCGCGAAGCGTCCGTGGATCGCCCTCCTCGGGGTCGTCACGCAGTACGTCGCGATGCCGCTGCTCGGACTCCTCGTCGTCACCGTCTACGATCTGCCGCCGGAGATCGCCGTCGGCGTCATCCTCGTCGGCTGCGCGCCGGGCGGCACGGCTTCGAACGTCGTGACGTATCTGGCGAAGGGCGATGTCGCGCTGTCGGTGTCGGTGACGACGCTGTCGACGCTCATCGCTCCCGTCCTCACCCCGCTGCTCACCCTCTGGCTCGCAGGATCGTACATGGACGTGCCGTTCTGGTCGATGTTCGTCTCGATCTGCCAGACGGTGCTCGTGCCGGTCATCGTCGGTGTGCTCGTCCGCCTCGTCGCCTCCCGGTTCGTCGACCGGATCGCCCCGGCGCTGCCATGGCTCGCCTCGGTGGCGATCGCCTACATCGTCGCCATCGTCGTCGCCGGTTCGGCCGGGTCGATCGCCACGGCGGGCATCCTCGTGCTGCTCGCGGTCATCACGCACAATGTGCTCGGGCTCGCTGTGGGCTACGGCGTGGCCGCCGCGTGCCGTCTCGACACGCCGACCCGCCGGGCGCTCTCGTTCGAGGTCGGTCTGCAGAACTCCGGGCTCGCCTCGACGCTCGCGACGACGTACTTCTCTCCGCTCGCGGCGCTGCCGGGTGCCGTCTTCAGCGTGTGGCACAACGTCTCCGGTGCCGTTCTCGCCTCGATCTTCGCACGTCTGCCCTACGGCAAGCCCCCGTCGGATGCGTCACACACCGCGCCCACGCGGCAGGACGCGTGAGGGCTCACATCCACTTGACGCCGTCGACCTCGAATTCGCGGATGCGATGGGCGATCATCTCGGCGAGGAGGTCAGCGGGGATCTCCTCGTCATAGGGCAGCTTGATCGAGCCCTTGCCCGTGTCGAAGCCGGAAAGCCGATCCGCGAAGGCCTCCTTCGTGCTCGGAGTGAAGACGAAATTCGCATGGTGCGTGTACCCGGCGAAGACGAAGAGGATCGAGTCGAGGAAGTACGCGGGGTTGCCCCATTTGATGCCCTCGCCGGCGGTCGGGGCGTGCTCCCGGCTGAGATCGCGCAGCTGCGTGAGAAAGTCGCGCTGGGACTCCGAGTCGAAGGTCGCGATGTATTCGTCGACGGTGCCCGGCTTGCTGAGATCGACGCGTTTGATCATCGCCGCTCCCCGTCGTCAGTTTCGCCGTCGTCTGGCGCGGTCGCGTCCGAGGGCTCAGCCGCCTCGGTGCGCTCAGCGGCCTCAGACTGCCCGGAACCGAGGGTCCCCGCCTGCTCGGATCCGAGCGTCCCCGCCTGCTCCGATCCGGGCGACTCCGGGCGCTCCGGCCCGATCGTGCCGAGGAACTCATTGTCGGGACCGGCGAGCACATGCTCGAACGCGGCGAGGTTCCGGGTCGACTCCCCGCGGCTGACCCGCCACGCCCACTCCTTCTTCATCCCCGTGAGGAACCCGATGAGGAGAAGTTCGTTGAACGATTCGTCGGCGACGGTGAGGAACTCCCCCAGCAGTCCGTCGAGGTCATCGAGCAGCCGAAGAGCGGGAACCGTGGCTCTGAGGTAGACGTCGCCGAGGTGGTCGACCCCGAACGCGGTCGCCGCGAGTTTCATGTTCTTCCGCAGCAGCCAGCGGTTGAACTCCGCGGCGTTCTCATCCGGGTGGCGGATGACGAACGCGGCGAGCTCGGCGGTCCTGGCCGAGATGACGATCGAGACCGTCGTCTTGAGCTTCCGCTCGCCGGGCAGCACGACCGCGATCGACGAGTCGTCGACGCTGTCGACCTCAACCTCGTTCGCTGACGCCCACTCGGTGATGCCGGACATGATCGCACTCGTCGGCGTCTCGCTCGTCGCCGCCGGGGTCCCCGGGTGTGCGGACTCGGGCCCTGTCATCAGCGCGATCCCCCGCACAGGCCGGGAGCGGCGAGGTCCCGCGAGGCCGGTTCGGCCGCCTCGGCGAGGGCGTCGAGCACCGTCGCCACCGTCGTGTGCCAGTCGAACCGCTGCGAACGGGCCACCGCGTGCTCGCCGAGTTCGGCGCGCAGCTGCGCGTCGCCGAGCAGCCGCTCGAGGGTGAGCGCCCAATGGCGCGGATTGTGGTCGGCGATGAGGAGACCGGAGAAGCCGTTCTCGACGACCTCCGGCAGACCGCCCACCGCCGAGGCGATCGCGGGCAGTCCCGAGGCCGCGGCCTCGGCTGCAACGAGCCCGAAGGATTCGCTGCGGGACGGGACGAGGAGGACATCGGCGGCACGGTAGTAGGTGACGAGATCGGCCGCCGGCACCGGCTGCCTGACCTCGATGCGCGGGTCGACGGCGACCGCCGCCGAGAGCGCGGCGTGGAAGTCCGCGGTGTGGAGATCAGAGGTTCGGGGATCCGCGGTCCGAAGGCCCGTCGTCCGGCGTTCGGGTGCCGCGGCCTCAGCGCCGAGGTGGTCGGAGGAATCGGCCGGTTCGGTCCACCCCGAGGCGGCGCCGAGGAGGATCCCGCGGGTGGACGCCGCCAGCGCGGGGTTGTTCTCCTGCAGGCAGGCGAGGGCATCGACGACGACGTCGGTGCCCTTGATGAACTGCATCCGCCCGACGTAGAGGACGAGATGCTCGTCGGCGGCGATGCCGAGCTCCCGCCGCGCCGCAGCCCGGGACCCGGGTGAGAAGAGATCATGGTCGACGCCCGGGCGGGCGACGATGACGGAGTCCGGAGCCGCGCCGAGCTCCCCGATGAGGTCGCGGCGTTCGGCCGGGGTGTTGGCGACGAGGAGGTCGACGCGGTGGGCGATGCGCTCCTCGGCCCGCAGGCGTCGGGGCGATTCGTCCTCGGTCTCCGAGTCCCGGTTCTTCACGGCGCCGATCGTGTGCATGCTCGCGATGAGCTGCGGGCGGGTCCGGGTGGCATCGTTGCCCGTGACGAGCGCCTGTGCCCGCAGGGCCGCCTCGGCGGAGATCCAGTAGTGCGCCCACACGAGGTCAGCGGCGGCGTACGCGGGATGCGCGGCGAGCATGCGGGCGAGGTCGTCGATCCGACCGGCGAGCGCTTCCTTCGTCGTGGCGTCCGTGCGCAGGAAGTGGAGGCGGATGTTCTCGGACAGCGTCACGGTCTCGGCGTCGGCCTGTTCGGTTCCGTTCCCGTTCGGGTCGGCGGTGAAGACGTCGACCACGTGCCCCATGGCGGCAAGTGCCCTGACCGTATGGTCGACGTAGACGTTCATCCCGCCCGCGTCGCCCTGCCCAGGCTGCGCCGCGGGTGAGGTGTGGAGGGAGAGGACGGAGATGTGCACGGTCGCCAGTCTAGCCAAAGAACTCGCTGAGGATTCGGCGGACCTCATGGCGGCCGCGCCACAGGATCGATCCGGCGGGCAGGACCTCGAGGCGTGAACCGGGGACGGCGGCGGCGATCTCCTCGGCGATGAAGACGGGGTGAGCGGGGTCGTCCTCATGGGTGAGGACGAGCACCTCGCCCGCGAACTCGCGCAGCCGGGTGAGTCCGGCATCGAACTCGGCGGGGTCGCCGACGCCGGCGGCGGCGATCTCGAGGGCGAGACCGAGCCCGTCGGACATGTCGGTGTGGACGAGGTTCTCCGCCTTCGCCCGCGTCCACGCGCGGGCCGGGACGAGGTCGGCCACCTCGGCGGGTTCGCGGGTGAGCATGAGCTCGGTGATGCCGTCGACGTCACCGGCGGCGACGAGATCGCGCAGGGACTCGAGGTACGCGGTGTGGGCGTGAGCCACCTCGGCGGGGAAGCCGGCGAACGATGCGGGCAGGACGAGCGCGACCTTCTCCAGCCCGGCGACGGCCGGGTGCCCGGTGCTCAGCAGCCGGAGGAGACCTCCGGCGGACATCGAGACGCCGAGGGCGCGCGTCGCGGAGGTCGCGGTGAGAGCGTCGGCGAGCGCCTCGGCGATGAGGGCGTAGTCCCACCCGGGCCCGGGCGAGGGTCGGCCGCCGTGGCCGAAGAGGTGGAGGAAGTGCTTCGTTCCCGTGATGCCGGTGCCGAACGGGCGGGTGTCGCGGATCGCGCCGGCGAATCCGTGGCTGAAGAGGGTGTGAGGCTCGCCGGTGCCGAACGTCGAGATGTACCCGGTCTCGGGACCGGGGAGGTTGGCGTCGCTCATGCGCGGGTCAGGCGTTCCGGTTCCGCGGGTCGACGGCCTTGATCTTCGGGCGCACGTCGGTGAGGTAGACGATCGCGCCGACGAGGGCGAGGAGGTTGAGGAAGATGATGCTCTGGCCCAGCGGCGGCAGGGCGATGAGGGCGAGCGCGAGGCCGACCCCGAGGAGGATCACCCAGAACTTCTTGCTCTGCTTGTCCACGGCCCGGTAATTCTCATCCTTGTACCGGAGCGCATCGACGAACGCCCACAGCTGGACGCCGAACGCAGCGACCGTGAGGGCGAGAAAGACGAGGCGCTGAAAGTCAGCAATGAGTTCCATGCCCACCAGGGTAGCAACCGCCGGTGGCGACGGCATCGGGGCAACTCACAGGATGCCCGAGACCCGCAGACCCGCGCACACGCCCATGGCGAGGACGACGCAGACGAGCATCGGCACCCGCAGGATCGCGGCGAGCACACCGACGCCGACGCCGATGAGACGCGCCGGATCGGCGAGCTCGCGACCGTCGAAGATCGCCGTCGTCGCGAAGACGGCGCCGATGAGGACGACGGTGGCCCGGTCCATCCACTTCGTCACCCGGGAGGTCGGTGCGTCGGGGACGACGTCCGCGCCGGTGGCGTCCGGGGCGTTCGCCGAGGCGGGTGTGCCCGGGGTGGTCGTGCTTGTGTTCGCCGAGGCAGTTGTGCCCTGGGTGGATGTGTTCGGGGTGGTTGTGTTGTTCGCCGAGGTGGTCGTGCCCGTCGTGGCTGCGCTCGCCGAGGCGGGGGCGTGGTCGGTGCCGACGGCGACGAGGGCGCGGCGCTTGCCGCGGGTGGCCAGGGCCGCCCCGACCTTGACCCCGGCGAAGCGCATGACGTACGTGCCGATGGCAAGCGCGGCGAGCGCGATGAGGAAGGTCGTCGCGGTCATCGGGTGGCCTCGCTCTCGGGTGCGGTCGTGGTCGGGGCGCCAGGCATCTTCCGCGAGCGGACTGCGCGGCGGACCAGCCAGCCGAGGGCGAGAACGGCGAACACCGACAGGGAGGTCACCGCGCCGAGGCCGAGCGGCAGGATCGGCGTGAGCAGCACGGCGACGAGGATGCCCGCCAAGGTCAGGCAGAGCGTCTTCCGGTTCTTCAGGTCGCCGCGGATGAGGCAGAAGAGGATGATCGGGAACGCGGCGTCGAGCCCGAGCATGTCCGCGTCGATGACGGTCCCGAGCCATTGGCCGACGACGGCACCGGAGGGCCACATCAGCGCGATCGCCGCCCCCATGAGGAGGAAGGCGTGCCAGCGCTGGCGGTCGCCGACACCGGTCCGGGCGACCGCGGTCGATTCGTCATTGATCCAGTGGGCGGCGATGAGCGCCCGCCAGTCCTGCGGGAAGAAGGGACCGACGGCCATGCCGAACGCGAAGTTCCGCGAGTTGACGAGGAGACCGGCGAGCACGGCGAGCACCGGGGCACCGCCCGCGGCGATGACGCCGACGAAGGTGAATTCGGCAGCCCCGCCGAGTGCGAAGGCCGCGAGCAGCAGCGTCTGCCACCACGCGAATCCTGCGGTCGCCGAGATCGCGCCGTAGGACAGGGCGACGGCGACGATCGTCACCGTGATGATCGCGACGGCGCGGTAGGTCGACGCCGGAAGCACGCGATCGATCGTACGGAATGGTGAACTCATGTTCACCATAGTGCACACTCGCCAGTTCGTTCGTCAACCCGAACGAGGAACCGCTCTGGTGAACACCACGGTAGGATGGTGGCATGAGTGCAGCTTCGAACGATTCGTCTCTCACCGACCACGCCGGCGACGTCGGTCGCGCCGACGTCGACCGTACCGACGAGGTCGCCGACTCTGCTGCCGATGGTTCGTCCCCCGGCGACTCCTCCCCCGGTGAGGTCGTCCCGGAGGACTCGCGGACGCCGCGGGCCCAGGTCGCTGCGGCGGTGAAGCGCGAACGCCAGCGCGCCGGTCTCTCCCTCTCGGAGGTCGCGCGCCGCGCCGGCATCGGCAAGTCGACGATGTCCGGCCTCGAAGCGGGCACCGCCAATCCGAGCCTCGAGACGATGTGGGCCCTGGCCGCCGCCCTCGACATCCCGCTCTCCCGACTGCTCGATCCCCCGCAGCACGAGGTCGCCCTCCACCATGTCCGCGACATGCCGAGCCTGCCGTCGACGAGCGCGAACTACGTCGCGACGCTGCTCTCGACATCCCCGCCGACTGCGCGGCGCGACATCTACTTCATCGCGGCCGAACCGGGCGAGTCACGCAACTCCCACCCGCATCCGGCGGGCACGGTCGAGCACGTCATCGTCGGTCGCGGGGCGGCACGGATCGAGGCGCTCGGCCAGTCGTACGAACTCGTCGCCGGCGACTACCTCGTCCATCCCGGCGATCAGCCGCACACGTTCACCGCGCTCGAACCTGGTACGAACTGCATCTTCGTCATCGAGAACTGACGGGCGCTGTCATCGAGAGCCGACGACCGCCTCGGCGAACTCTGACGGGCGCCCCCATCGAGAGCTGACGGGACGCGTCACTCCACGGGCGGACCGTCGGCGTTGTCCTCGGCCAGCGAGGGCAGCCGATCGTGGGCGGCGTCGTTCGTCAGACCGGCCGCCTGGAGGAGATCGGCGGCCACCGGCCGCAGGAGCAGGACGAGGGATTCGTCGTGGATGTCCCAGCTCTTCTCCGCCCGCGGATCGAGTTCGCCTGCGGCCTCGGACAGGGCCACCTCGGCGAGGGAGCGATCGGTGCCCCGCCGCAGCGCGATCTCGAGCTTCTTCGCCCCGTCGGCCAGGGATTCGACGTAGTCGGCGATGATCGGCTTCTTCACTCCGAGCTCGGTGATGCCGACGACCCTGCGCGCGATGACGCGGATCGTGCGCATCGCCCGGTCGGAGTAGGTGTGGGCACGGGAGAGTCGGGTCACCTCGGCGGCATGGCGGCGGCCGCGCGCATTGATCTTCGCAGCTTCCTTCGACACCTGGAGCGACGACCCCCACGAATCGATGATGTCCTGGGTCTCGCGGGCACGGGTGAGCGCCCGCATCGCGAGTTCCGTGTCGGCGTCCCGCAGCGCCCGCGACATCATCGTCAGCACACTGCTCACCTCGTCGAGGAGGTTCGCGGCGAGCGCCCGCGGGACCTTGCGGGCGTCGCGGGGCATGATGAGGGCGAGGATGATCGCGAAGAGCGAGCCGACGAGGGCATCGAGGGTGCGTGGGAACGGCAGGGTCGTCGCGGTCGCGGGAACGACGACGACGTAGACGGACTGGACGGCGATCTGCGTGATGAAGATGCCCCCGGAGTTGAGCACCGTGCCGATGACGAGGCCGATGATGAGTGTGAGGGCGAGCTGCCAGATGCCGGAGCCGTAGATGTTGACGAGCACCTCGCCGACGAGCACCCCGAAGGTCGCGCCGAAGCCGATCTCCAGCGACCGGCGCAGGCGGCGGTCGGCGACGGGGCCGATGCCGACGGCCGCGGCGACGGCGGCGAGGAACGGGTAGGGATGGCCGAGGACGTAGACGCAGAACGCGTACGCGGCGGTCGCGGCGATGGGGATCTGGATGAGCTGTCCGAAGTTCGCGCCGACACGTTTGAATCCCATGCGCAGACGGTGGGCGATGATGTTGAACCCTCGCTTGGCCAGCCCGCTGACCTCGACTTTCGCCATGCTTTCCGACCCCCTCCCGCGCTCGCTGTACTCAGATTACCGGAATTGTGACATGCTAATGTCGGTGCGCCGAGGAGGCTGAAGAATGACGACGAACCTGACCCGAGACGAAGCGCAGAGCCGATCTCATCTGCTCAAGGTCAAGACTTACACCGTCCATCTCGATGTGAGCAATGCCGAGTCCGATGCTGATACGTTCCTCTCCCGCACCGTCGTCGAGTTCAAGGCTCGCGCCGACGCCCAGACCTTCATCGACCTCATCGCCGACTCAGTCTCCCTCGTCCAGATCAATGGGGAGGACCTCTCCCCCGCCGAGGTGTTCGACGGCGCCCGCATCACGTTTCCCGTCCGTGAGGGAAAGAACACGCTGACCGTTGAGGCCAGGGCGCGGTATTCGACCTCGGGTGAGGGTCTGCACCGATTCACCGACGCCGCCGACGGCAAGGTCTACCTCTACTCACAGTTCGAACCGACCGATGCCCGGCGGGTGTTCGCGAACTTCGACCAGCCCGATCTCAAGGCGAAGTTCGTCTTCAGCGTCACCGCCCCCGAGGCATTCCAGGTGCTGTCGAATCAGGCCGAGACGAGCCGTGAGGCCACCAGCGACGATGCCGTGACCCATTATTTCGCGCCGACGCTCAAGCAGTCGAGCTACATCACGTGCATCACCGCAGGCCCCTATGAGGGGGCGACGGACACGTGGACGGACCCGGTGACGAAGGAGACGGTCGACCTCGGCGTGTGGACGCGGGCGTCCCTCGTCGATCATCTCGATGCCTCCGACATCCTCGGGATCACGAAGGCCGGTCTCGACTTCTTCAGCGCCGAGTTCGACTACCCCTACCCGTGGGGCAAGTACGATCAGATCTTCGTTCCCGAGTACAACCTCGGCGCGATGGAGAATCCCGGGCTCGTCACCTTCACGGACGCGATGATCTTCCGCGACAAGGTCACCGATGCGATGTACGAGTCGCGGGCGAACGTCATCCTCCACGAGATGGCGCACATGTGGTTCGGCGATCTCGTGACGATGAAGTGGTGGGACGACCTGTGGCTCAAGGAGTCGTTCGCCGATTACATGGGCGGGCTGGCGCTCGCCGAGGCGACGCGGTTCACCGACGGCTGGGTGACGTTCGCGCTGCGCCGAAAGGCGTGGGCGTATATGCAGGATCTTTACCCGACGACGCATCCGATCGTCGCCGACATCCCCGACGTCGAGGCGGCGAAGCTCAACTTCGACGGCATCACGTACGCCAAGGGCGCCTCGGTGCTCAAGCAGCTCGTCGCGTACGTCGGGCGGGAGGCGTTCTTCGCCGGGTCCCGGCTCTACTTCAAGCGCTTCGCGTTCGGGAACACCGAGTTGGCGGACTTCCTCGAATGCCTCGCCGAGGCGGCTCCCGAGCGTGACATCGCCGGCTGGGCGGACGCGTGGCTGGGGACCTCGGGGGTCTCAGAGCTCTCGCTCGCCCTGACGACGGGCGACGATGCTGGGTCGACCGGCGATGCCGGGTCGGCTGGCGGTGCCGGGTCGGCTGGCGGTGCCGGGTCGGCTGGCGGTGCCGGGTCGTCGCAGGAGGGTGCTTCAGGACGGAGCGCCGCGACGTCGCGGGGCGCCGGGGCCGCGCGCGATGCTGCGCGGGCGAGCATCACAGGAGCGCGGATCTCGCAGTCGGATTCGGCAGAGGGCGCGAAGCTGCTGCGGCCGCACACGCTCGAGATCGCGACCCTTGGCCGGGCCGGACGAGACATCGTGCCGCTCGATTCGGTGGTCTTCGACTTCGATGGGGAGACCGCCGAGGTGGAGCAGCTCATCGGTCGCACGCGCGGTGACATCGCCCTCCTCAACTACGGCGACCACGACTATGCGCGGGTGCGCCTCGACGAGGCGTCGACGGAGACGGCGGTGACCGCGGTGTCGCGGATCAAGGATCCGCTGTCGCGGGCACTCGTGTGGTCGGCTCTCGACAATGCGGTGCGCGACGGGCTGCTGCCGGTGCAGAGGTATCTCACGGCGTATGCGCGCAGCCTCGGCAAGGAGAGCAATCCGGGCATCATGGCCGGTCTGAGTCAGACGGCTCTGCTCTGCCTCGATCAGTGGGTGGCCGAACGCAATTTCGAGACGGCGATCTCCGGGCTCCTCGGGGCGGCACTCGATGCGCTCGCGACGGCGAAGTCGGGGTCGGATGCGCAGCTGCATCTCGCGAATCTCGTCCTCTCGCTGACCGCCCGCACGGCGCGCTGCATCGAGGCCAACCCGTCGATCGCCATGGGTCGCGCGTTCGCCACGCAGGTGCTCTCGGTGCCGGTGGGCGAGGAGATCGACAGCATGAGCCCCGAGGTCGCCGAGGAGGCTTCCCCGGAGACACCGCCCGCGGCTGAGGCAGATACTGCATCCGGTGCGAGTGCTGCGTCCGATGTCAGTGCTGCGTCCGTTGCGAGTGCTGAGTCCGGCACCGATGCTGCGTCCGACGCCAGTGCTGAAGGCTCTCGCGTCGACCGCGCAGCCGCAGCCGGCAAGGGTGCGGACTCCGGGTCGGCCACTGCCTCGCGACGGACCTCTGCACGGGCTGGAGCGACGGGGCCCGCGGAGCATGCGGCCGCCTCGCTGCCGTTCCGGGGGCTCATCAACGATCATGCCCTGCGGTGGAACGCGCTCACCGCTCTCGTCAGCCTGGGGTGGGCGGACCAGACGGACATCGCCCGCGAGACCCACCTCGACCAGAGTTCCTCGGGTCGATTGCGCGCCGAGACCGCGAGTGCGGCTCTGCCTCTGCCGATCGTCAAGATGCGCGCATGGGAGGCGATCCTCGATGCGGCCCAGCTGAGCAACGATGTGCTCTCGGCGATCATCTCCGGATTCGTCGCCCCCTCGGCGCTGCCGATCACCGAGGTCTACGTCGACGAGTACTTCGAGCGGCTGCGCGGGTTCTGGGCGGACAATTCGATCGAGATCGCGCGGCGGCTCGTGCTCGGGCTCTACCCGCGGTGGTCGGATGACGAAGAGGGCGTCGTCGAGCGGACCGACGCGTGGCTCGAGGAGAACGCCGATGCGCCGGCGGCCCTGCGGCGTCTCCTCATCGAGCGCCGCGACGACCTGGCCCGGGCGATCTTCCTCAAGTCCCGCCAGACCTCGCGGCACTGAGCTCACAGTCGGGCGGCCAGACCGGCCCGGCCTGCGGACTCGCCACCACCACCTCGGAAGACTGCCCACCACCTCGGCGGACTCGCGACCAACTCGGCCGTCTGGCCCCCACCTCGGCGAGCTGCCCACCACCTCGGCGGACTCGCGACCAAACCGGCCGCCTGGACCCTCCGCAGCGGACTCGCCACCACCTCGGCGGCGGACAAACGCCCTGTCGAATGCCGGAAGCCGGCCGCAGGACGACTGCGACCGGCTTCAGCGCGGGAACGAACGGATGCGCATCAGATGATGCGGCGGGCTCCGGAGAACTCGTTGCCCTTGTCCCAATCCTTCCAGTCGACGACGTAGACCGTCTTCGAGGCGTTGGGTGAGTGGATCATCTTGCCGTCGCCGATGTACATGCCGACGTGGTGGACGGTGCCCGAGCTCGTCGAGAAGAAGAGCAGGTCGCCGGCTTTGAGGTCCTTCGACGACACTTCCTTGCCGGCCTTCGCCTGGTCGCCGGAGTCGCGCGGGATGTCGATGCCGTGGGCGCGGTAGATGCTGTAGGTGAAGCCTGAGCAGTCGAAGCCGTAGGCGGAGACACCGGCCCACAGGTAGCGGAGGCCGTCGAACTGCTTCGCGGTCTCGACGAGGTCGTCGCCGGAGGGCTTGGCGGGCTTGTCGCCTGCCTCGTAGACGGCGACGTCGTTGACGTCGATCCACGCTGCGCCGCCGCCGGGCAGCGCCACGCGCACGTCTTCGACGTCCTGGGCGATGAGGGGAAGCTCGACGTTGAAGCTCGGGTCGGCTCCCGTGTCCTTCGTGAACTCGATGCCTTCGAGCTCGGCCGTCTTCGCGGTGACGACAGCACGCGGCTGGTCCTTCTTCAGGGAACCGAAGCGGTCGTTCTCGACGAGCTGCTTCGTCGGCAGCCAGCCGGGGTAGCCCTTGTCGTCCTTCGGGGTGGACTGGTCGTTGACGGCGACCTTCGCCCAGTCGCCCTTGATGTCGAGGACGGTGACGGGCGAACCGTAGACGGCCTGGGTCTCGGTCTTGCCGGTCAGACCGCGGCGCACCTCGGTGTCCTTGAGGTTGTCGTTCCATTTGTCGAGGTCGACGGGCTTGCCGAGCGCCGGTTCGTCGACCTTGCGCGGGGAGGACGTGTCCTTCCACAGCGTGGCGACGGTGACGTCGACGTAGGCGGTCTCGCCCTTCTCGATCTTGCCGTCGGTGATGGGTTCGAGTTCCTGTCCGGGCACGACGGAGGCCGCCATGGTGGACGAGGAGTTCGTCGAAGTCAGATTGCTCGAGATGGCAGGAGCGCCGGCACTGAGCACGAGCCCGAGTCCGAGCGCCGCCGAAACAGCGATTCTGGTACGCATTGATTCTCTTTCGGTCTGCGGGAACGACCCGAGGTCGCACCCGCGCGGGGGAAGCCGCCGAATGTTCATTTCTCTGCGTTCCGTCACCCCGCGCACCGACCTGTCTCGGTCGATTCTCAGGGCATCGAAACGATGCACGCAGACGATTCTACTGTCTGACCCGGATATTGTCTCGGGTCAGACGGTGAACAGTCCGTTTCTCGGACTGCCTCTCACCGTTGGAGTTCACCGCTGGGGCTCACCGCTGGAGTTCCCCGCTGGGGCTCGCAGCTCGGGGCTCACAGCTCGGGCTCACCGCAGGATCTCACCGGCGAGCAGCTCGAGGGTCTGGATCCGTGCGGCATCCTCGCGCAGGCCCTCGCCGTCCATGGCGCCGGCCACGGGCTGGAGCATGACCTCATCGACTTCGAAGCGGGCGGCGAGCTCCTCGATCTGGGTCGTCGCCGACTGCGGGTCGCCGATGATCCAGTTCTTCGACAGCTCTTCGGCGACCATGCGCTCCTGATCGGTCATCACCGACCGCACGTCATCGCCGGCCAGTCGCAGCGGTCCCATCGCCCCTCCGGTGCGCAGCCGAGCCATCTGCAGCATGAAGGGTTCGGACCGCAGCCGGGCCTCCTCCTCGGTGGGTGAGACGACGGCGTTGACGGTGACGAAGGTGCGCGGCTCATCACCGTAGGCGCCAGGCGTGAAGTTGTCACGGTAGATCTTCATGCCCGTCGTCGCGCCGGCGGCGAAGTGGTTGGCGAAGACGTAGGGCATGCCGAGTTCCGCGGCGAGGCGCGCCGAGTATCCCGAGGATCCGAGCAACCATGGCAGCACCTGGGTGCCCGGGACGGGTGCGGGAGTCGCGCGCAGCGTGTGTTCGCGTCCGCCGTGCAGCGGGATGCGCACGCCCTCGGCGGTCATCAGGGCCAGGGTGTCGATGACGTGCTGGGGGAACTGCTCGACGGGGTCGATGGTCTGACCGTTCCGGTCGACCATCCGTCCTTCGCCGAGGTGGCCCCGCATCGCCGCCGAGGTGATGGGATCCGTGCCCGGCGCCCGTCCGATGCCCAGGTCGATGCGGTCTCCGTAGATCGCTGCGAGGAGGGAGAAGAGTTCGGCGACGGCGAGTGGGGCGTGGTTGGGCAGCATCACTCCACCCGAGCCCAGCCGGATGCGTTCGGTGCCCTGGCCGAGGTACATGAGTTCGGCTCCGGGCATCGTCGAGGCAATCGACGGCATGTTGTGGTGTTCGGCGACCCAGTAGCGGGTGTATCCGAGTGCATCGGCGGCGCGGACGAGTTCGTGGGACGCGGCGAAGGCGTCCGAGGTGGTCTGCCCGACGCGGACGGGCACGAGATCGAGAAGGGAAAGCTCCATGTTCAGGCCAACAGCCGCCTTGACGCGATCATTCCATGACCTGGCTCACACACGGCGCTGACCAGGATCGATCGACTGGCCGGTAGTTGTCTGTGCGCGGGTCCTGTGTGCGGGGATCGTCTGTCCAAGGGGCGCCCGTCCGACGGTCGCCTGTCCGAGGGTCGCCTGTTGGAAGGTCGTTCGATAGAGGCGAGGGCACACTCGTCCCCTCATGCCGTGGTGGCGCTGCTATCCGAAGAGGGTGTCAGCGATGTCGTCGGCGATGAAGCGGGTGTGGAGGATCGGCCGTCGCGCTGGGTCGATGGTCGCCGGAGGCACCCACGCAGCCCTGCCGTCGAAGAGCATGATCGTCTCCCAGTCGGTTCGGTCGATGAGGTGGTGGTGATAGCTGCACGCGAGGGTGAGGTTGTTGATGTTGGTCTTGCCGCCCTCGGAGAACGGCACGATATGGTGTGCTTCGCACCAGCCCGGCGGGGTCTCGCAGCCGGGGAACGTGCAGCCTTTGTCTCGTGCGGCGAGAATCGCCAGTTGGTTCTTGTTGGCGTACCGGTTCTCGGTCTCGACTCTCACCGTGCGGCCTTTTTCGCTCATGAGGTGGAAGAAGACGGTCCCGTTGAGTCCTTCGCGGACAGCGGTGTCGATGGGGAAGCTCTCGGCGGCCCCGGTTGTCGCACGACCGCTTCCTGTGGCGATGTCCTCGGCCTTTGCGGTGACGACGAGCGCGAACGGGGCACCTGCTCCGACGTGATCCATTTCGATGCGGCCGATGATCGTGGCGAACCGCTCGTAGATGCGGTTGCGCACAGATGGCTGCGCTCCGGCCATGGGCACAGCGATGCCGTCGTCGCGCATTCCGTACCCCGCAGGGACATCCGCGGCGCGCGAACTCTGGGCCGACGCGACGGGAAGCTGCTGCGGAGTCGGATCGACGGCGTCGTAACGGTCGCCGCAGAGCACTTCGGAGAACAGTTGGATGACGTCGTCCGCCGCATCGTCGGCGCCCGGATCGCCGCTGCGCCTCGGGACACCGATGCCGGTCGGATCACCGCTGCCGTGTGGCTCATTGTTACCGATGGCCTCACTGCCGCTGACCTCACCGCCGTGACGTGCATCGTCATCGCTGCTCGAGCCCACATCGTCACCGGCTGACTGCATGCCCGTGCCCGGCTCCTCGCCATCGGCTGGCTGAGTGCCGTCGGCGCACGAGTCGGCGCCGCTCTCGGACTCGGACTGCATGCGTGACGTGAGCAGCCCGTGCATGATTCCACCGACCACGGCGTCCAAGCGACCCCTGAGGTCCCAGGTTCCGTCCTTGCGGGCGCGCAGATGGACGGCGAAGTCCTCTCGGGGAGTGTCGTCCTTGGGCAGCTCGCCATCGGGATCAAGCCATTTGAGGATCTCGTCGAAGAGGATCCTTAAGTCTTTGACGTGCACGGCCGGCGCTTTGTCGACGAGGATGCTCTCCGCCTCGAGTCGCTGCGCCTCTGTGACCGAGCGTGGAAGCTCTCCGATGAAGCGGGTGATCAGACCGGCCTGCACCGTTGACAGTCGTCCGGAGCGAAGTCCCTCCGCGATCGCCGGGTTGACGGGTTCGAGCGATTCCCCTGAGGTGGTCACCCGCTTGCCCAGGTTGTCTGCCAGATCGACGCGTCGTGACGCTTCTCGCGAGGACACCCCACAGCGATCCCGCACGAGGTCCTTCGTCGACTTCGCACCGTAGTCCCGTGGAGCACCGACCCGCTGGAACACGGAGAGAGTGACGACTGAGAGCGCTTCGGCGAGGCGGTTGATCGTCTCGATGCCGTCGAGCATCGCGATCGCCTCATCGGGACCCATCGGTCGCGCGAAACACTCCAATTCGTCGACGAGCGTGCGCAGACTTTCGATGCTTCCGGTCATCTCCGGCGCAAGCGACGAGAGATCGGCCCACGCTTCTTCGTTGAGCAGAGGGTGGACCGCCGAGACGGTCGACTGCGCATCGTCGGCAACATCAATGTCGACATTCTCAGGGTCGGACGACGCCGTCTCGTCGGGAAAAGGATCGCGGGGTTCGGCCGGTGGTCCGGACACCCTGTCGTGCATGGTCCGGTCGGAGATCGAGCTGGCGAAGCCCAACCCGACTTCCCCGTCGCCGGGAGCGGGCCCGAGCGAGCCGAGCACACCCCGCTGCCGCTCGATGAGATCGTTCTGCCGGTGGGCGGCCGATTCGTCCCAGTCTGAGCACTCCGCAGGGATCCACCACGCGTCGGGGCCGGCCGCGGAATCGGGAGCATCGCCGCTCGACCGCCGCCTGTCGAGCTTGCGCTGACGACTGCCGTTCGGAACCCGACCTCCGGCCGCACGCGAGCGGCACGCCATCCGCTTGCGGCGTGCGCTCCGTTGATCGCGACTGCGATCCGGGGTGAGGGTCATGTCCTCGAGGTCCGTCCGTCGTCCTGTGGTTCCTGTGTGATCCATCTTACATCCACGGGTGAGATATGTGAAGAGTGATGTACGAATTATTTAGATAATTTTCGCGAGTTTGAATTCATTGTCTCAGCGATTTTCTCGCACCTCTCACCTCGGTGAACCGCCTTGCACAGGGCAGTTATTGCAGTTATCGCAAACGCGATTGCAGACACGACCGCCTCCGAGCACACTGGTCCCTGTCCACCGATCTCTGCACTGTCCGAATCCTGAAGCGAGGGAACTGTCATGACCGCTGCCACTCAGACCATCACCGCCGACGTCGCCATCGTCGGAGGGGGTGCCGCCGGCCTCGCCACGGCGATCGCGCTGGCGCGCTCCCTGCGCCGGGTCGTCGTCATCGACGCCGGTTCACCGCGCAACCGCACGAGCGCCCATGCCCACAATGTGCTCGGGCACGAGGGCATCAACCCGCTCGATCTCGTCGCGAAGGGCCGGACGGAGGCTGAGGGCTACGGGGTCACGTTCATCGACGCCGCCGTGACCGGCGCACAGAGCACCCCCGCCGAGGCGGCTCGCCCCCACCAGGAGAATGCCCCGACCGATGTGCAGGCTCCCGCCGAGGCGGCACCCACCGTGACCGGCGCGCACAGCGCCCCCACCGAAGCAGCTCGCCCCCATCGATTCACCCTCGACACCTCAGCCGGCGTGCAAGTCTCTGCGCAGCACGTCGTCATCGCCACCGGCATCACCGATGAGCTCCCGGACATCCCCGGTCTCGCCGAGGGATGGGGCGACACCGTCCTCCACTGCCCCTACTGCCACGGCTACGAGGTGCGCGGACAGAGCATCGGCGTCATCGGCACCACCGCCCTGTCGTACCACCAGGCGATGATGTTCTCCCAGCTCAGCGACCGGGTGACTTTCATCAGGCACGCTGCGCCGGAGCCGACGGCCGAGCAGGCGGCGATGCTCGACAACCTCGGCATCGCCTTCGTCGATGCGCAGGTCGACGCAGTGCACAGGACCGACGCGGGCACCAACGTGACGCTGAGATCTGCCGCCGGCACCTCGGATCCCGATCAGCCGAACGCCGACCGAGGCCGCGCCGCCACTGCTGGAGCCACCGCCGCTCCCGGACCCGCTGCCGCCAGGTTGCTCACCACCGCCCCTGAGCACTGGGCCACCTCGGCGCCCACCGCCTCCGCGATCACCCTCGAAGCGCTGGTCGTCGGCCCGTTCTTCCGCGCCAACGGCGAGGTCTTCACTCAGCTCGGCGGCACGGTCGTCGAGGATCCGAGCGGCATGGGGTCATCGATCCCCGCAGACCCGACGGGTCGCACCGACATCCCCGGTGTGTGGGCCGTCGGGAACGTCGCGGACATGTCTGCGATGCTCGGCGCGAGCGCGGCCAGCGGCGTGCGGGCCGGCGCGATGATCAACTACGAGCTCATCCAGAGCGCCCTCGTCGGCTGAGCCACGTCACCGGGCGGAACCTCATCCGACGGGCACCCGCCTCAGCACAGCCCAACGCGCAGTCCAGCCCAGCGCCCAGCACTCAGCTCAGTACTCCGCCTTGACGCAGAGCACGGGGCACACGGCATCGATGATGACCTTCTGGACCGTCGATCCCAGGAGGAACTTGCCCACCGGGGTGCGCTTGCGGGTGCCGAGCACGACGAGCTGAGCCCCCACCTCGGCGGCGGTGGCGATGATCTGCTCCGCCGGGTCGAGTTCGCTGCCCGGGGAGCGGATCTCGCCGCTCACGCCCGCCTCGGCGAGGATGGACTCCACCTCCGCGACCTCCTTCTCACCGAGGCGATGGGAGTCCCGCCGCACGACCGGCCTGGAGGCGTTGACGACGATGACGCTGCTGTCGTGCTTCTTCGCCTCCGCGATCGCGGTGTCGAGGGCCGCGCGCCCGTCCGGGGTGTTGACGTAGCCGACGATGATGGTCATGGTTCACCTTCGCATTCGGTTCGCTGCCGCCCGATCTGGGCGGACGTGAGCATGGTAGGTGGGGCGGGGTGCGGTCGTGCCTCGCCAAGGCGGTCGGAGCGCATCCGCACGACCTCGCCGAGGCGGTCGGATCTCTTCCGCACAACCTCGCCGAGGAGGTCGGAGCGCATCCGCACGACCCTGACCGGGGAGGGCGACGCTCCCCCGCCGGCAGATCCTGGACGGCCCGGTCATCACGTGAGGTCGTCCGGGTGGCGGAAGCGGGTGCTGCGGCCCTTGACCGAGCGGTTCCACAGCCAGGTGATCGCCCAGAGGACCACGCCGATGCCGACGAGCGCCAGCGCGATCTGATACTGGATGAGATCGTCGAGGCGCGCCCACGGTCCGACGAGGAACGCGCACGTGAAGACGCCGAGCCACGGCAGGTAGGTCGGCGATCGGAAGTGCTCGTGATCGACCGGTTGGCGGCGCAGCACGAGCACTGCGACGTTGACGACCGCGAAGACGGTGAGGAGCAGCAGCGAGGTCGTGCCGCCGAGGGAGGCGGTGACGGTCTCGGGCAGGATGTTCGTCACCGCGACGATGAGGGCGAACGCGATGAGGGTCGTGAAGATGATCGACACCCACGGCGAACGGCGGTTCTTCAGCACCTTCGCGAACACCGGCGGCAGCACGTTCTGCTTCGCCATGCCGTAGAGGAGGCGGCTGGCCATGAGCATGTTGATGAGCGCCGAGTTCGCGACGGCGAACATCGTCATGAACGGGAAGATCGCGTCGATCGGAATCCCCGGCGCACCGGCCCGCACGACATCGAGGAGCGGGGTCTCGCTCGTCGCGAGCTGACCGATCGGCACGGCCGCCACGGCGACGATCGAGACGAGAACGTAGATGACGCCGGTGATCGACAGGCCCGTGAGCATGATCTTCGGGAAGATCCGCGGGTCCTTCGTCTCCTCGACCATGTTGACCGAGTCCTCGAAGCCGACCATCGAGAAGAAGGCGAGCGCCGTGGCTCCGGTGATCGCGAGGAAGACGCTCTTGTCCTCGGCGGTCTCGAAGACGACGACGCGGTAGAAGTCGGCGGTGCCGGAGCCGAGGGCGAAGAAGCCGACGACGATGACGAGCAGGAGGCCGGTGAGTTCGATGAGGGTGAGGACGACGTTGAACCACACGCTCTCGGAGACCCCGCGCAGGTTGATCGCCGCGACGAGGGCGAGGAAGCCGAGCGCGATCCACATCACCCCGGTGCCCGAGATGTCCCAGCCGAAGCCGGCGACCATGTTCGCCGCGAAGACGTTCGACGCCGTCGACGCTGAGGTGATGCCCGAGCTGAGCACGGCGAAGGCGACGAGGAACGTGATGAAGTGGATCCCGAACGCCTTGTGCGCATAGAGCGCGGCACCGGCGGCGCGCGGGTACTTCGTGACGAGCTCCATGTACGAGCAGGCCGTGATGAGTGCCACGGCGAAGGCGAGGAGGACCGGCGCCCACCCGGCTCCGCCGACCTGACCGGCGACCGTGCCGGTCAGGGCGTAGACGCCCGTGCCGAGGATGTCTCCGACGATGAAGAGGAGAAGCAGCTTGGGCCCCATCACCCGTTTCAGGGTCTCCGGCTGCTCACCGTCCTTCGAGGTGTCCGCTGATGCTGTCTCGCTGTGACTCACGATTCCTCCGTAGTCGTCTCGAGGCGCTCAGTCCGCAGTCGGTCACCCGCGCTGGTCACGGACCACGGTGAGGAACGCTGTGAAGAGCCTCTTCGCTTCGACGAGGCTGTCGCCCTCACGCTCCTCGGCCTCTCTTTCGAGTGTGTCCTTATTAAACCCCAGTTTGGCCAGCTTCTCCTCGTCCCACCGCGAGATATTCTGCGCGGTCGCCTCGGGATGGAACTGCGTGCCCCACGCCCGCCCGATTCGGAAGGCCTGGATGCGGCACGCCGGACTCGTCGCGAGCAGCACCGCCTCGGCGGGGAGGTCGACGATCCGATCGACGTGGCTCTCGAGGAACGCCGGCCGCGCGGACACCGCGGAGAACACGGGATCCTCGGCGGCCGCCTCGGTGAGGTCGATCCATGTGTACCCCTTCTCCGGGGTTCCCGACTGCGCCTGCACGGTGCCGCCGGCGACGTGGGCGATGAGCTGCCCGCCGAGGCAGACGCCCAGCTGCGGGAGGTCGTGGTCGAGTGCGCGGCGGACGAGATCGGCCTCGCCGCGCAGCCAGGGAGCGCGGTCGGTCTCGTCGGGCATGAGTCCGCCGCCGAGGAGGATGAGGCCGTCGACGCGGTCGAGCTCGGCCGGTTCGGGCACCCCGGTCTCGGGGGCGATGCGGACGTCGGCGTCGATGCCCGCCTCGGTGAGCCAGTCGGCGAACTTCCCCGGCGGGGAGTCGATGTCGTTGACGATGACGAGGACGCGGGGTGCGGGTGACGCCGGCGCGGTCGCGGTGCCCGGCGCCGCCTCGGTGGTCGCGGTGGCGTCGGCTGCCGCCTCGGCGCGCGCCCCAGCCCCAGCGCCCGTCATGACTCCCCCAGGAACGACACGTACGCGTCCTCATGCGCCTCGAGGACGCGCATGACGTTGTCGAAGCCGAGCTTGCGCAGGTCCGGATCCGACCAGCCTCGGCGGGAGAGTTCGGCGAAGAGGTTCGGGTACTGCCCGGCGTCGCCGAGCCCGATCGGCAGCTCATCGACGCCGCAGATGTCCCCGCCGAGCCCGACGTGGTCGATGCCGATCCGCTCGCGCACGTAGTCGCAGTGGTCGGCGACATCGGCCACGGTCACCTCGGGGGCAGTGCCGGTCTCCCCGGCCTCCGCCCAGTCCCAGCGCTGACGCGAGACGAACGACGGGACGAAGGTCATCATCGCCACTCCCCCGTTGCCGGGCAGGCGGTCGAGGACGTCGTCGGGGATGTTGCGCGGGTGCGGGTTGAGGCCGCGGGCGCACGAATGGCTGAAGATCACCGGCAGCGTGGTGAGGTCGAGGGACTGGTGCATGACGCTCGGCGCGACGTGGGAGAGGTCGACGATCATGCCGATCCGGTTCATCTCCGCCACGACCTCGCGGCCGAAGGCGGTGAGGCCGTCGTGCCGGGGTTCGTCGGTCGCCGAGTCCGCCCACGAATGCGTCGTCGACCACGTCAGCGTCATGTACCTCGCGCCCGCGCGGGCATAGCTGCGCAGCATCGCCAGCGATTCGTCGATCTGCTGGCCGCCCTCGACGCCCATGAGCGAGGCGACGCGGCCGGCATCCCGGGCGGCGGCCACCTCGGCGGCGGTGCGGGTGAATTTCAGACGCTCGGGGTACGCGGCGACGAAGCGGCGGACCGCGTCGATCTGCTCCCATGTCGCGACGACGGCGTCGGCCCCGGTGATCGACGAATGGACGTACACCGACCAGAACTGCGCGGCGACATGACCGTCCCGCAGCTGATCCATCGTCGTGAACGGCGAGATCTGCGGGTCGTTGAGCCCGTCGACGCTGTAGTCGCGCTCCTCCCGCAGCCACCACGCGAGGTCGTTGTGTCCGTCGAAGACGTCGATGCTCATCTGTGTCCTTTCGCGGCGGGGAGGGTGATCCTCGCCAAGGTGGTCGCGGTGTGGCGGATTGCTGCGGGGTGGGGGATTGCTGCGGGGT
Source organism: Brevibacterium sanguinis (assembly GCF_039528855.1). NCBI lineage: Bacteria > Bacillati > Actinomycetota > Actinomycetes > Micrococcales > Brevibacteriaceae > Brevibacterium > Brevibacterium sanguinis. The sequence continues at coordinate 83,763 of NZ_BAAAMB010000001.1, read as the reverse complement.
GGGGCTTGTCGCTGAGTCGGGTTTGTCGTTGCGTGGTCGCGGGCAGTGGGCGCTCGCGTACGCCCAGGTTACGCCTCCGGTGCCCCGATCAAGCGGCAGTGCGGATCTGTGTCCGTGCACGCGCCCACATCCGCACTGCCGCTTGATCGAGCGGGCCTGGGGTCGGCAGGGCCTGCGGTCGGGAGAGTCCGCACCGCACCGCGCGCCGGCCGGACGTGAAACCCGGCGCCGGGTGGCGGGGCGGGTCCTGTGGTGGCGCGGCAGGGCCGGCGCTCCGCATCACCCGAGGCTGGACATGATCTGCGCCGAGGCGAGGCCGAGGAAGGTCCCGAGGAACGTGCCCATGAGCGCGAAGAGCACGCCGACGGGAACGAGCTGGCGATTGAAGGCCCCAGCCACCACCGGCGCCGAGGCGATGCCGCCGATGTTCGCGGTGCTCGCCACGGCGATGCTGAAGAGCTCGGTCTTCGTCAGCTTCGCGTAGACGAGCATGATGGCGGCGTGGACGACGATGACGATGAGACCGGCGACGAGGTAGAGCGGGGCCTGCGTGAGCGAGGTGAAGTCGGAGCCCGAGGCGATGATGCCGATGATGACGTAGAGCATGATCGTGGCGAGTTCGCTCGAGCCGCGCACCCGGCCGAACCGCGTCGAGCCGATGATGAGACCGAGGACGCTGACGATGAGGATCGTCCACGTCGAGGCGTTGATGACGGTGCCGATCTCCGGCAGCAGCTCGCCCGCTCGGATCGCCAGCGCCGAGACGAGGAGGGCGAATCCGAGGAGCCCGAAGAGCGCGGGCATCGTCAGCGGCTTCTCCTCGTCGTCAGCCGTCGAGGCGACCTCGAGCTTCGAGGTGTCCGCCTTCGTCCAGCGGTTGAAGCGGTCGGAGACCGTCACGGAGGAGAAGATCAGCAGCAGCCAGAACGAGTAGATGACGGTGTCGACGATGAGCACGTACCCGAAGACGTCCTCGGGCGCCTGGAGGATCTCCTGCACCGCGACCATGTTCGCCGACCCGCCTGTCCACGAGGCATTGAGGGCACCGAGCGCCTTCCACGCCTCGGGGTCGAGGACCGAGCGGAGGATGAGATAGCTGACGAGGAAGCCGGCGACGATGCTCGCGGCGGTCACAGCGAACGTGAGGAGCAGCTTGGGACCGAGCCGGATGATCTGCCGGATGTCGCACTTGAAGAGGAGAAGGAGGATCATCGCCGGCAGCAGGGCCGTGCGCAGGCCGTCGCCCACCTCGGTGACGGAGTCGGAGTGGTCGAAGACGCCGACCGTGTTGAGCAGGGCCGCGATGATGTAGAGGAAGACGAAGCCGGGCACGTGGGCGAAGATCCGGAAGCGGCCGCTGTGGCCGGCGATGACGAGGGCGGCGGCGATCGCGATGAGCACGCTGATGAAGAGGAAGCCGTCGGAGATCATGGGGTGGTCCTTCAGTCGGGGAAGCGGTGGGGCTGGGTTGTCAGTGGTGCTGGGCGGGTGGCTGGGCTTGGTAGCCGGTGGCGCTGGGTGGTCGGTGGCGCTGTCAGAGGAAGCGGTGGATGGCGTCACCGGCGGCGCGCATGACCGGCATGACCTCGACGACGCGGTCCGTCCCCTTCTCCCAGTTCGCGAAGACCGCGTAGGCGACCCGGCGCCGAGGCGTCATGACGATGCCGGCGTCCGCGCGGATCGCACTGTCCGTCCCGGTCTTGTTCCACACCCAGACGTCACGCTGGTAGTGGTAGTGGGCGAGCGGATCGAGGTCGAACGCCGAGGCGACCATCGAGGTGTCCGCGCCGGCACCCAACCAGCGACGGAAGATCTCATTCGTCGACTCGTCCCAGAACTCGTCTCTGGCGTGGCGGGCCATGAAGTCGCTGAGCTCGGCGGCGGTGCCGGTCGACAGGGTGCGCGGGGCCTGCGCGGGCCGCGGCCAGCGGAGGAAGTCGTGGAGTCCGGAGTTCCGGTAGCCGAGGGCGGCGACCAGCCGGGCGACGTTGTCGAGTCCGACGCGGCGGATGAGGACGTTCGTCGCGAAGTTGTCGCTGAACGCCCCGATGAGGACCGCGACGTCGTAGATGCTCAGGTCGTTCTGCTCCATGAGGTACCAGATGCCCGACTCGTCGATGCGCTCCGATGGTCTGCGGCTCAGCCGCTCCGCGAGGTCGAGCGTCCCGTCGACGGACATCTGCAGGGCTGTGTGGAGGAGGAAGACCTTGCCCATGCTCGCGGTGTCGAGCTCGTCCTCGGCATGGTGCGCGAAGACCTGCTCCCCGCTGTCGACATCGAAGGCGAGCGCGCTGAAGCGCACCCCGGGCAGACTGTCGAAGCCGATGTCGCTCGTCGTCTCATTCATCTCGTCGCCCTCCGGTTTCTCTGCTCGCTCATCCGTCTCTGTTCGCTCATCCGTCTGTTCTCGCTCATCGTTCGACCCACATCCGCGGCCGCTGCCCCATTGTCGCCTCGAGTCTCACGTCGACGCCGAGCGGGGTGCTCGGCGCATCGGGGTCGTGGCCGAACCCCATCTCCGAGACGATCGGGATCCCCGCCTCGCCGAGGAAGTCGAGGACGAGAGCCTCGATCTCGTCGATCGGCGCGCAGTCGATCCACGACCCGAGGACGAGGGCATCCGCCGAGGCGAACCACCCGCCGCGGACGAGCTGGACGAGGAGGTTGTCGAGACGGTAGAGCTCTTCATCGACGTCCTCGAGCATCGCGATCGCCGGTCCTCGCGTCGCACGCCGGGTGCGGACGTCGGCGAGTTCCGGGCTGCCCAGTCCCGCCGCGACGAGACTGAGGTTGCCGCCGACGAGCCGCCCGACGGCTGTGCCCGGCACGAGCGTCCGCGCGCGACTGACTGGAGTGGTGTCCGCAGACGTGGTGTCCGCGGACGTGCCGTCCGACTGGGCCCGCGAGCGCGAGTCCCGCAATCCCCAGGACGAAATGGTCTGAGAATCGGCCGAATTCTCCGACCATTTCGTCCTCGAGTCGTCGCCGGCAGAGCCGGTTCGCGAGGCGGAGGCGTCCGCTGGCGATCTCCCGGACGCAGAGTGTCGATTCTCGCGGCCCGCATCGACACTCTGCGTCCGCGATTCGGGCGGAGAGGGGGTACCGGGGGCGCTGAGGTGCGCGTGACTGGCTTCCCCGGGATCGCCGGGGTGCGAGGTCTGTGCGTCCGGGGCCCCGGTCGTGTCGGGCGGGAAGCCGAGTTCGCGCCCGCCCCAGGGGGCGAAGAGCCACGAGGCCACCTCGGCGGGGACGACGGCCGACTCCTTGAACGGGTCGTTGCCGGGCATCGGGCAGAAGAGCGTCGCGACGCCGAGGTGGTGGTCCCAGGCCTGGTGAAGCGCGGTGATGTCCGAGGACCCGGTGAGCAGCTTGGGGCGTCCGTCGGGGCGCAGTCCGTGGCGGGCCAGGTGGGCGAAGTCGAGGCCGTCGAGCAGTCGCATCGCCCCGTAGCCCCCGCGCAGTGCGATGACCGCCGCGGCCGTGGGGTCGCACCACGCGTCGACGAGGTCGGCGCGGCGCTGCTCATCGGTGCCGGCGAGGTAGTTGACGCGCGGATGCCGGGCGCGCAGATGAGCGCCCGGTACGACGTTGAGACCCCACGCCTCCAGCTGGGAGATCGCCCGCTGCAGCGAGTCCTCGTCCGCGGGGCCCGAGGGGGCGATGAGACGCACGGTGTCCCCGGGGACCAGAGGCGCGGAGTCGAGATAGGGGCTGGTCATGTGTCGTCGGTTCCCGCACGATCCGCGGTCCACTGCGCCGAGACGCCCTGCGCGGTGGCGTCTGGTGCGGTCACACCCGGTGCCGCGCCATCCGACGACGCAGCACCTCCCGGCACCGTCGCACCCGACCGGACGAGGCTCTGGCTGCCCAGGCGGGGCACGGCGGCGAGGAGTTCGCGCGTGTACGCGTGCTGAGGGTCGGCGAGGACCGTGTCGACGGGTCCGTATTCGACGATCTCTCCCTGCTTCATCACCGCCACCGTATCAGCGATGTTCCAGGCCAGGCCCAGGTCATGGGTGATGATGAGCGCACTCATCCCGAGGTTCTTCTTCAGCGCGAGGAAGAGGGAGAGGATCTCTCCGCGCACCGAGGCATCGAGGGAGGCGACCGGCTCGTCGGCGAGGAGGACCTGCGGGTCGAGCGCGAGGGCACCGGCGATGACGACGCGCTGTCGCTGACCGCCGGAGAGCTCCTGCGGAATCGACTCGAGGTAGTCCGCAGCCGGGGTCAGCTCCGCGGCCTCGAGCGCTCCGATGACCTTCGCGTACTCGTCCTCGGTCAGCCCCTGGACCTGGAGTCCCTCGGCGACGGCTTCGTAGACGCTGCGCTTCGGATTGAGCGACCCCGCCGGGTCCTGGAGGACCATCTGCACCTGGCGCCGGAATGCCCGCAGGTCCTTGGCCTTCCTGGGCAGCGGCCGGCCGGCGAAGGCGATCCGCGATCCCGGGTCGGTCTCCTGCAGGCCGAGGAGTGAGCGCGCCAGCGTCGTCTTCCCCGATCCCGACTGACCGACGACGGCGAGGATCTCGGCCCTGCGCAGGGCGAGGTCGACGCCGTGGACGGCTCTCTCCCGGCCCTGCCGGGTGTCGAAGGTGACGCTGAGGTTCTGCGCCTCGAGCACCACCTCGTCGGTCATCGTGAACGGATCGGTCAGCCGCACCTCGGCGGGTTTGGCGGTGCGCGGACGCAGACGCGACTCCTCGTCGCCGATCTGCGGGAACGCCCCGGCCAGCTGTTTGGTGTACTCCTCCCGGGGGCGCAGGCACACGTCGTCGCTGGGACCGTATTCGACGATCCGGCCGTCCTTCATGATCGCGAGGTTCGCGCACACCGCGGAGAGCACGGCGAGGTCGTGGCTGATCATCAGCAGCGAGATGCCGCGGTCGGCGACGAGGTCGGCGAGCCCGGTGAGGATCTGCTTCTGCACGATGACGTCGAGGGCGGTGGTCGGCTCGTCGGCGATGATGATGTCGGGTTCGCACGCAAGCGCCATCGCGATCATGATCCGCTGCTTCTGCCCGCCCGAGAGCTCGTGCGGGTACGCCTCGGCCTTCGCCGGGTCGAGGTCGACCTCGCGGAGGAGCTCGAGCATCCGCGCCCGACGCTTCTCGGGCGTCGTCCACGTGCCCTTGGCGTGGTGTTCGAGGGCTTCGACGATCTGCCGGCCGACTCGGCGGACGGGGTTGAGGGAGTGGAGCGCGCCCTGGAAGACGATCGACGCCTGCGCCCAGCGCACCGCACGGATCTGCCCGAAGCTGAGATCGGAGATGTCCTGGCCGCCGAGGCGGACGTGCCCGGTCACCGTCGCCGACTTCGGCAGCAGCCGCAGCGCCGACATCACGAGCGTCGACTTCCCCGAGCCCGACTCACCGGCGATGCCGAGGGTCGACCCGCTCGGCAGGTCGAGGCTGACGTCGATGACGGCGGGCACGTCGCCGCGCGAGGACGAGGAGCGGTAGGTGATCGAGACGTCGTCGAAGCTGAGATCGGTCATCGGCTGCTCCTCAGGGTCGGATTGATGATCGCTTCGAGCGCCCGGCCGACCATCGTGAACGCGAGGACGACGAGGAGGATCGCGATGCCCGGCGGCAGCACGTACCACCAGTATCCCGAGGTCGCCGCCGAGGCGTCCATCGAGTTCTTGAGGATCGTCCCCCACGATTCCGAACCCGGGTCCCCGAGGCCGAGGAACGCGAGCGTCGACTCCGCGATGATCGCGCTGCCGACCATGAGCGTCGTGTTCGCGAGCACGAGCGGCATGACGGCGGGCAGCAGGTGCTTGACGAGGATGTGCCGATGTCCGGCACCGAGGATGCGCGCCCGCTCGATGTAGAGCCGGGATTCGACGCTGAGGGTCTGCGAGCGCACGATCCGGGCCGTCGACGCCCACGAGGCGATGCCGATCGCGACGACGATCGTGAAGACCCCGCGGTCGAGGACGGTGGAGAGGACGATGGCGAGCAGCAGGGAGGGCAGGACGAGAAAGAAGTCGATGAGGCGCATGACGACGGCCCCGACGATGCCGGTGAAGTGTCCGCCGGCCAAGCCCATGAGCGTGCCGATGACCATCGACATCAGGGTCGCGGCGACGCCGACGAGGAGGGAGACGCGCGAGCCCCAGACGATGCGCGCCCAGATCTCGCGGCCGAGGTCGTCGGTGCCGAGCGGGTGGGCGAGGCTCGGCGGGGCGTAGCGCGGAACGTCGAGCTGCTTCGTCACGTCGAGCATCGAGGCCGGAGCGATGACGGGAGCGAAGATCGCCATGAGGACGAAGAGGAGGAGGACGATCGCCCCGATCATCGCCGGGGTGTCGGAGCGGAAGGCGCGCCAGTTGCGTCGGAGACTGCGCAGACGGCGTTCACGGACGAGCTTCGCACTGTCGAAGACGGCGGCACCGCCGCGGGTGGCAGCAGACCGTGGGGGCTCGGTGCCCGGGGACTGTGCGGATCCGGTCGTCGGGGACGATGCGGGCTGGGTGCCCGGGGTCGATGCGGATCCGGGGGCCGCCTCGGCGCGGTGATCGTTGTCCATCACGCTCTCCTCACTCTCGGATCGAGCCAGCGGTAGACGAGGTCGGCGGCGAGGTTCATGACGATGATGATCGCGGAGAACACGACGAATGTGCCTTGGAGGAGGGGCAGGTCGGGGCCGCTGATCGCGTCGAAGGTGAGTTTGCCGAGGCCCGGCCAGGAGAAGATCGCCTCGACGGTGACGGCGCCGGCGATGAGTCCGCCGAGGTGGAGGAAGACGACCGTGACCGTGGGCAGGAGTGCGTTGGGCACGGCGTGTCGGCGGCGGACTTCGTCCTCGGTGAGGCCCTTCGCGCGAGCGGTCGTGAGGTAGTCCTCGGACATCTCCTCGATGAGGGAGGCGCGCATGACCATGAGGAACTGCGCGTAGACGACGGCGACGAGGGTGATGACCGGGAGGATGAGGTGGCGGATGACGTCGATGATCGCCTCCGGTGACCACGGGTCGAGTCCGGGCGTGATCATCCCACCGGTCGGCAGCCATTGGAGGGTGCCGCCGAAGACCATGAGGAGGATGAGGCCGAGCCAGAACGTCGGGACCGACCAGAAGACGAGGGCGGTGGAGGAGGCGAGCTTGTCGAAGAGCGAGTTGCGCCGCCACGCCGAGAGCTGTCCGAGCCAGAGGCCGAGCACGATCGCGATGACCGCGGCGGTGGCGGTGAGGAGCAGGGTCGGGCCGAGGTATTCGCCGATGAGCGCGGACACGGGTTTGCGGTAGACGTAGCTCTCGCCGAGGTTGCCCGTGACGATGCCGACGAGGTAGTCCCAGAACTGGACGATGAGCGGTTTGTCGAGGCCGTACTGGCTGCGCAGCTCGGCGATCTGGGCCGGGCTCATCGGCCGTTCCTTGGCGATCTTGAGGACCGGGTCGCCGGGGAGGAGCCGGAAGGCGAAGAAGCCGAGGACGATGACGAGGACCATCGAGATCGCCGAACCGCCGAGTTTGCGGAGGAAGTACGCGGCGAACGAGGCGCCCTTCGGCGGTTCGTCGGTGTCGATGGGGGTGCCGAGCCCGTCGACGGCGGGGCCTGAGGCGGCAGGGCCGGTGGTGGCTGGGTCCGAGGTCCCGGGGTCGCCGGGACCGGAGGGGTTGTTCGTCGATGCTGTCACGGGTGCGCTCCTGATGGAGAGGGGGCCGCTCCGGCCACCGCCGAGGTGGTGCTCGGGCAGTGCGTTCCGGTGCGGAACTGCCGGCGGTGACCGGAGCGGCCGGGGTGGGACGGGTCGACTACTCGCGGTCGTCGGCGTTCCTGCGCCCGCGGGTGGCGAACCAGAGAACTCCGCCACCGCCGACGATGACGGCGATCGCGATGCCGACCCAGGCACCCGCGCTCAGCCCGCCTCCGTCAGAGGCACCGGCGGCTTCGCTCGCGGGTTCGACCGAGGTGTAGCCCCAGTAGCCGACCTGGTTGGCGATCGCGCCGCCGTCGCTTGGCTGCTTCGTGAAGCCGGTGAACTTGTCCGAACGGTAGGCCTCGAGCTGGTTGGGGTACCAGAGCACGATCGAGGGAGTGTCCTCGTAGTTGATCTCGAGGGCCTGACGGACGAGGTCGGCACGCTTGCCCTGGTCGAGTTCGATGTGCTGGGCCTGGTAGAGCTTGTCGAACTCGGGGTTGCAGTAGCCGTCCTGCGTGGTGCCGCCGTTGCCTTCGGCGTCGGGACGGTTGCCGCACGTGTTGATGCTCAGCTGGTAGTCCGGATCGGGGTTGATCGACCAGCCGGAGAAGTAGAGGTCGTAGTCCCCCTTCGTGGTGAGCTCGGAGACGGTGTCGGAGTCGCTCGATTCGTTCTTCAGCTGGATCCCGATGTCCTTCATCCACGGTTCGAGGAACTTCGCGGTGTTCTGCTCGATCGGCTCGGCGGCGTCGGTGAGGAAGCGGAGTTCGAGCTTCTTGCCGTCCTTCTCCCGGATTCCGTCGGCACCGGGGGTCCACCCGGCTTCGTCGAGGAGGGATTTCGCCTTCTCGACGTCGAACCCGGTGATCACAGGGTTATCGGCGGGCAGAGCCCAGGTCGAGTACACCGAGGGGATGAAGCTCGTCGCGGGCTGGGCGTAGTCCTGCATGACCTGCTTGCGCAGCGTCTCGGTGTCGATGCCGGCGCGGATCGCCTGCCGGACCTTCACGTCCTTGAGCGCCTCGTTGCCGGTGCCGAACTCCTTGCCCTCGGCGTCGGCGAGGCCGGAGTTGATGGAGATGCTGTTGAAGCGGCGGCCGCGGCCGTCGTTGAGTTCGACGCCGTCGGCGCCTTCGAGGGCGGTGAACTGCTCCGGGGAGAGCAGCGTGATCATGTCGACCTCACCCGAGCGGACGGCCTGCACCTGGGCGTCGGAGTTCGTGTAGTACCGGTACTGGATGCCGTCGAGCTTGGGCTTGCCGCGCCAGAAGTTCGGGTTGGCCTTGAGCGTGACCGATTTGTTCGCCTCGTAGCTCTCGAGCTGGAAGGGTCCCGAGCCGACCGTGTTCGCATCATTCTTGAACTCGCCCGGGTTGTCGATTGTCGACCAGATGTGCTCGGGGACGACGGGGATCTCCTGGCCGGGATTGTTCGCCTGCGGATTCTTCAGCGTGATGACGACAGTACCGTCGTCGGGCGCTTCGACCTTCTCGAAGTTCTCGACGAGGCTGCCGTTGGCGACCGCGAGATCCTCGTTCTCCATCATCTGCGTGTAGGTCCAGGCGACGTCGTTCGCCGTCAGCGGTTCGCCGTCCGACCACTTCATGTCCGGGCGGATGCTGTACGTCCACACCTTGCCGTCGTCGTCGGTCGACCATTCGGTCGCCAGGCCCTCGGTGATCGAACCGTCCTTCGCATCGTTGGCGACGAGGTTCTCGTACATGTAGCGGAAGGTGTTCGTCGGGAGGAGGTAGAAGGAGGTGAACGGGTTGAATGAGTCGATGAAGCCGTCGGTGGCGATGCGCAGCGTCGTCGCATCCGCGGTGCCGCCGTCGGTCGGTTGGGGTTCTGTCGTCTGAGCGCTTGCCGGTGCCGTCGCCAGCCCGGCGGCGAGCGCGATCGCGGCAAGTCCCGCGACCGTTCTGCCGAGCCCCCTGCGCAGCGTGCTGTGGGTGAACATCATCGTCCTTCCGGTCGTCATCGAACCATCGGCGCAGGTGAGACCCTGCTCACAACTCATCCTAGGTCGCAATGCGGGCTGAGGGACGGAAATGCGCGCCGTGGCTCGCTCCCTTTCCTACTGCACCGTAGGGCCGGACCGCCATCGAAAGACTGGACGACCGGATCAGAGCGGCGAGATCTCCGGCTCCCCCGCCTCGGCGAGGACATGACCCTAGAGCCTGATCCCCGATTCGGCATCGAAGAGGTGAAGCCTCTCCGGGTCCGGGTGCGCGCGGATCGTCTCACCCTTGCGCGGAGCGCGCTCCGTGGGCACCCGGACGACGACCAACTCCGCCTCCCCGGCATCGGCGGGTCGACCGTGGACGAAGGTGTCCGCACCGAGCACCTCCACCATTTCCACTCTTAGGCGAATTCCGCGCTCGCCCAGTCGAAGGTCCTCCGGTCTGATCCCCACCGTGATGGTGTCCCCGGAGGATGCCTGCAGCGCCTCCCTGGGCACCGGGATGACCACGTCACCGACGACGGCACCGGCTTCCATCTTCTCCGCCTGCACGAGGTTCATCGCAGGCGAACCGATGAACCCCGCCACGAAGACATTCGCCGGTCGCGAGTACATCACCGACGGAGAGTCGACCTGCTGCAGCTGACCGTCGTTGAGGACCGCGATCCTGTCCCCCATCGTCAGTGCTTCCGTCTGATCGTGGGTGACGTACACAGTGGTGACCCCGAGACGCGACTGCAGCGAAGCGATCTGCGAGCGCATCTGCACGCGCAGTTTGGCATCGAGATTCGACAGCGGCTCGTCCATGAGGAACACCCTGGGCTCTCGCACGATGGCCCTTCCCATCGCCACCCTCTGTCGCTGTCCGCCCGACAGCGCTCTGGGCTTTCGGTCGAGGTATTCGCCGAGGTCGAGCAGCTCTGCGGCATCGCGGACACGGGCTCTGCGCTGCGCAGCGGGAACTCCGGCGATCTTGAGGGCGAAGCCCATGTTGTCTCCCACACTCATGTGCGGATAGAGAGCGTAGTTCTGGAACACCATGGCGATGTCCCGCTCGTTGGGCGGGACATCGGTGATGTCTCGGTCGCCGATGAGGATCCGTCCGTCGCTCACCTCTTCGAGGCCGGCCAGCATCCGCAGGCTCGTGGACTTGCCACAGCCGGACGGTCCGACGAGAACGATGAACTCGCCGTCCTCGACGTGGAGGTCGAGACCGTCGACTGCAGGCTTCCGGCCGGGCTGATAGACCCGACTCGCGCTGTCATATGTCACTGTCGCCATGGCGTGCGCCCTTCATCCTCTCGTGTTCTCACCGGTGTCGGGATCTCGCAGCCATACGGTCGCAGCGCCGGGGAGAGTGCCGTCGCCAGGCAGCTCCTCGCTCGAGAGCAGGACGTCACCGTCCGGCAGCGGCACCGATTGCGGGCCGAAATTCGTCACACTGACCCAGCCGCCCGGCCGCCGGAATCCGACGACCTCGTCTCCGAGTTCGAGCCACTCCAGCTGCTCGCTCTCTCTCAGCTCGCTGCGCAGTCGCAGCGCACGGCGATACAGCCACAGTGTCGACGACGGGTCGCCCTCCTCGCGCTCGGCAGAGTACTCGGCGAACCAGTCAGGCTGCGGCAGATGCGGCGCCGCGTCTCCGAAGCCGAAAGCCGGTCCTTCTGATGTCCACGGCAACGGCACTCGACAGCCGTCGCGACCGAGCTCCACGCCGCGGCTGCGGAAGAACGTCGGATCCTGCCGTGCGGCCTCGGGGATGTCCGGCACCTCGTGCAGCCCGAGTTCCTCGCCTTGGTACAGATAGGCCGAACCTGGCAGGGCGAGCTGCAGCAGCGTGGCCGCGCGAGCCCGGCGCAGACCCAGAGCAGCGTCGAGTTCGGGCGCGGTTCCCCCGGAGAGCAGCCATTCCCGCCCCATGCGCTCACTGTCTCCTGAGACCGGCAGTCCGTAGCGCGTGGCGTGACGGACGACATCGTGGTTGGAGAACACCCACGTGGTCGATGATCCCGAGGCGGCCGCCAGTTCGAGGTTCGCCGTGATGACGCTTCGGAAGACCCGGGGGTCGAAGTCGGCGCGCAGCAGATCGAAGCTGAAGGCCTGCCCCAATCCGTCCTCGCCGGCGTAGCGAGCCCGGCGATCGGGATCCACCCACGCCTCCGCGACTCCGATCAGGGGCGGATCATAGCTGCGGAAGAGCCGCCTCCATTCCGCATAGATGTCGTGAACGTCGTCTCGGTCCCAGAGCGGATGCTGTCCGTCGTGAGGCAGGGCGTCGAGTTCGGCCTGAGTCGGCAGAGGCTCTCCCTCCGGGGGAAGGTCCTTGGCCAGACCGTGGGCGACATCCACGCGGAAGCCGTCGACTCCGCGGTCGGCCCAGAAGCGCAGAGTGGCGAGGAAGTCTGCACGCACGTCCGGGTTGTTCCAGTCGAGGTCGGGCTGTTCGGGGGCGAAGTTGTGGAGATACCACTGGCCGTCCCCCACCGGTTCCCAGGCGGAGCCGCCGAAGATCGAAGTCCAGTCCGACGGGGGCAGTTCCCCTCGCTCCCCGCGTCCGTCTCTGAAGAGGTAGCGTCCCCGTTCCGGGGAGCCCTTGCTTGCGGCCAGCGCTGCCCGGAACCATTCGTGCCTGTCCGACGTATGGTTGGGCACGATGTCGACGATGATGCGGATTCCGACGTCGTGCAGTGCTGCGGTCAGGGCGTCGAACTCGGCGAGTGTGCCGAGTCGCGGGTCCACATCGCGGTAGTCGTCGACATCATAGCCGCCGTCTGCGAGCGCGGACGGGTAGAACGGGCTGAGCCAGACGGCGTCGATGCCCAGAGCGCTGAGATAGGGCACCTTCTCGATGATTCCGGCGAGATCGCCGATGCCGTTGGCGTCGGAGTCGGCGAAGCTGCGCGGGTAGATCTGGTAGACGGCGGCCTGACGCCACCAATCGTGGTCGTGGAGGAGCGCGGTCGAGCGCGAACGCGATTCTGAGGTCTGGAGCATTGTGGTATTCCTGTCCTGTTCGTACCGGAGACGGGATCTGAGGCGGGCTGTGACCGGGGACGACTCCGCGGTGGAGCATCGGGGCCGAGAGCTCCTGGACGGGGGCGCACGGTTGGGAGGTCCCGGTCTGATCACTTCACCGCTCCCTGGGTCACTCCGGACATCACCCAACGCTGCGTGAAGAGGTAGACGATGACCGCCGGCGCCATCGCCATGAGATACGACGAGAAGGCGATGTGGTAGTTGTTGCTGAACTGAGTCTGGAAGATCGACTGCACGACGGGGAGGGTCTGCAGACTCGGATCGGCGATGATGAGCGAGGGCATCATGAAGTCGTTCCAGGAGGCGAGGAAGGAGAAGATGCCGACCGTCGCGCTCATCGGCGCGAGAAGCGGGAAGACGATCCGCCAGAAGACCTGTGTGGTCGACGCACCGTCGATCCGCGCACTCTCCTCGAGCTCTTCCGGAAGGCTGCGCAGGAACGCGGTGTAGAGCATGACGGAGAACGACAGCTGGAACAGGATGTGGAGGACGGCCACTCCGAGTGGATTCGCCAGGCCGACCATGCCGGTCAGCTTCACCTGCGACAGCGCGAGGACCGGGAACGGCAGGAACATCGCGGCCAGGAGGTAGAAGAAGGACCAGCGGAACAGTCTGCGATGCCAGTTCCGTGAGATCGCGTAGGCGGCCATGGAGCTGAGAAGGATGGTTCCGACGACGGAGACGGTCGTCACGAACACGGAGATTGCGAAGGCTCGAGGGAAGTTCGTCAGCGACCACGCCTCGACGATGCCCTCGAGACTCGGAGGAGCAGGCAGTGCGAACGCCTCGCCATCGACAGCTTGGGAACCCGACTTCAACGCCATCGAGACGGTGACGTAGAGCGGAACCAGGACTGTCAGCGAGCATGCTGCGAGCAGCACGGTGAGACCGACTCCCCGACGCCGCCGGCGTCGTGTTCCCGCCTTGGTGCGGTCGGCGTCGAGATTGCGCGGTGAGGTTCGGACAGCGGAGTCGGGGAGCACAGTGGGTGTTGCAGACATCAGGAGCCGGCCTTTCCGCGGGAGAGCCGCAGTTGGATGAGGGCGATGCCGAGTGCGATGAGGAAGAAGATCACTGAGTTCGCCATCTGGTAGGCGTAATCGCCGTTGTCGAAGCCGCGGAAGATCATCATCGCCACCGACCGGGTTGACGTGCCCGGTCCGCCGTCGGTGAGGCCGACGATGACGTCGTACGAATTGAGGAAGTTCTTGAACCCGATCACCACGTTGATGGCGATGTATCCGGCCATCAGGGGCAGGGTGATGGAGCGCAGCCGGGACCACGACGTCGCTCCGTCGAGCGCCGCTGCTTCGTACACCTCCGCGGGGATGGAGACGAGTCCGGCGATGTAGATGAGCATGGCGGAGGGGACGGCCTGCCACGCCGTGACGATGACGATCGAGATCCATGCGAGATCGGGATCGGAGAGGATGCTCTCTTCGAGGAATCCGAGTCCCCCGGCCGCTGCCGCGGCGGGCACCGTGCGTGAGAAGAGGAAGTTGAAGACGAACGCGATGATGATCCCTGACAGCACCATCGGCAGGACGAACACTGCTCGAAGCGCATTCTTGGCGCGGATTCGCGAAGTCAGGCCGATGGCGAGAAGCAGAGCGATGACGTTGACGAGAATCACGGTGACCACCGCGACGCCGATCGTGAAGCCGTATGCGCCGAGGATGGCAGGATCGCTGAAGAGAACCGCGTAATTGGTGAGACCGACGAAGTTCCACTCCCCGAACCCGATCGAGTCGGTGAAGCTGAAGAAGACGCCCATCACCGCTGGAACTGTGAGGGCCAGGGTGAAGGCGAGCACCGCAGGCAGCAGAAAGAGGAAATGGACGGCCTCGGCGCCACGTCTGCGGCGCCGAACTTGGTGGCGGTTGCCGGTCCGGCTCTCTGTGGTCATCGTTCTCCTCATCGTTGAGTTCGGTTCATGACCGGCGGGCCAATCTGGCCCAGTCGTCGTCGAGGGTGGAGAGAACTCCTTCGAGATCGGCCCCGAGCACGAGGCCCTGCATGTAGTTCTCGAACGGAATCGTGCGGGGAATGGCCGTGGACGCACCCTGGTAGAAGGCCCCGCGGTCGACGTACGACTGCATCTCAACGAGTCGCTCGTCGGTGACAGGCGGCGCCCCGGCGCGCACTCCGAAACCGAGGTTCTCGGCGTTGTACGTGTCCTGTATCGCGGGGTCGAGCAGAAAGGCTGCCAGCTCGCGGGCTCCATCGGGATTGCGCGCGGCCTCGGGAATCCAGAGTGCGAGGTCGATGTTGACGCGCACCCTGAGATCGTCCGCGTCCTCGGTCATCGGCAGCGGGAAGGTCCCGATGTCGAGGTCGGCATTCGTCTTGGCGATCTCGCCGAGCGCCCACGGGCCGTGCAGATACATCGCGCCCTCGCCTCGGGCGAAGGCGAGGTTGCCGTCTCCGTAGCCCAGACTCGCCGCGTTCCGGTTCGAGTAGGCGGCGAGCTCGAGCATCTTCGACAGCGGACCGAAGAAGTCCTTGCTGAAGGACACCGGGGCCGTCGGACCGAGGTCGTCTCCCTGTGCCCGCAGCTGCGCGAAGAAATCGGCGATGTTCAGCCCGCCACCCAGGCTGTAATCGGCGAGTCCCTGCGACACGGTCCACGCGTCGGCGTAAGTGCTGATGAGAGGCGTCACCCCTGCATCCTGGAATGTCCCGCACGCTTCCAGCAGCTCGGTCCAGGTCCGGGGCACCTCGACCCCGCACCGGTCGAACAGCTCGCGATTGTAGAGAACGGAGGCCGCCATCAAGGAGTAGGGGATGACACTGGTTCGCCCAGGATAGCCGGGATACTGATCGACCAGACCCTGGATCTCGGGCGCGACGGCCGCTGCCTCTGGCAGATCCGAGAGGTCGGAGAGCGCGCCGCGCTCCTGGAAGCGCGCCATCTCGAAGTTGTAATTGAGGCAGCCGAGATCGGGCGGGGCACTGCGAGCGAAGCCTCCCGACAGATTGGATGCGGTGTCATGAACTGCGCGGAGCCCTGTGCCCTCGGCGTTGAAGGCAGCGACGAGTTCGCGGAAATAGGGGATGGCCTCGGGCTTCGACTGGTACAGCGTGACGGTCGGCCGACCGCTCGCACCTCCGGAGCAGCCGCCGAGGGACAACATGGTTCCGGCCGCAGCGGTGGCGAGGAACCCCCGTCGCGTTGCGACGAATGGTTGAGAGTCTGCCGGTGATCGGGACACGTCGTTGTCTCCTGATGGTCAAGCGCAAATGCTTCAAGCTGTTTCTATAGCGCTTAAATATACCTCCTAAATTAATTAAATCAAGCGACCTGCGCCCGGGGCTGTGCATTCGTCAGTCCGAGAGGCGAGCCCGCAGCAGGTCGCGGACAGCTTCGAGTGCGACGGCGATGGCTCCGTCGACCACGGCATCGCCGCCCAGCTTCGAGGGAACGATCCTCACCGGCATCGGCGCGTAGTCGGCCACCATCTCCTCGGCGCGGCGCAGAAGGATCTCGTCCTCAAGCGCCGTGGCCCCGCTGACGACCACGACCTGCGGGTTGAGCAGGCTCGACAGGGTCGCCACGACCCGCGCCAAACGATCCGACAGGTCATCGACCAACCGCAGCGCCGCCGGTCTCCCCGCTGCGGCCTGCGCGATGAGTTCGTGGGGGTCCAAGGGCAGCGGTGCCTCATCCACTCCCCTGGCGTTCTCCCGCTCTGCCCACTTCCGGGCGAGTCGGCCCAGCCCCTCGGTCGAACGCACACCTTCGACGTGCTCGAGATAGACCATCTCTCCGGCTCCGCCGCGTGCACCGGTGAGAAGGTGTCCGCCGTCGACGATTCCTGCTCCGAACCGCTCTCCGGCCAAGAGCATGACGAAGTCCCCCGCGGGGTCGACGGCGCCCGCATGGCGTTCGGCGATGGCCGCGAGGTTGGCATCGTTGTGGACCGAGACTGCCCAGTCGAGGTCGTGCAGCACCTCCTGCAGGTCCACTTCCACTTCCCGCCAGAACGGGTCCTCCATCGCCATCGAGCCCTCGGCGGCGATGGGCGCGGCGAATCCGAAGCAGATGGTCCGCACCTGCTCATGGTCTGCCTCCGCCCCTGCGATCGCCCGATCGATGGCGGTGCGCACCTGCGCAGCGCGACTCCGGCTCGCATCATCGGCAAAGCGGATGCGGGCTCCGCCCAGACGACGACCGGTGACATCGGCGACTGCCACGGATACGGAATTCAGCCCCGCGTCGACACCGACACAGAGGGCATCGCGCGCTCGGGGGAAGAAGCGCTTGCCGGGGCGACCGCTGCCGCTCTGCCGGTCGGGCGGCCCCTGGACGATGAGTCCGCGGCGCTGCAGATCGTCGCATTGCGCGAGGACTGTGGCTCGCGTGAGTCCGGTCTGAGAGATGAGATCGTTCGTCGACATCCCCACGAGCGGATCACCGGCCCAGAGCCGGTCGAGCACGAGCCGCTCATTCCACTCGCGCACGGTGTGGCGCGGACCGTCTGCCGCTGAGATGGGCAGATGCCCCAGCGGCTGTCCGCTCTCCGTCGTCACCATCACCTCAGAGTATCCGGTGACGGGGCGATGCGGAGCCCAGTGACGGCCGCTTCTGCCGACTGCTGTTCCACGCTGCGCGGGTGCAGAGTTCGCCACCGACCGGATCAGAGCGGCGAGATCTCCGACTCCCCTGCCTCGGCGAGGATCTCCGCGATCGTCTGCCCGCGCCGGATGAGCGAGAACTCCACCCCAGCGCCGAGGCGATCCTCCCCTTCCGCGGAACCGGGGACTCCGCGCGCGGCATAGCCGTACACGGGCACGCGTGGCAGGAGGTTGTAGGAGAACGGATTCGCGAAGTAGTACGCGCCGGTGTCGGGCACGGCGACGAGATCGCCGACGTCGAGGCGGGGCAGCTCGCGGTTCTCGGCGAGGAGGTCACCAGCGAAGCACGCCGGTCCAGCGACGTCGGTGGGAACCGCCTCGCCGCGTTTGGGGGCACCATCGACGGCGAACGGAAGGATCCGCAGCGGCCAGTCCGCGGGAGCGTAGGCGGTGCGGGTGGCGACCTGCACGCCCGCGTGGGTCATCGCGATGCGCCGCCCACCGGTCGTCTTCGCGGTTTCGACGCGGGTGAGGATCGTGCCGGCCTTCGCGAGCAGGGAGCGGCCGAACTCAGTGACGATGTCGAACTCCACGAGGGCGGGGACGACGGCGTCGAGGACTTCACGGTAGGCCGCGAAGGTCGGGGTCACCTCGTCGCTCGTGAAGTTGACCGGCAGGCCGCCGCCGATGTCGATGCGGGTGACCTGGCGAGCACCCGCCCTCGCATTGACCTCGCGGGCGAGGTCGACGGCCGCGGCGATCCCCGCTGCCGCCTGGTCGAGGGTGATTCCTTGCGACCCCGAATGGACGTGGACCTGGGTCAGCCACGGGCGGGCGAGGTAGGCCTCGATGAAAGCGTCGCGGGCGCCCGGGTCGGCGATCCCGATGCCGAACTTCGACGTCTGCGTCGCCGTGCTCATCGCGCCGATCGCACCGACCCCGGACTGCGGGTTGATCCTCACCCCGATCACCGAGGTGGTGCGATCGTCGACGAGCTCGTCGAGTCGGGCGAGCTCCTCCCAGCTGTCGGCGTTGAGCGAGATGCCGAGGGCGAGCGCGCGGCGCAGCTCGCTCATCGTCTTCGCGGGCGAGTCGAAGACGATCGTCTCGGGCCGGAACCCGGCGGAGAGGGCGAGCTCGAGTTCGCCGGGGCTCGCGACCTCGCAGCCGGCTCCCGCCTCGGCGAAGAACCGGAGCAGCGGCAGCAGGGGCACGGCCTTGCAGGCGACGGCGTGGAGGACAGTGGTGTCCGATGTCGCGGTGGTGTCGGTGGTTGCCGTCGCGGCGGGATCGAACGCCGCGGTCAGCTGCGCGAACGCGGCGGCCACCTCGTCGAGGTCGATGAGGCCGAGCACGGGACTGTCGTCGGTGAGCGCCGGGACGTCGCCGCGAGCAGGCGGCTCGGTCGACGAGTTCTCTGCGATCGCTGCGATGGCACGGCTGCGGCGCTCGGTCAGGGCGGCGGTGTCGCGTGGTGTGCTGTCCATGGGGTCCTTCACGGTCACGTCGTCGTCCGGATCCGGCACTGAGGACGGTGCCGGGTCTCCGAGACCATCATGGCATCCGCTCCGGACGCGCCGGCACGCCACCCCGGCACCGCGCCTCAGACGTTGCGCAGCTGCACGGGCACGGACTCCCACCACCAGCCTGACTCGCGGTCCCAGCGCCCGGTCTCATCGAGGACATCCTCAATCCGCTCGCGCGTCGACGAGCCGCCGTACTGGACCTCGATGATCGCGCCGCCGCATCGATCGACCACGTGGACGTCGGCATCGTCGATGGCGGGGAACTCCGCTGCCGCCCGTTCGGCGGCCTGGCGGCTCGGCATCTCGTCGCAGTGGACCTTCGAGGGCACGTTGTCAAAGACGACGTCCTGGACCGTGAACGAGGAGATCACCCGCCCGCAGACGAAGGCTCCGACGATGAGCGCGGCGAGACCGCTGCCGACCGCGATGGCGATGCCGCGGACGAGCCGTCTACGCGCGATGACCGCCACCGAGGAGCGGACGGTCATCCGGCGCCGGCACGGTGCTGCTCACCGTCCCTGCGTCATGCGGCAGCTGCCGACCGAGGCGGCGATCGACTCTGATGAGCACACGCAGTCCCACGATCATGAGCGCGATGATGAGAACCGCGGACACTGCCGCGAAGACGATCATCAGGATTCCCAGCAGGTCCGCCTGCAACGACAATTCCACAGATTGCTCCTTCCACCGCACGATCGGCGGTTGCGACGACCGCACGACTGCGCGGCCTCACCCACTGTGCCCGGCTCGGGCGAGCCTGTCATCGCCTAAAAGGATGAAATCGCCGGGTGAGCTTCAGGTGAGCCTCGGTGCCCCCGCCTCGCCTCACTCCGGCGAGCAGAACGTCTCACTCCGGCGAGTAGAACTTGAACTGGATCGCGCGGACGACGACCTGCGCGAGGTTCTTCGCACCGAGCTTGATCCGCAGATTCCGCGCATGCGACTTCACGGTGTGCAACGAGACGAACTGCGCCTCGGCGATCTCGCCGTAGTCCATCCCCGCACACAGCTGCCGCAGGAGGATGAGCTCCTTGTCGGTGAGGACGGGCGCCGCCTCGGGGGCTTCGTGCAGCGGATCGCCGCTGAGCACGATGTCGGCGGCGAGTGAGCGCAGCAGCGCCGGCGAATCCCCGCCGAGCGCGGCCTTGACGACGCCGACGAGCTCCGCGTCCGAGGCCGTCTTGTTCACCGCGGCCAGGGCACCGGCCTCGAGGGCGCGCGCGATCCCCGGCCCCGGGGAGACCGTCGTGAGGAGGACGATCCGCGCGCTCGGCTCGACCTCGATGATCTGCGCGGTCGCATCGACCCCGCTCATCCCCGGCGGCATGTTGACGTCCATGAGCACGAGGTCGGGACGGAACCGGATGAACGCCTCGACCGCATCCTCCCCCGAATGGCGGGGGTCGAGCACCTCGAGCGTCCCATCGTCGCTGAGCGCCGCGGCGATCGCCCGCGTCGTCCACCGGTCATCATCGACGATGAGCACCGAGGCGGGGCCGGGGTGTGCGGGAACGCGCGGTGCCGGCTCCCCCGCCTCCGGGCCGGTTCGGCTCATGCGCGTCGGGCCGGTCCCGCTCACGCGCGACGTCATCCGCGACGGCTTCCGCTGTGCTGCCGTTCCCCGTGCGCGGGCTCCGAGCGCAGGCGCAGCTCGTCGCTGCCAGCGGCACCCGACATCGAGAGCGCCCCGGTCGCCGAGTGCTCCGGCGAACGGACACCGGACTCGCCGCGGCTGGAAAGCGCACGGTCGTCGGCAGAGGTGCGCACGTCCGTCAGCCCATCAGGGCCGGCAGAACCGCCGTCCCCGGAACCGCCGCGCGGACCGGCACCATCGCGCGGCCCGGAACCACCACGCTCCCCGGCACCGTCGACACGCGCCACCTCAGCGAAATTCTCACTCACGCATTCGGCGGCACCGCGCTTACCGGCACCGCGGTCCCCGGCAGCCGCCTCGGCGCCGTCACCGCTCAGCCGCACCGGATGGACCACCTCGACGACGACCCGACCATCGGGGGCCGTCGCCACCGTGCAGTCCCCGCCGAGGGCCTGCGCGCGCACCTGCAGCGAGCGCGGCACGACGGTGAGATCCGCCTCGGCGCTGTTGATGCTGCGGTAGTGGAGGTCGACGCGGTCGGTCGCACTGCGCAGCGCGGCGACATCGAGGCGGGACTCCGTGCCGGGCGTCGAGTAGCGGATGACGTTCGTCGCGAGTTCGAGGATGAAGGCCGTGAAATGCTCGCCGACCTCGCAGGAGGCATGAGCGGGGAGGTCACCGACCGTCGTCGCCAGCCGCACGCCGCCGGCCGCGCTGCCGTCCCTGATCGCCGAGGTGAGGAGGTAGGCCTCGGCCTGCAGTTCGATCCGCGAGGTGTCGGGAGCATCCGCCTGCAGGCGACCGATGAGCTGGCGCAGGCGCTTCGAGGCCTCCGCGTTGACCATCGCGAGCTCGGCGATCATCCGATCCGTGCCCGGGGCCTGCGGGGCCCGGCCGAGGGACTTGATGATCGCGGCCTCTGTGGACAGGGAATGGGAGATCGTGTCGTGGGTGTCGGAGGTGAAGCGCGTGCGCAGCGCCTCCACGGTGCGCGCATGCTCGCGGGCCGCCGTCTCGCGTCGGGTGATCTCGCGTCGGAAGCGCAGTTCGATGAACCCGGCCGCGAGGCCGAGCACCGAGGTCATCAGCCACCCGTAGCCGAGGTCGATGAGTCCCGGCAGCCCCTCGTCGTAGGCGCCGACCTGCGTCGCGACCCCGATGTAGGCGAGCAGGCCGAGCGACGCCGCCGCGAACGACCACCAGCGGAAATAGCTGAGCAGGACGCCTGCGGAGAGGATGAGCGCCTCGGGGAACATGTTCTCGAGGTCGGGGTAGAGCCACAGGTAGCCGATGCCGGCCGCTGTGGCGATGAGCGCCACCGTCCGCGGCGCGAACGGCGTGACGATGAGCAGCGCATACGCGGCGATGAGCAGGCCGACGTAGAGCGGTTCGTCGGTCTCGAACGACCCGGGGACGACGACCGTGAGGCCCATGATGAGGGCGAGGGCGCGAATCGGCAGATCGACGAAGCGGGGGCCGCGCAGGAATCCCCACACGCGCGCCCAGCGGCCCTCCGGCCGCTCGTCTGTCGTCGCACCCATGACTATAAGTGTCCTACATTTGCGGCGAATTCGCAGGAAGAGCGCACACGACCCTGCTCACACCGGCGTGGTCTCCCCACGGCGGGCCGATGAGGCCTCCGCGGGGAGTCCGGGTGAGCAGGGTCGTGACAGGAGCGGCGAATCAGCGTCCGGCAGCGGCAAGCAGCGCCGTCCCGGACGGCGACGACGCGGCGTTCACCACCGCCGAACAGGTGTCAGCCGAGGAGTTCGGCGAGGCCCGCCTCGAGGACGTCGAACGCATCGCCCAGCAGCTCGTCGGAGATCGTCAGCGGCGGCAGGAACCGCAGGACGTTGCCGAAGGTGCCCGTCGTGAGGACGAGGACGCCGTTCTTCGCCGCATAGGCCGCGAGATCCTTGACGAGTTCGGGGTTCGGGTCGATCGAGTCGCGACCCACGAACTCAGCGGCGACCATCGCCCCGCGGCCGCGGATGTCGCCGATCTCCGGGTACGTGTCCTGGAGCTTGACGAGGCGGTCGGTGATGAGCTCGCCGATCTGCGTCGCCCGCTCGAGGAGACCGTCGTTCTCGTACGCCTCGATCGCGCCGAGGGCAGCCGCACACGCGGTGGGGTTGCCGCCGTAGGTGCCGCCGAGGCGGCCGGGACCGACCGAATCCATGATCTCCGCGCGACCGGTGACCGCCGAGAGCGGCAGACCGCCGGCGATGCCCTTCGCGGTGGTGATGAGATCGGGGACGATCTCCTCCCACTCGCTGGCGAACATCTTGCCGGTGCGGGCGAAGCCGGCCTGAACCTCGTCGGCGACGAAGACGATGCCGTTCTCACGCGCGTACTCGACGAGCGTCGGGAGGAAGCCCTCGGCCGGGACGATGAAGCCGCCCTCGCCCTGGATGGGCTCAATGACGATCGCGGCGACGTTCTCCGCACCGATCTGCTTGTCGATCATCGTCATCACGCGCTTGGCCGCCTCTTCGCCGCTGACCTTCGTGCCGGCGGCATCGTTGTCGCGGAAGGGGTATGACATGGGCGCGCGGTAGACTTCACCGGCGAACGGGCCGAACCCGGCCTTGTAGGGATGAGCCTTCGCGGTCATCGCCATCGTGAGGTTGGTGCGACCGTGGTACGCGTGGTCGAAGACGACGACCGCGTCGCGGTTCGTGTGCGCGCGGGCGATCTTCACGGCGTTCTCGACCGCCTCGGCGCCGGAGTTGAGGAGCACGGTGCGCTTCTCGTGGTCACCGGGGGTGAGACGGTTGAGCGCCTCGGCGACCTCGACGTAGCTCTCGTAGGGGTTGACCATGAAGCACGTGTGCGTGAACGCCTCGAGCTGTTCGGTCGCGGCCTTGACGACGCGGGGGTTCGCGTTGCCCGCGGTGGTCACGGCGATGCCGGATCCCAGGTCGACGAGCTGATTGCCGTCGACGTCCTTGAGGATTCCTCCGCCTGCGGCGACCACGTAGGCCGGAAGGCTCGATCCGACGCCGGTCGCGACGGCGGTCGATCGCCGGGCCTCGATCTCACGGGACTTCGGTCCCGGGATCTCGGTGACGATCTTGCGTTCCTGCGGCAGAGCTTCGCCGCCAATTTCCAAAGCTGTCATAACGGGAACAATAGAGTGTGGCGACGGTTCTTGTCATTCCGAGTCCGGCAGGTGAGCAGAACCCGCAATCAGGGGCCCGGAGAGGTGCGGAATCCGTCGTCACGCCTCTGCCGCGACCGACGTCATTCCGGGGTCACCCGCACGTCCTCTGAGCACGGTTGATCCCCGCGCCGAGGCGGCCGCCGGGCGCGCTCGCGCGTGCCCTCACGCGACCTGCCGGCTCAGCGGTGCTGATTCCGCATGTCGACATCCTTGTTCCGCCCCGGCAGGCTGCGTTCGCGTCCGCGTTCGGGGGCGACGATGATCTCCTGTGCCCCGGTGACGATCCCGCCCTCGCCGAGGTCGACGGTGAGCGGGGCGTCGGCGGCGACGGTGCGCTTGACGACGGCGAGGCCGATCGGCCCGAGCTCGTAGTGCTGGGCCACCGAGGTCAGCTCCCCGACAGGACGCTGCGTGCCGCGCACAGTGCTCATCACCTCGGCGCCGGGGTCGGGATGGATGTGGCCCGAACCGTCGAGGTGGACGAAGACGAGGCGCCGAGGCGGCTGTCCGAGGTTGTGGACCCGGGCCACCGCCTCCTGACCGCGGTAGCAGCCCTTCGCGAGGTGGACTGAGGTGCGGAGCAGGTCGAGCTCGCCGACGAGCGACTTGTGGTCGATCTCGCTGCGTCCCGGCCGCCACGCGGCCACGCGCAGGGCCTCCCAGGAGTCGAAGCCGGCCATCCGGAACTCGCTCGCCGAGGTGGTCGCGAGCTCCGCGCGGGCGACGATGCCGATGACGAAGGGGGTCTCGAGACCGGGATGCTCGCTGCCGGCGACATCGAGTCCGAGGTCGACCTCGGCGTAGGAGGCGGATCCGGTGCCGATGTGCGGCCACGGATCGGCCCAGACCTGCGTCACGGGCAGGGCCTCGGGCAGGGTGCGGATCGCGCCGATCGCCTGGTAGTCGGCGCTGACGTCCTCGATCGTCACCCGCATCATGAAGACCATGCGGCGGAGGAAGTCGAGGGTCTCGTCGGTGCGCAGATCGCTGAGCGCCCAGAGCGCTTCGCCGTCGTCGATGAGCTTGAGCCAGCCCTCGATGCGCCCGTTGGGGTCGAGGACGAGGGTCTCGGTCGCGATCCCCGGGGTCAGGGTGTCGAGCTTCTGCGTCGTGATCGAGTTGAGCCAGGTGAGCCGGTCGGCGCCGGTGAGGCGGAGGACGCGGAGGTGGGCGAGGTCGACGATCGCGCCGCGTTCGGCGAGCGCCCGCTGTTCGCGCAGCGGCTCACCGTAGTGCATCGGGGTCTGCGCCAGATCACCGGTGCCGAGGACCGCGGACGAGCTCAGTCCGCGCGGCAGCGAGGAAGGGCGCGGGGGTGTCGCGGTGTCTGGGTCCGGAGTCGGGTTCCCGGTCATCTCAGCTGAGCTTCTTCAGCCTCGCCGAGGAGTGGGTGGCGAGTTCGTGGCCGAGGGCGGCCATGTCCCACGCCCACATGAGTTCGCCGCCGACGAGTCCGTACATCCGCGTCGAGGCGGTGTACTCCTTCGCGGTCTTCGTCCGGGCGACGACGTCGGTGGAGAGGTCGATGCGCGGGCCCTTGACGTAGCCGGCGTAGAGCTCCATGACACCGTGCGGGTGGACGATCTCGGCTTCGATCTCGAAGGCGTCGTCGTTCGTCCGCAGGGTCTCGACGGCCGCCGCCGAGGTGAAGCTCGGCTCCTCGGTGGGCACGAGCATGCCCGGTCCGACGTCGCCGTTGTCGCGGGGGCGCACGAGCTGCCAGATGCCGGTCTCCAGGGTGAGCGTCGCGTCGAGCTCGCCCTCCTCGGTGAGCAGCCACGCATGCGCGGTGTACTGGAGGTACGGGGTTCCCGGGTGCGCGACGAACTCGATGCGCTGGCCGAACTGCTTCTCAGGGGTGTCGGCGTATCCGACGACGCCGACGCCTTCCCACGAGCCGATGAGCCACGAGAGGGGAACGAGTTCCGGGTTGACGGAGGCGTCGATCTCGATCATGTGTCTCAGCGATTCACGACGATGAGGGACTTGACGACCTTGTAGGCGACGCCGAGGGCGCCGAGGGCGGCAACGCCGACGAGTCCGGAGAAGACGATTTCGAGAAGCACGAGGTTTTCTTCCATGCCGTCGAGTCTACAGTCCCGTCCCTGACCTCAGCCAACCGCTCGGCCGCGGCAGGTGACCCAGCAAGGATGGTGACTAGAGGGCGATGCGCTCGAGGGCGTAGACGACGACACCGCCGAGGGCGATGGGGGTGGCGCCGAGGGCGAGCTGGACGGCGAAGCTGCGGGCCTTCTCGACGTTGCGCTTGGCCGCGAGGTTCTGCGCGAGCTCGAGGTTGGTCGCCTGATACCTCGCGTACGCGATGAGCCCGAGCATCCGGTCGACACCGGCGACGAGGAGGCCCATGACGGCGCCGAGGACGAGGGCGATCGGCAGCCCGATCGTCGAATCGAGGACGAGCACGGACACGATCCCCGCACTCGCTGTGGCCATCGCCACCGCGAGCGGCGAGGTGTAGATCGCCGGCCACGGCAGCGCGGTCATGCATTCGGCGACGATGAGGGCGGCGAGGCCGACGACGATGACCTGCTTGTCACCGGGCACCGTCGCCGCCGCCACCCATGTGCTCGCCGAGAGGACGATGACGACGCCGGCGACCTGCGCCGACACGTTCGCCACGGCGTCCGAGGCGCCCATGCCGCGGGTGAGGTTCTGGACGAAGGTCCACAGCAGTCCGAGGCCGGCGAGCACCGGCAGCCAGTCGAGGTAGGGGGCGGAGTCGTCGCGCCATGCGGCGAAGAGACCCGCGAATCCGAAGAGGGCGAGCATGATCGAGGTCGCGCGCGGCTGCGGGGAGTCCGTCAGCCGCGGCCAGCCGTAGGAGACGCCGAGGACGATGAGCCCCGTCGCGAGCAGGAAGAGCGTGTAGCCCCAGTACACCGACCCGCTCAGGGCGACGGCGAGGGCAAGCGCGACTGCTACTCGTATCCATCTGATCACTCATCTATCGTGCCCTATCGGCCCGGCGTGCGACGATTCCCGCACCGCTCGGCGGCCATCTGTCCGCCGTCGTCGCCGACCGCGCGAAGCGCCGCCGACCGCCGAATGACGGGACGCCTCGCACCCGGCTGAGCACGCTCGATATACTCTCCCTCAAGCCGAACACGGAAGACCACAGGGGGCAGGCAGAGCATGAGGATCCTGCACATCTGCCCCGCCCTGGAACCCGCGACGCCACTCGTTCCGCAGTCCCTCGAATACCTCGGCCATCACGTCGAGCGCATCGGCCTCGACATGCTGGCCGCGACGACGACCGACGCCGAGGTAGCCCTCGTCGACGCGTGCCTCGACCTCTCGCTGGCCCCGCGGATCGCCGCGGCGCTCGAGACCGCGGGCCTGCGCCTGCCGATCATCGTCGTCCTCAGCGAAGGCGGGCTGGCCACGGCATCGGCGCGGTGGGCCGTCACCGACATCCTCCTCTCCACGGCCGGCCCCGCCGAGGTGGAGGCCCGGCTGCGGCTGGCCCGCGACCGCGCCGGCGCCGTGGGCGTCCCGGGCGCGATCCGCTCCGGGGCCGAGCTCGGCACCGGCGGGGTCGGGGCGAACGGGTCGGGGGCGGCGAGCGGCTGGAACGAGAACGGCGAGCCGATGGTCGTCGTCAGCGGCGCGCTGCGCATCGACGAGACCTCGTTCACCGCCGACCTCGGCGGTCGCGCGCTCGACCTCACCTACCGCGAGTTCTCCCTGCTCAAGTTCTTCGCGATGCACCCCGAGCGCGTGTTCACCCGCGACGAGATCCTCCTCGGCGTCTGGGGCGACGACTACTACGGGGGCACCCGCACCGTCGACGTCCACGTCCGCCGGCTGCGGGCGAAGCTCGGCAAGGACCTCGAGAACGCGATCCACACCGTCCGCAACGTCGGCTACCGCTTCAGCCCCGACGCCGGCGCCGAGGAGGACGAGACCCCGGACGCAGAGCCCGCAGCAGAGACCCCGTCGAGAGACACGGAGATGAGTGCATGAGAATCGTCGCGAGCGGAGCCGTCACCGGCACCCCGATCGACACCGTCACCGAGGCGGAGCTGTCCTTCCTCGATCGCGTCACCGCCCACGACGGGGCGGCGGAGATCTCCGGCGGGCTGCTCGCGATCGCCACCGGTGAGGACACCGCCCATGACGCGCAGACCGCCTCGAGCGTGTGGCGCGTCTACGACGACGCAGCGACCGCCAACGCTGGCTCAGCGTCCACCGGCGCCACCGACAGCGCAGCCACCGACGCCCCAGCCGCCCCGCTCATCGGCTTCGGCATCCGGGCCCGGCAGGGCGAGAGGCACGCCGCGGAGTTCCTCATCGACCCCGACCACCGCGGTCGCGGCCACGGCGAGGCCCTGCTCACCGCGATCCTCGCCGAGGAGCCGAGCGCCTGGTGCTGGTCGCACGGCGACGACCCGGCCGCCCGGCATCTCGCCGCCCGGCACGGCCTCAGCCGCGACCGGGTGCTCTATCAGATGCGCACCGACCCCGACCTCACGCTCGACGACCTTCCGACGGCCGCGCCGCCGGAGGGCGTGACGATCCGCTCGTTCGCCCCGGGCGACGAAGCCGGATGGCTGCGGGTCAACAACGCCGCCTTCGACTGGCACCCCGAGCAGGGTCACCAGACGCTCGACGACATCGCGTCGATCGTCGGCGCCGACGGCTTCGATCCCGCTACCGTCGTCATCGCCGCCCGCACCGTCGACGGCACCGACACCGTCATCGGCTTCCATGAGACGAAGCTCACGGACACGGAATCAGGCGACCGCCTCGGCGAGGTCTACGTCGTCGGAGTCGACCCCGGCGTCCATGCCAAGGGCGTGGGCCGGGCGCTCACGGTCGAGGGCATGCGGCGGATGGTCACGGCCGGGGCGACCGCGATCGAGCTCTACGTCGAATCGGACAACGCCCCGGCGCTAGGCTTGTACGAGCGGCTGGGATTCCACGTCGCGGTGGCGCATGTGTCGTATGCGCCGGCCACACCGGCTCAGAGCACCCAGGAGCAGTTGGATGTATGACGTCATCGCCGCCGGGCAGGAACTCGACCTGCCCTCCCCCGAGGACCGCTTCCTCGACCGGGAGCTGAGCTGGCTCGCCTTCAACGAACGCGTCCTCGACCTCGCCTCCGACCCCGAGGTGCCCCTGCTCGAACGCGTGCGCTTCCTCTCGATCTTCGCGACGAACCTCGACGAGTTCTTCATGGTCCGCGTCGCCGGGCTCAAGCGCCGCATCAACACCGGCCTCGCCGTGCCCACGGTCACCGGACGCATGCCCCACCAGGTCATGCACGCGATCAACATCCGGGCGCATGAGCTCATGACCCGGCACGCGGAGCTGCTGAAGAACGAGATCGGCCCGCTCCTCGACGCCGAGGCGATCACGAAGGTCTCGATGGACGAGCTCACCGAATCCGAGCGCGCCCGCGTCGACGAGTTCTTCGCCGGACACGTCTACCCCGTCCTCACCCCGCTCGCCGTCGATCCCGCGCACCCGTTCCCCTACATCTCGGGACTCTCCCTCAACCTCGGCGTGCTGCTGCGCTACCCGGACTCCGGCAAGGAGCTCTTCGCCCGGGTCAAGGTGCCCCCGCGTCTGCCCCGGTTCTTCAATGTCGCCGAGGTGACCGACCGACCCGCCGGACGCGACGTCCCCGCCCGCTTCGTCGCGCTCGAGGACATCATCGCCGCCCACCTCGACGCCCTGTTCGAGGGCATGGAGGTCATCCACCACTCGACGTTCCGCGTCACCCGCAACGAGGACCTCGAGGTCGAGGAGGACGACGCGGAGAACCTCCTCAAGGCGCTCGAGAAGGAGCTGCTGCGGCGTCGCTTCGGTCCGGCGGTGCGCGTCGAGATCACCGAGGACATCCACCCCCGGGTGCGGGAGATGCTCAAGGACGAACTCGGCATCGACGAGTCCGAGATCTACCAGCTGCCCACCCCGCTCGACCTCTCCGGCATGGCCGACATCGCCGATGTCCCGCGCGACGACCTCCACTTCCCGAAGATGGTCCCGCAGATGAACAAGGACCTCTCGCTGCGCGAATCGAGCGACCAGGTCGACGTGTTCGCCGCCGTGTCGAGCCGGGACATCCTCCTCCACCACCCGTACGACTCGTTCTCCACGAGCGTCCAGGCGTTCCTCGAGCAGGCGGCCGCGGACAAGAACGTCCTCGCGATCAAGCAGACGCTCTACCGCACCTCCGGCGACTCGCCGATCATCGACGCCCTCGTCGACGCCGCCCAGTCGGGCATCCAGGTCCTCGCGGTTGTCGAGATCAAGGCCCGGTTCGACGAGGAGGCCAACATCACGTGGGCCCGCAAACTCGAACGCGCCGGGGTCCACGTCGTCTACGGCATCGTCGGGCTGAAAACCCACGCGAAGCTCTCCCTCGTCGTCCGGCAGGAGGCCGAGGGGCTGGCCCGCTACTGCCACGTCGGAACCGGCAACTACCACCCGAAGACCGCGCGCCTCTACGAGGACTTCGGGCTGCTGACGAAGGACAAGGCCGTCGCCGACGATCTCACGAAGCTGTTCAACCAGCTCTCCGGCTACGCCCCGCGGGCCGAGTACTCCCGTCTCCTCGTCGCCCCCACCCGGGTGCGCGCCGGTCTCATCGAGCTCATCGAGTCCGAGATCAGGATCGCCGAGGCAGGCGGTGCCGGCAGCGTGCGGATCAAGGTGAATTCGATCGTCGACGAGGCGATCATCGACGCCCTCTACCGCGCGTCTGCGGCGGGCGTGGAGGTCGAGGTCTTCGTCCGCGGGATCTGCGCCCTGCGCCCGGGCATCCCGGGGCTGAGTGAGAACATCACCGTCCGCTCCGTGCTCGGCCGCTTCCTCGAGCACTCCCGTGCGTTCGTCTTCGGCAACGGCGGCGACCCGATCGTCTACATCGGCTCGGCGGACATGATGCATCGCAACCTCGACCGCCGGGTCGAGACGCTCATCGAACTCGTCGCCCCGAACCACAAAGCGGAGATCATCGAACTCTTCGACCTCGCGTTCGCCCCGACCACCTCGGCGTTCGAACTCGCCGGGGACGGCGTGTGGACGCGGACGACGCACGCACCCGACGGTGCGGAGCTCACCGACTACCAGACGGAGCTCATCCGCCGGCACCGCAAGCGCCGTCTGATCGGAGAGGACGCGTGAGCCCTTCGACGGTCGATTCCGCGCAGGCATCATCGCGGGTCACCGCCGACATCCTCGCCGCCGGCGCGGTGTGCTGGCGCAACGGCGCCGAGGGCATCGAGGTCGCCCTCATCCACCGGCCCCGCTACAACGACTGGTCGTGGCCCAAGGGCAAGGTCGAACCCGGGGAGACGCTGCCGGAGGCCGCGATCCGCGAGGTCAGGGAGGAGACGGGCTTCGAGATCCAGCTCGGGGTCCCCTTGCCGACGGCCGAGTACATGGTCGGCGGGCGCAACCTCAAGAAGGTCTTCTACTGGTCGGCCCAGGTCAAGGGCGAGGCGACGTTCGCGCCGCTCAACCGCCGGGAGGTCGATGAGGCCGTATGGCTGCCGATCGCGCAGGCCCGCACGAAGCTGACGTCGTATGCCGACCGCGACCAGCTCGACGCCCTCGAGAAGTACGACGAGACGGACGCGCTGCGGGCGTGGCCGCTCATCCTCGTCCGCCACGGCAAGGCGTTCCCGCGGGCGAAGTGGTACGAGACCGAGCACGTCCGCCCCCTGCTCGCCCTCGGCACCCGGCAGGCGATGGCGCTGACCGGCCTGCTCGCGGCGTGGGAGGTGAAGAAGCTCGTCTCGAGTCCGTGGAAGCGGTGCGTGGCGACCCTCGCCCCGTTCTCCGCGGCGACCGGCAAGTCGATCAAGAAGGTCGCCACACTCAGCGAGAAGGCGACCGCCGCGAACCCGGAGAAGACCGCGCGCTACATCGAGAAGCTGCTCGAGAAGGGCAGACCGACGGCGTTCTGCACGCACCGACCCGTGCTGCCGACGATCCTCGAGGTCTTCGCCCGGCACTCCCCCAAGCGCATCGCCCAGACCCTGCCGACCGACGATCCCTACCTCAAACCCGGAGAGATCCTCGTCGCCTACGTCCGGCCCGGCACGGTCCCGCGCATCGTCGACGTCGAGCGATTCCGCCCCATCGACGCGTGAGCGCGACGCCGGGCGAGGCTGTGGGCCCTGCGGCCGTGGGCTCACGGGACGAAACAGCACCGGTCACGGCACGCCCGAGGCCTGGGCACAGCAGCCTCGGCGTCGAGTCTTTCACGAATCCCCGCCCCCATGTGACCGAGCACTCAGCACGGCTCCAATGCTTCAGCTCCCATTCACCTTCCATTCACTGAGCCACTCCCCTCGCTTTACACATCATCCTTAGCGTTGTCGGTGAACGTTCGGGATCGCTCGAAAACGTGTGCTCAATCAGAAAGGCAACTTCGTGAAGCTGAAGCATCTTGCCCCCTCCGCTGCATTCCTCGCAGTCGGCGCTCTCACCCTCTCGGCGTGTGGCGGAACCTCCGCCACCGGCGAATCCGCCAGCGGCGGCGGCGAAAGCGACCTGCAGGGCACTCTCACCGGCATCGGCGCCTCCTCGCAGAAGGCGGCGATGGATGCGTGGACAGCCGACTTCACCTCCCAGAACTCCGGCGTCACGGTCAACTACTCGCCCGACGGCTCGGGAGCCGGCCGCGAGCAGTTCCTCGCCGGCAACGCGCAGTTCGCCGGTTCCGACGCCTACCTCGACGACGAAGAGATCACCCAGACGCAGGAAGTCTGCGGCCCCGACGGAGCCTTCGAGTTCCCCGTCTACATCTCCCCGATCGCCGTGGCGTTCAACGTCGAGGGCGTCGACTCGCTCAACCTCTCGCCCGCCACGATCGCCGGCATCTTCAAGGGCGACATCACGAACTGGAACGACGAGGCCATCGCCGCCGACAACCCGGATGCGACCCTGCCCGACCTCAACATCACCGCCGTGCACCGCGCCGACGACTCGGGCACCACGGAGAACTTCACCGAGTACCTCAAGGCGACCGCCGGTGACGTCTGGGACGAGGATCCCGACGGCAACTGGCCCGGCGCCTACGGCGGCGAAGCCGCCCAGGGCACCGACGGCGTCGTCCAGACCGTGACCGACACCAACGGTGCGATCGGCTACGCCGACGCCTCGGCCGTCGGTTCGCTCACCTCGGCGAAGGTCAAGGTCGGCGAGGAATTCGTCGAGCTCTCCCCGGAGGCCGCCTCGAAGGTCCTCGACGCCTCGGAGACGGTCTCGGGCCGTGGTGAGGGCGACCTCGCCTTCGACCTGGCTCGCGACACCACCGAGTCGGGCGCCTACCCGATCGTCCTCGTCTCCTACCACATCGTGTGCTCGTCCTACTCGGACCAGAACACCGTCGACATGGTCAAGGCGTGGGAGCAGTACGTCGTCTCGGAAGAGGGACAGGCCTCGGCTGCTGAGTCGGCCGGTTCCGCTCCGATCTCGAGCGACCTCCGCGACCAGATCAACTCCGTCCTCGACACCATCCAGGTCTCCGGCTGAAACTGACGCTTTGACCTGCCATTCTGTACAGTCGAAGAGCGGCGTAGCTCCCGCTACGCCGCTCTTCGGTGCCCACGATCCGCTGCGGATCCCCACCTGCGACTTGAGGAGCAGCTGTGCCGACCAGCACACAGACCACTGAGGCAGACCCGGCCGGCGCGCCTCAGCCGAGCGCCCAGGCGGCCCCGGCCAGGGCGCCCAAGGCCGTTGTCCGGCCCGGCGACCGCATCTTCTCCGGCGCGACGCTCGCCGCCGGCATCCTGATCCTTCTCACCCTGGCCGGCGTCGCCCTCTTCCTCCTCGCGCAGTCGAGCGAAACGATCGAGGCCCAGCTCACCGATCCGAGCGCGATCACCGGCGGCAACGGCTTCTTCGCCTACGTGTGGCCGCTCGTCATCGGCACGCTCGTGTCCTCGGCGATCGCCCTCGTCGTCGCGACCCCGTTCGCGCTCGGCATCGCGCTCTTCACGACGCACATGGCTCCGCGCCGGCTCGCCCCGGCCCTCGGCTACGTCATCGACCTGCTCGCCGCCATCCCCTCGGTCGTCTACGGCCTCTGGGGCCTCACGCTCGCCGGCAACCTCACCGGCTTCTACGGGTGGCTCGCAACATGGTTCGGGTGGATCCCGATCTTCGCCCCCGGCGCCGACGGCGCGATCTCGAGCACCGGTCGCACGCTGCTCACCGCCTCCCTCGTCCTCTCGATCATGATCCTGCCGATCATCACCTCGCTGACCCGCGAGATCTTCCTCCAGACCCCGCGCCTGCAGGAGGAGGCGGCGCTCGCGCTCGGCGCCACCCGCTGGGAGATGATCCGCATGGCCGTGCTCCCGTTCGGCAAGTCGGGCATCGCCTCGGCGACGATGCTCGGACTCGGCCGCGCCCTCGGTGAGACGATGGCCGTTGCGATGATCCTCTCCCCCGGCCTGCTCACCGCGTCGCTGCTCGTCAGCGGCAACCAGACCATCGCCTCGGAGATCGCGCAGAACTTCCCTGAGGCCGCAGGACTGCGCCTGTCCGAGCTCATCTCGATCGGCCTCGTCCTCTTCGTCATCACCCTGCTGGTGAACATGGCGGCCCGCGCAATCGTTGCCAAGACTTCCGTGAAGGGCAGTTGATGATGTTGACGACCTCGGACAATGCGACCACCAAGACCCGTTCGCTGACGTCGAAGCAGCTGCCCAAGGCGACCCCCTGGATCATCGCGGCGGCCTCGATCATCGTCGGCATCGGCATCACCGTCGTGGCGACCGGCGGCTTCTCCGTCGCCATCGCCGCGATCATCGCCGGCGTCATCAACCTCGCCGCGGTGCTCATCATCTCCGGCGCCTACGAGGGCCGGCGCAAAGCCGTCGACCGCGTCGCCACGACGATCGTCACCTCGACCTTCGTCCTCGCGTGCGTGCCCCTCGTATCGCTGCTGTGGCTGACCGTGTCGAAGGGCGGAGCGGCGATCAACTTCGATCTGCTCACCCGCACGATGCTCGGCATGAAGGGCGTGCTCGACCAGCAGTACGTCGCCGGTGAGGCCTCCCTGGCCGGCGGCTTCTACCACGCGATCGTCGGCACCGTGCTCATCACCTTCGCCGCCTGCGTGATCTCCATCCCGATCGGCGTGCTCACCGCGATCTACCTCGTCGAGTACGCGGGCAAGAACCGCCTCGGCAAGGCCATCACCTTCCTCGTCGACGTGATGACGGGCATCCCGTCGATCGTCGCCGGTCTCTTCGCCTTCGCGCTATTCTCGACGATCCTCGGACTCGTCATGCCGGATGCGACAGGCAGCGCGAAGACGGGCTTCACCGCCTCGGTGGCGCTGTCGGTGCTGATGATCCCGATCGTCGTGCGCAACACCGAGGAGATCCTGCGCCTGGTGCCGATGGACCTCCGTGAGGCCTCGTACGCCCTCGGCGTGCCGAAGTGGAAGACGATCGTCAAGGTCGTCCTCCCGACCTCGGTCTCCGGCATCCTCTCCGGTGTGACGATCGCGATCGCCCGCGTCATCGGCGAGACCGCCCCGATCATGGTCACCGCCGGATTCGCGAAGACGCTCAACTGGAACCTCTTCTCCGGCTGGATGTCGACGCTGCCGACCTACATCTACGATTCGCAGCTGCGACCCGTGTCCCCGGGTGATGCGGCGCTGGCGAGCTCCGAGCGCGCGTGGGCCGCGGCCCTCGTCCTCGTCATCCTCGTCATGCTCCTCAACCTGCTGGCCCGCTTCATCGCCAAGGTCCTCGCCCCCAAGGCCGGCCGATGAACTGACCGACACGCAGCCCCGGCGGGCGATGCCAGGCGCCGACCACCTCGGCGCAGATCCCCGCACCACACGCTTCACGCTTCACACGTCTCCAGAGAGGTGACACCACATGTCCAAGCAGATCGACATCAAGGATCTCGACATCTACTACGGCGACTTCCAGGCCGTCGACGATGTCTCCATGCACATCAAGCCGCGGTCGGTGACCGCGTTCATCGGCCCCTCCGGCTGCGGCAAGTCGACCGTGCTGCGCACGCTCAACCGCATGCACGAGGTCATCCCCGGCGCCAGCGTCAAGGGTGAGGTCCTCATGGACGGCAACAACATCTACGGCGCCGGCGTCGACCCGGTCAACGTCCGCCGCGAGGTCGGCATGGTCTTCCAGCGGGCCAACCCGTTCCCGACGATGAGCATCAAGGAGAACGTGCTCGCCGGGGTGCGCCTCAACAACAAGCGCATGTCGAAGACCGACGCCGACGACCTCACCGAGCGCGCGCTCAAGGGTGCGAACCTGTGGAACGAGGTCAAGGACCGTCTCAACCTGCCCGGTTCGGGACTCTCCGGCGGACAGCAGCAGCGTCTGTGCATCGCCCGGGCGATCGCCGTCGAGCCCGAGGTCCTCCTCATGGACGAGCCCTGCTCGGCCCTCGACCCGATCTCGACGCTGGCGATCGAGGACCTCATCAACGACCTCAAGGACAAGTACACGGTCGTCATCGTCACCCACAACATGCAGCAGGCCGCGCGCGTGTCGGACAAGACGGCGTTCTTCAACATCGCCGGCACCGGCAAGCCCGGCAAGCTCATCGAGTTCAACGACACCTCGACGATCTTCTCCAACCCGGACAAGGAAGAGACCGAGAACTACATCTCCGGTCGCTTCGGATGATCCTGCACCGCTGGCGGAGGCCTCGCTGACGCACTCGTCAGTGGCGGCCTCGTCGGTGGCGTTGGCGTCGCTGACGTACCGCTGAGTGAGAGAGCCGGATCGGGCATCGTGCCCGGTCCGGCTCTTCGCATCTGCCCTGCCGCCGTGCTTCCTCGGACGCCGGACGACAGTGGACTGAGCCGCTCCCCTCCGCCGAGACCGCCACTTGTCACTGAGACCGCCGGCCAGAACCGTCGGTCTCGGCGACAAGTGGCGGTCTC
>NZ_BAAAMB010000001.1:0-47268 GCF_039528855.1 Brevibacterium sanguinis | reverse complement strand
ATCCCGCTCGATATCGCGCACGGAATCGAGCGGGATCCACCTCGGGGAGGCCCGGACGTCGGACCAGACGTCGGCCTCGGACGTCGGACCGGACGTCGCCCCAAGGCGTCCGGCACGGCTTCCGTCGAGGGTGTCCGGCACGGCATCCCCAGTGCGTCCATCGGCTTCCCTCGAGGTGCCCGACACAGCTGCCCCGCGCACCCGACAGGTTTTCCTCCCAATTCGGCCCATCCGGATCGGGGACGGCTCCGAACCCCTGACACCATCGCACCGCCATCGGAGGGAACACCATGACCGCGGCTCCTGCACTCAACCGCCCGACGCGTATCCTCATCGAGCTCGTCGGCGGCGTCCTCGGAGCCGCTGCCGTCCTCGCTGCGACGGTGGCCGTCTCCGCGCTCGTGCTCGGGCGGCGGACCGCGACGCCCCACTGATTCCGGCAGGGTCGCCGTCGACGGGTGGATCGGCTGCGGCTCTGTCGGCCACACCTTCCCCTCGCCGGCCCACTGGCCTCAGCGGCTGTCATCGCAGCCGCTGAGATCGGCGGGACACCCGGCAGTCCATCCCCAACAGTGCGGCTGGCGGTACTCCGTCAGCCGCGTGTTGCGGACCCCGAGCCGTCACGTCACTGCCGAGACTCTGACGTTCAGATGAAAACCGTCACGTCTCGGCCGAGACTCTGACGTTCAGATGAAAACCGTCACGTCACTGCCGAAACCCTGACGTTCAGATGAAAACCGTCACGTCACTGCCGAAACCCTGACGTTCAGACGAAAACCCTCACGCCCCGACGGAGACCCTGACGTTCAGACGAAAACCCTCACGCCCCGACGGAGACCCTGACGTTCAGACGAAAACCCTCACGTCCCGATGGAGACCTTGACGATGAGCCCGATGACGATCGCGAGCAGCGCGGCGGCGGGGATCGTCAGCAGCCATACCCCGAACATCGGGACGAAGTAGCGGGCGCGCGGATGCCCCTTCCGGCCCGCGTACTGCGTGCCGAGGATCGCCGACCCGAGCACGAAGGTCAGCGACACCGGCACCCGCATGATGAGGGCCGCGATGTACATGAGCACGGCGGCGGCACCGTCGGCGGCGACGGACTTGACCGGGTCGAGCTTCGCCATCCGCACCGAGAGCGTGCGCACGACCCGCCAGCCGCTCAATCCGGTGCCGAGCGCCAGCGCGAGCGCGATGATGATGCGCACCGGCCACGAGATGTCGATGACGTCGACCCTCTCCCCCGGTGCGGTCTGGACGGCGACGATGGCGACCATGACGAGGGCCGCCGTCTTCTGTGCGTCCTGCACGCCGTGGACGAGCGAGAGCGAGCAGGTGAGCACCGAGTCGACCATCCGGGCGCTGCGGAAGAGCGGCTTCGATGGGGTCGAGGCGAAGATCTTCGACAGCAGCACGGTGAGCGCCCAGGCGAGGAGGAAGCCGAGGAGCGGTGAGAGGAGCAGCGGGAGCACGACGGAGTCGAAGGCCTCGCGCATGTCGAGGGCGAACCCCAGGACGATGCCGGCGCCGATGAGTCCGCCGATGAGGCAGTGCGTCGAGGACACCGGCAGGGCGAGCCAGTACGTGAAGAGACTCCACGCCGTCGCGGAGACGAAGGCGATGAGGATGCACAGGAGGATGGCGTCGGCGGCACCGGCGAACTGGACGATCTGGTTGGCGACGACGATGGCGATGCCCTCACCGAGGAGGGCGCCGATGAAGTTGAAGACGACCGCGAGTCCGAGTGCCCATTTCGGGCTGAGCGCGCGTCCGACGACGGCGTTGCCGATCGTCAGCGCCGCATCATGGAACCCGTTTGACCCGGCGAAGATCACCGCGGCGACGATGACACCCGCCAAGAGCAGCTCCACGGATCAGGATTCCTTGATCGCGATCGAGGCGACGACCTTGCCGAGTTCGGTGAAGCCGTGGGCGGCGCGGACGAACGCCTGCCCGAGCTGGGACACCGCGGCCATGTAGGTGAGGCCGCGCTTCGAGTTCGGCACGGCGTCGGACATCCGCCACTGGAGGGTCTCCACCTGGTGGGTGAGCCGGTTGATCGCGTCGACGTAGTCCCACTGGTCGAGTTTGC
The DNA here is from genome assembly GCF_039528855.1 of Brevibacterium sanguinis. Classification (NCBI taxonomy): domain Bacteria; kingdom Bacillati; phylum Actinomycetota; class Actinomycetes; order Micrococcales; family Brevibacteriaceae; genus Brevibacterium; species Brevibacterium sanguinis. The sequence goes on along the minus strand of NZ_BAAAMB010000001.1, from coordinate 45,173 downwards.
CCGGCAGCTTCGACACCATCCGCGAGGTGTGGTCGGTCTGGTTCGACAGGACGGCCAGGGTCTCGAGCACACCCGAGGGCAGAGTGTCGAAGGCTTCGGAGGCGAGGACGAACCCGGCCCCGTGGAGGAGATGGCAGATCTCGCGCATGTGATGGCACAGGAGGTAGAGATCGTAGCGGTCGAACGGGGTGATGTAGTTCTCGCGCAGCGCCCGCAGCACCGCACCCATGTCCTCATCGGCACGATCGCCGATCTCCCGAAGCTGGTCGGCGACTTCACGACGCTGCCCGACATCGGAGCCGGAGAGTTCGGCGAGGACGAGATTGCACTGCCGCATCTGTCCGACGAGATCGGCCATCCGCTCGTAGAACACGGTGTCCTGCGGTACCCGTCGCAGCCGCATGCGATTCCTCCTGCCCCGCCGCCGGACGGTGTGCATGTCGCGCCAATGCTCTGTGGTGAAGTTATGACCCGGACGCTGAACCGAGAGCGCCTCTCGGCGATAGGCCGCTCGAAGCGGCTGAGGTTGGAGCCCGGGGCTTCAACGATCCAACGTCCGGATGGCCCGAGGGCCGCTTCCCACGATACCGCTTCCTCGCCGTGCGTCTACCCCGAGAATGCCCGGACGACGTTGAAAAATCTCACAGTCCCGGACCGCTGATCTCGGGACTTCGCGCCTGCATCGGAGCGGGACCCGGAACTCCCCCGCCGAGGCGGTTCCTCAGTCCCGCGCACCCCTGACCTCGGGTGTCACTCGAGTCCGCCGTGGCGGCGGGCCATGCCCGCGTCACCCAGGTCCTTCGAAAGCTGCTGCAGGCGGGTGCGGGTGTCCGGGTCGTTCGCGCCGGCGGCGCAGATGCCGACGAAGGCGCCCGCCCGCAGGAGGGCGATGACGACGTCGCCGCGGAAGGCGCCGGCGAGGATCTCGTCGATTGCGCGCGCCACCTCGTCGGGTCCGGCGGGCACCTCGACGCCGGCGAGGATCTCCGTGAGGCCGATGCCCTCGGTGGTGCGGCGCAGGCCGAGGTCGAAGAGGTCGGCGACCTCGCGGGGCGCGGTGACGATCCACTCCCGCAGGGCGTAGAGGCGCCACAGCGCGCCGGGGGCCGAGACCGCGGGGGCCGCGGACCACATCTCGGCGATGACTTCGAGGCCGATGTCGTCGGCGAGGTCGATGAACCGCCTCGTCGCGGCTTCGTCTCGGTTGCCGCGGCAGTCGCCGAGGAGGAGCGCGGCGGTGGCGTGCGAGGTCTCCGAGCGGGTGACCGGGTCGCTCGGGTCGCTCACGGCGTCGAGATCGGCGAGGGGCACGGGGCGGTGATACGGGCGTTCATTCATCGTGCGTGCAGTCTAGTCGCCGCGGCTGGGCACGGGTAGGGGCGTCACTGCGGTCGCGTGAGGCCGAGCCGGTCGGCGAGGGCGGTGAGCGCCGCGGCGGTGGACTCGTCGAGGTCGACGCTCTCGGCCTGAGCTGCTTCGGTCCCGTGTTCGATCTCACCGGGCAGGCGCACGTCGGCGCCGGAGTCCTGGATGGCGGCGCTGAGGGCGCTCACCTTCGCCTCGGCGGTGTCGCGGCCGTTGAACGCCGCGGCGTCGAGCGCGATGAGGAGGTGGCCGTTGTTCATCGCCGAGGCGGGGTTGTCCCAGATGTCCTGCGTCTCGTGGGCGAACGTCGCGGTGGTCAGCGCTCCGCTCAGCGCCTCGAGCAGCACCGCGAGTCCCGACCCCTTGTGGCCGCCGAAGGGCACGAGCGCCCCCTCGGCGGCGTCGGCCGGGTCCGTCGTCGGACGTCCCTCGGCATCGACGGCCCAGCCGGCGGGGATGTCGCGTCCGGCGTTGCGGGCGGCGATGACCTTGCCGAAGGCTCCCGCCGAGGTGGCCATGTCGACGGTGAGCGGCTCGCCGTCGGCGGTCGGGGCGGCCAGGGTGAGCGGGTTCGTCCCGATGACCTTCGCGCTTCCGCCGTGGACGGCCACAGTGGGCCCGGTCGTCGAGGTGAGCAGGCTGAAGATGCCCCGTGCCGCCAGCTGGTCGGTCCAGAACGCCCCGGCCCCGTAGTGGCTCGAGTTCTCCACGGCCACGCAGCTCACCCCGTACTCCGGGGCCCTCTCGAGGGTCCAGTCGACGGCGGTCTGCATGACGACCTGGCCGAGGCCGCTGCCGCCGTCGAGGACGGCGGAGGCGCCGTTGTCCCGGGCGAAGGAGACCTGCGGGCGCGCCGCGATCCCTCCGGCGGTGAGCGCGCTGACGTAGAGCGGGAGGCGCAGCAGGCCGTGGGAGTGGATGCCGCGCTGATCGGCCTGGACGAGCGAGCGCGAGGTCAGGGCGGCGTCGGCGCCGGGCACCCCGCAGGCGCTCAGGGCGGAGGCGGCGAAGTCGGTGAGGGAGTCGACACGGAATCTCATGAGCCGCCGTCCGGTTCACAGGCCCCGGCCCCGAGGACGTGGGAGCGCGCCGCCGCGGGCTCCCGTCCGGGCGCTGCGTCCGCGGGCTCCCGTCCGGGCGCTGCGTCCGCGGTGCTCGCGGAGAAGCGTTCGAGCGCGCGGAGGATGTGGGTGCGCATCGCCTCCTCCGCCGCCTGCGGGTCGCAGTCGGCGATGGCCTGGGCGATCTCGGCGTGTTCGGTCACCGTGTCCGTGCCGTGCGGATCGCCGGGGAAGAGGCGGAAGAGGTGGAGGTGCGGGTGCATCTGCCGATACGCGTCGAGGAGGAAGCTGTTGCCGGTCGCCTCGAGGATGCGGGTGTGGAAGCGCGTGTCATGCTGCGAGAGCTCCTGCTTCCAGTCGGCGGCACCGAAGCCCGCGCGGAAATCGCTGATCTCCTCGCACAGGGCGCGCCCCGGGTTCGAGCCCCGGTCCGCGGCGACGACCTTCGCGGCCCACGGTTCGAGGAGCAGCCGCATCTCGATCATCATCTCGAGGTCGCGGCGGCTGAGCAGCGGGGTCGTCGCGTACCCGCGCGGGTGCCGGGTGCGCACGAGCCGGTCGCCTTCGAGGCGCTGCATCGCCTCGCGCACCGGCGTCTGGGACACCCCGAGTTCGCGGGCCATGCGGTCGATCGTGATCCGCTCACCGGGCGGCACGGTGCCGTCGAGGATCATCGACCTGATCCTCGCGTAGACGGTGGATTCCGCGGCCGTGTCCCGTCCGGTCATCTCGACATCCTTCCCCGACGCGCTGGCGACATCCGTCCCCACTCCTGTCATCACCGACACTATCGCTGTCCCGAGGCGAGGTCACGAAGGAGGGAGCGAATGCCGTAGTCCCAGGTGGGAAGCTCCTCGCACCGTCCGACGACGTTCGTCAGGTTGCCCAGGCGATCGCTGGTGATCGTCACGACATCGCCGAGGCGGTGGGTGAATCCCAGCCCCTCCTCCCCGCGGTCGGCGGTCGGGGCGAAGAGGGTGCCGGTGAAGAGGACGAACCCGTCGGGGTACTGGTGGTGGGGTCCGTGGGCGGCGGCGAGGAGCTCCTCGAAGGAGCGGCTGAGCGCGCTCACGGAGTTGATGCCCGACAGCGTGTATCCGTCGTCGCCGGTGACGGTGAGGGTGAGGTCGAGGCCGCGCGCGTCATCGAGGTCGAAGGTCGCATCGAAGAGGCGGATGAGCGGGCCGAGCGCGGTCGAGCGGTTGTTGTCCTTGGCCATGCCGAGCAGCAGCGCGCTGCGGCCCTCGACGTCGCGGAGGTTGACGTCGTTGCCCATCGTCACCCCGTGGACCCGGCCGTGGGAGTCGGCGACGAGGACGAGTTCGGGTTCGGGGTTCGACCACGCGGAGAAGGCGGGGATCCCGACGGTGTCGCCGGAGCCGACGGCCGAGAGCACGGGGCCCTTCGTGAACACCTCGGGGTCGGGGCCGAGACCGACCTCGAGGTACTGGGACCACCAGCCCTTCGCGACGAGCGCGGCCTTCAGCCGGGCGGCCTCGGCCGAACCCGGGCGGATCGCGGCGAGGTCGGCGGTGACGGCTGCGGCGAGTTCGGTCCGCACCGCCTCGGCGCGGGTCGGGTCGCCGTCGCAGCGCTCCTCGATGAGGCGTTCGATCATCGAACCGGCGAAGGTCACCCCGCAGGCCTTGATGACCTGGAGATCGATCGGGGCGAGGAGGACGGGGCGGTCAGCGGCCCCGGCGACCGCCTCGGCGGGGGTGACGATGTCATCGATCGACCACTCGGCCGGGTGCGAGGTCAGTGCGGCGAGTCGGTCGGTCGCCTCCGGGTGGTCGAGGATCCCGGCGACCGTGACGTCGATGCGGGAGGCGTCGCGGACCTCGTCGCCGGTGACGAGGACGGGAACGGGAGCCGGGCGTCCGGGAGCGGACACGCGACCGAGGAAGGTGCCGGTCGCCTCGGCGGGAAGGAGGTCACGGAGACTCACGACGGACGACCTCCTCGGCGAGCGGAGACGACGATGGGAAGTGACACGGGACGGGAACCTCTCTGGCGGGGTGGACGGTCAGACGGCGTAGCCGAGGAGGCTCGGCAGCCACAGGCTGAGGAACGGGACGACGGAGATGAGGATGAGGGTGATGAGCATCGGGATGAAGAACGGCATCGTTCCCCTGATCACCGTCGTCACCGGGTACTTCGTCACCGAGGACAGGACGAAGAGGACGAGGCCGACCGGTGGGGTGAGCAGTCCGATGAGGAGGTTGAAGATGATCATGATGCCGAAGTGGACGGGGCTGAGGCCGAACACCTCGGCGACGGGGAGGAGGACCGGGACGAGGATGAGGATCGCCGAGGTGGGTTCGAGGACGCAGCCGATGATGAGGAGCAGGAGGTTGACGAGGATGAGGAAGACGATGGGGCGGTCGGTGATCGACAGGAGCACCTCGGCGGCGAGCTGCGGTGCCTGTTCGCGGGCGAGGACCCAGCCGAAGAGGGCGGCCCCGGCGACGATGATGAGGATGCCGCCGGTCGTCTCGACGGCGGTGACGAGGGCGTGGCGGACCTTCTCCCACGTGAAGTTGCCGTAGACGATCGCGAGCATGGCGATGTAGGCCACGCCCACGGCACTCGCCTCGGTGGGGGTGAAGATGCCGGAGAGGATGCCGCCGAGGATGACGACGGCGGCCCCGACCGGCGGCAGGGCGCGCAGGCCGGACTTCACGCGGTCGGCGCGGGAGGCCTTGGGCAGGCGGAGGTCGTTGCGCTTGCGGGTGAGGACCCAGACCATGGCGCTCAGCGTGAGGACGAGGAGGACGGCGGGGACGATGCCGGCCATGAAGAGCGCGCCGACGGACACGCCGGCGGTGACGGCGTAGATGATCGCCGGAATCGACGGCGGCATCATCGGGGCGATGAGGGAGGAGGCGCCGGTGACGCCGAGGGAGAAGCCGACGGGGTAGCCGCGGCGGATCATCGCCGGCACCTGGATGCGGCCCATCGCCGCGGCGTCGGAGATCGCGGCGCCGGAGACCCAGGAGAAGCCGAAGCTCGTGAGGATGTTGACGTAGCCGAGCGACCCGCGGACGTGGCCGATCGCGGCGACCGCGGCGTCGTAGAGGCGGTCGGTGGCCCCGGAGATGTTCGCGAGGTTGCCGAGCAGGATGAACATCGGCACGGCGAGGATGGCGAAGTCGAAGACCCCGGAGGTCGCCTGCTGGACGGCGAGCGCCGGACTCGAGGAGGGGTCGGTGATGATGTAGACGAGCGAGGGCACAAGAAGGGCGATGCCGACGGGCACGCGCAGGGCGAGGAGCAGGAGGAGGGCGGCGAGCATGAGGATGAGGGTCATGTCACAGGCCTTCCAACTGAGCGGCGGAGTCGACGGTGTCGGGGTTCTCCTCCGGGAACTTCGCGACCATGATGATCTCGATGACCGTGTGGATGAAGATGAGGATGAAGCCGATCGTGGCGGCGAGGTAGAGCAGCGCGGTGGGCAGTCCCGAGGCGGGCATCGCGATCGCTGAGACGATGTCGACCATCATGATCCCGGAGACCGCCATGAACGCGGACACAGCGAGGACGACGAGGCGGGCGAAGGTGCCGATGACCCGGCCGACGGAGGCGGGGACGACGGTGGCGATGAGATCGACGGTGATGTGGGAGCGCCGGGAGGAGACGAAGGCGGCGGCGATGAAGGTCAGCCACACGAGGGTGAGGCGGGCGACCTCCTCGGTCCACGACAGCGGCGAGTCGAAGACGTAGCGGGTGATGACCTGGAGCATGACGAGGGCGAAGACGCCGACCATGAGGAGGATGCCGATCGTGCGCTCGAGCGTGATCGCCGCCCGGTAGAGGCCGCTGCGGCGTTCGAAGGAGTCCTGCTCGAAGGCCAGGGTCGCCTCGGCGTCGGCGATGTTGTCGGTGCCGGGAGACTGCGGGTCGGTCGGGTCGGGGCTGGTCGGATCCGGGCTGGTCGGGTCAGGGTTTGTCGGGTCGGGGTTCGGGGTCGTCGGGTTCATCAGTTCTCCTCCCCTGCTTGCGAGCGCGCGTCTTCGAGGGACTTCTTCACCGCGAGGTAGGTGTCGCCCCAGCTCACGCGGGTCGGCAGCTCCGCGGCGACGAGGTCGCGGAAGGCTTGGATGTCGACGTCTTCGACGACCTCGATCTCCCCGGTCTCCTTCCAGTCGGCGAGGATCTCCCGCTCCTGGGTGACCGTGCACTCCTCGACGCGGACGCGGGCGGCGTCGATCGCCTCGGTGAGGATCCGGCGCTTCTCCGGCTCCATGCTGTCGAGGAGCCGCTGGTTGCCGACGAGGTAGACGCCCTGGACGATGTGCTCGGTGATGCTGATGTAGTCCTGGACCTCGTAGAACTTCGCCGAGGCGATCGTCGGGATCGGGTTCTCCTGCGCGTCGATCGTGTTCTGCTGGAGGCCGAGGTAGACCTCGCTGAGCGCCATCGGGGTCGCTGTCGCGCCCATGATGTCGAGCGTTGTGAGGTAGAGCGGGGCGTCGGGGGTGCGGATCTTCAGACCGTTGAGATCCTCAGGCGTGCGCACCGGGGTGTTCGCCGTGACCTGGCGGGCTCCGTAGTAGAAGTTGCTGACGACCCGCAGGTCGGTCTCGGCGGCCATGTCGTCGAAGACGCCGGTCATGATCGGCCCCGTCGTCGCCGCTTGGAGCTCAGCGGCATCCTCGGCGAGATAGGCGCCGTCGAGGACGGCGGCCTCCGGGTGCCACGCGCCGAGGAACGAGGGCCCGCTGTTGACGAAGTCGAGGGCACCCGTGGCGACCTGCTCGACCATCTCGGCTTCGCTGCCGATCTGGGCGGCGGGGTAGATGAGGACGTTGAAGCCCTGGTCGGCGAGTTCCTCCTTCATCGGCTCGAGGCCGCAGGAATTGACCGGGTGGGTGGCTTCGTAGACGTTGCCGAAGCGCAGGGTCGTCGCGTTCGGGTCGACGGCGTCGGTCGCGGCGCGGTCGAATTCGACGGGTTGGAACATGGCGCAGCCGGAGAGGGCGAGCACGGCGGCTGCGGCCGTGATCGCGGTGGCGAGGCGCTTCTTCATGTGTTCTCCTCAGACGAATCCCGCCGTTGGGATCCTCACGACACTGTGATGGCTGATGGTTGAGACACTGCTCGGGGCACTGCTGAGTGTGATGCTGTGAGCTGCCGGTGGCGCAGGTGCCGGCGCCCGTTGGAACGTATAGCTTTTCCTCAAATCGTATACATAGGATGTGTCGTGGGCAACAGTGATGGGAAGAATCGCCCATGAATCTCCGGGAGAATCTCCTACGAAAATCACAGTGTCCCCTACTAAAATGAATCAGGGTCTGACACCGCAGCAGGCGGTCTGATCAGACATCTTGTGAAGACGACTTGTATCGACAGTGAACGAGGAGGAACTCCCGTGGCGAAGTCATCAATGGTTCAGAAGGGCCTCGACAAAGCGGCCAAGCTCGCGGTCAACGAGGACGGAACCATCAATCCGCGCACGCAGTCGGTGCTCTCGAAGCTGCTTTCCGTGCAGCGTCCGGTGGCCCTGGCCTACGTGCGGTCGCTGCGCCGGCGGCACCCGGATGCCACTCCCGAGGAGCTCGTCGAGATCATCCGCAAGCACTACCTCGCGCTGACGACGACCGGCGGCGCGGCCGTCGGAGCGACGGCAGCAGTGCCCGGCATCGGCACGATGGCAGCGGTGGGCTTCGCGACCGCGGAGACCGCCGGGTTCCTCGAGCTGACGGCGCTCTTCGCGCAGTCGATCGCGGAGATCCACGGTCTGCCGGTCAATGATCCGGCGCGGGCGAACGCCCTCGTCCTCGGCCTCATGCTCGGCAAGGACGGGAAGAACCTCGTCCAGCGGTTCGGGAAGAAGTCCGTGGGACCCGAGGCCCTCCTCGGCGACTGGGGTGCGACGGTGACGAAGCAGCTGCCGGCGCCGGTCGTCGACATGCTGCTGCGGAAGCTGCGCAAGACCTTCATCCAGAAGTTCGCCGCGCGCGCGGGCGGGTCGTTCTTCGGGCGCCTCCTGCCCTTCGGCATCGGCGCGGTCATCGGCGGCGTCGTCAACGCGCAGATGGCGCGGAAGGTCGCGAACGAGTCGAAGACGGCGTTCGGCGCCGCCCCGACGGTGTTCCCGCTGGAGACCGATCCGCAGTTCGTCGACCAGAAGAAGGACAACAGGCTGCTCGGGACGATCAAGGCCCTGACGTCCCTGGGCCGGAAGAAGGACAAGGACGTCGACGGCGAGGTCGTCGACGACGGCAGCGGTGTCGGCGTCGACGCGTCGAAGTACGACGCGGATTCGGTCAACTCCGCGGGGGCGTCGAGTGGGGACGCGTCCTCGAAGCAGATCGGACGCTGACCGGCGTCACCGGCACTTGAGTCCGCCCGCGGACTCGGGGATCACCGGATGAGCGCAACGGGTGCCTCGCGAACGTCGCGAGGCACCCGTTCGCGTTTGAGGAAACGCGTGCGCTGGCCCTAGTATTGGGGAGTCTCCGATCATCGCTCTGGGTGCACACCCATGCCGGTCCGACGGAGGCCGGGCCTCTAGCTCAGTTGGTAGAGCAGCGGACTTTTAATCCGCGGGTCGTGGGTTCGATCCCCACGGGGCCCACCCGACGCACAAGGCTCGAACCCTTGCCAACAGAATCGTTGGTGGTGGTTCGGGTCTTGTCTGCGTTCTCGGCCCAGGTGAGGGCGTTGGCGTTGATCTCGGGGTCGAGGAGCATCTCGAAGGGCCGGTTGTTCTCGACGCGCAGTTCGTCGTCTTCGTCGATGTAGACCTTGGTGAAGAACGCTTGGTTGCATAGGCGCCTGTTGGCGTCGTCGCACCGGTTGTAGATGTCAGCGCAGTTGGTCAGCAGGTTCAGGGCGTCGTCGAGGTGGGCTCGGGCGTCGGCGTACTCGCCGTGGTGGGCGTCGATGCGCCGGCTGACTTGGTCGAGTTCGCCCAGGATGCGGTCTTGTTCGCGTTTGAGCAGGGCAAGCGGGATCGCGTCGGCGTAGTGGGCTTGCAGGAGCCGTTCCTGCTCGTGTTGGAGGCGGTCGCGGTTGGCGGTGAGCTGGGCCAGTTCGTCGACCTCTGCGGACATGAGCCGGTCGAACTCGTGATGCAGCATCCCGGCGAGTGCTTCGTGCTGAGCGGGGGTGATCTGGATGCGCTGGTAGTAATCCTCGATCAGTTTCTCGACATCGGCGATGAGGATCGCGCTGCGGTCGCAGTTGGTGCGCTTGGAGTGCCGGCCGGAGCAGACGAAGTAGCAGTAGACGTTGCCGTGTCGGTTCTTCGCGTTGGACACGATGAGGCGGGACCCGCATCCTCCGCAGTGGATGGTGCCTTTGAGGTAGTGGTCGTGGATCTGCGTGGCCTCGGCCGCGGACTTGTGAGCGGTGAGGACGGATTGGACCTGGTACCAGACCTCGGCGGGCACGAGCGGCTGATGGGCTCCCTTGTAGTTGACGCCGCGGTATGTCACGTCGCCCTTGTAGTAGGGGTTGGTCAGCAGTCGGTGCACCGAGGACACGGCCATCGGCTTGGAGGGGCGTTTCGGGGTGGGCAGGCTCATCAGGCCGCGGGAGGTGAGTTCGTCGTGGAGCTGGCTGACGGTCCAGTTCCCTGAGGCGTAGGCTTTGAAGGCCCACTGGACCAAGGGTGCCCGCTCGGGGTCGAGTTCGACGGTGCGGGCCTCGCGGCCGAGTTCGTCGCGGGTGCGGACGTTGAGATAGCCAATGGGTGCCTTACCGAGGGTTCCACCGCCGGCGGCCTTCTGGGTCATGCCTTTGGTGACTTCGGTGGCGAGGTTGCGGGAGTAGAACTCGGCGATGGTGGACATGATGCCGTGCAGCAGCATCCCCGAGGGCGTCTCGTCGATGTTCTCGGTCGCGGAGACGAGTAGGACTCCGGCTTGCTGGAGGGCGAGGTGGATGGTCACGTCGTCGGCTCGATTGCGGGCGAGACGGTCGACCTTGTGAACGATGCAGTAGGCGACCTTGTGTTGTTTGACGTAGCGGATCATCCGCATCAGCTCGGGACGGTCGGCCTTGCGCGCGGACTCACCGGCGTCGACGAACTCTTCCACGACGGCCGCGCCGAGTTGGCCGGCCTTGCGGCGGTTGGCTTCGCGCTGCGCGGGGATGGAGAAGCCCTCGTCGCGGCCGCCCCTCTCTGCCTGTTCCTTGGTGGACACGCGCAGATACGACACTGCCACGGCGGCACCTTCGGGTGGGTCGATGAGGCTCTGTGCCGGGTCGTCACGGACGGGGTCGGTATTGTTGGACGCGGTGGCCATCGGGGTCCTTCTCTCACGCGGATCGACCCTCGCGTCCACGGGCCGATGGAGGCCGGGACGGGGGTGTTGATCGTGAGAGCAGCCCGAAGGCTGTAGGACTAGACCCAGAGAGGGTCACGTTGCGTGTTGCCCGCCACGTGGCGGGGTTTAGGACCACAACACCACACGCGGTGCGCGAGGCTTGCTTGGTTCATTCTACCGTCCCGGTCCGTCACTGCGCGATAGCCGTAGACGCCGAGGCGCCGCCGGTGGCGGGGCGGTAGGTGTCGGGTAGTTCGGCTGCCCGGTGTTCGGCGCGGGTGCGGCCGGTCTCCTGCAACGTCAGCCGGATCAGGACCTCGGCGAGCTTGTGGAGGTCCGGCTGGTCACGATGGACCGCGCGGACAGAGAACGACCGGTCCTCGTAGCTACGGCGGTTCGTCTTCTTCGCGTAGGAGCCCATCAGTCCCGCACCTCCCCGGTGTCGCGGTCGATGTGGGCGTAGAACTCGTCCTCGGTCTGCTGGCGGCGCCGCACATCGGCTTGGACCCATTCCACGAACTCCTCGTCGCGGTCGGCGATGACGATGTCCTCCACCGGCGGTGCAGGGTCCTCGCCGGGCCAGACGGTCTGCCGGGTGGGCCGGTCCCGATCCAGGCGAGTGCCGGAAGCGGCCACCCAGTCGCGGAGCCGGTTGCGGGTCTCGACGAAGTCGCGATGCCACCCGCTCGGGGCGGAGCCGTTCTGCTCGGCGTCGTAGGCGCACAGCCAATGCAGATGCAGAGCGGACAGCTCCCACACCAGCTCGGGGTGGTGGTGCCAGAACGGTGGGATCACGCTGGCGGGCAGCCCGTAGGTGTGCCGAAGCCAGTCCACCCACCGGTTCAGAGCCAGCCATTCCTGTTCCAGCTCGTGCGCGGTCAGCAGATTCCAGTTCACCGGGCGCGGTGGCTCCGACACGTCCGCGGCGCTGATCCGCGGCGGACTGTCGAAGACATCCGATTCATCCAGGACGGAGTCGTCCGCCCCGGCGCCGGCGTCAAAGTCGGGAGTGTCGTCAGTCATCGTCGCGGCTCCCGGCTCACAGGCTCAGCGGCGACGACTGGGCGGCCGGTGCCGGCCGGTGTGGTGCCTCGAACGCGGTCGCCTCCCGCTCCAACGCGGCCCGACGCGGTGTGCGGTCCACGTCGTACCGGGTGCGGGCCGTGTCGTGGCCGATCTTCTTGGCGACGAACTCCTCACCCTCGACGTTCTGGCCGTTGCGTTCGTAGCTGACGGGCCGCGTGTAGCCCTCGGCGATGAAGTTGTCGCCCTTGGCGAACTTCGCGTGGGCGTGGTCAGCCGAACGGCCGAACATCACCATGTGGTGATAGCTCGTCTCGATCTGGGTGAACGACCCGTCGTCCTCGCGGCGGAAGTGCTCCTTGCCGATCCGTGCGTAGAACCGGGCATCGCCCTTCGACGTCTCGCGCAACTGCGGGTCCGAGGCGATGAACCCCGACAACGACTCCTGCGTTTGAATAGCCATGACAATGCCTTCCTGCCTTCTCGATAGCGACCACCCGTTCGGGGCCGCTGTGTCAGGCAGGTGCACGTCCGCACACACGCACGCGCATGTGTCATGGCACCGCGTCTTAGGACTCGGTGGGGCGGCGCAGCAACGCCTCGATCTCGGCCCGGTCCGTCTTCAACCGGGCGGCGTCAGGGCGCGATGGCCAGGACCGCAGGTCGGTGACGATGGGCGGTGCCGACCGCAGGAGGGTGATACCGGTGCCGAATGGCAGCGTTCTGATTCGGTCTGGCGGCAGGATGGGGACGCGGCGGATGGAGCGTTGGTTGGAGCGGGTGCCGTGGTCGCCGAGGGTCACCGAGTCGGTGTATTCGTCGCGTTCGCCGATCAGGGTGGTCAGGTCTTGGAGGTCACGGCTGTTGGAGGCGCCGCCGAGGATGATTTTGACGATGCTGGCGTCCCAGATCGCGCCGGCGGCGTTCTCGTTCCACTTGTCCCGTGCCTGCGCCAGCGACTGCAAGACCGGGAGAGTGGTGATGCCTGTGCCTCCGCCTTCGGCCATCAGCGTCGGCAGTGACGGCAAGGGGGCTAGGTTGCCGATCTCGTCCAGCGCGAGCAGTAGGGGCGGGTCGAGCCTTGCGCCGGGTGAGCGCGCGGCGATCTTCCGTGCGGTTTCGATGAGGTCTTCGACGAACGACGCCACGAGGGCTGCGGATGCGCCGGCGCCGGCGCCGGTGGCGAGCAGGTAGAGCGTGCCGCGCTCTCGGATGAAGCCTTCGGGATCGAACTCCTCGCCTGGGCCGGGTGTGACGGCATCGAGAACACGGGGGTCGGCCAGTGCACCGAGGGCCAGCGCCACGCCTTGCCAGATGCTGTCGCGGGTCTTGGGGTCGGAGTCGATCATCGCCCCGAGGGAGTCCGCCCACCCGGTCGCCGCGTTCGGTGAGTTGGTGAGGATGGCGACGGCTTCGGCTGCCGCACTCGGGTCGAGGGTCCACCGAAACAGTTCGGCCGGTGGCCGGTGGTCGAGGGCGGCGGCGTGCAGGAGCGATTGGAGGGCTGTACGTGTTTTGCCCTCCCAGAAGCCCCCGGATTCGACCCCACCGGCGGACAGCCCGGTGGCCGCGGCGAGGCCGGTGGCGCGGATCATCGCGGTCAGCGGGTCTTCGCAGCCGCGGACGGGTGACCAGCGCATCCCGGCAGGCAGCCCCTCAGCCAAGCGCTGCGGGTCGAATACGGCGACGGGGCCGACCCGCTCGCGGGCGCGGAGGGTGGCGGTGAGGTTGTCCGGCCGCGTGCTGGTGGTGACGACGGCGCCGGGCGCGTCGAGGATCGCCGGGATCACGATGTGCAGGCCTTTGCCCGACCGCGGCGGGCCGATGAGCAGGATCGAGTCCTCCACACTCGCCCAGACCTCACGCCTCTTGGAGGTTCCGATCCGGTAGCCGACATCCGACGGGACGGGATCGCTCAGCGAGGGCCGAAGTGTCCCGGCGCGGCGTAGCAGCGCCTTGCCCGAAGCGGTCTGGGTGACTTCCTGGCTGGTGGCGGTCCCGGCGAGGCGCCGTGGGTCACGCTCGACCTTCCGTGAGTGCCGTCGTAACCGACCCCACACCCATGCACCGGTGGCCATGAGCCCTGCGAGCAGGGCCGCGGTGGTGATCCAGTAGGCGACCGGGTGCAGGCCATCGGCGGCCAGCGCGCTTGCGGGGTCACCGGGGTTGAACAGCACCCCGAGTCCTGCGGCCGGGCCGGCTTCGGGTTGGTGTGTGCCGGTGAGGAACGCCGTGACGGAGCCTGCGGCGCGCAGGATAAGCGCGACCCCGAACATGCCGACCAGACCGACGAGGGCGGCGTTGGTCAGCTCATCGCCCATGCTTCCGGTCTGCCGTGGCGGTGCGCTCACGGCAGCCGCCGCACATGCAGGGTCCCCGAGACGCGGCCCAGCAACACGACCTCACCCGTGCCGTCGCGCAGGACTGGCCGGAGGCGGTCGAGGTCGAGGAGGGTGCGGGCGTCCCCGGTACCGGTCGCGTCGGTGTGGGAGACGATGACCGCGACGGCGACGTCCTCGCCGGGCACGAACCCGTCTGCGGTCAACTCCGCCAGCGCGGGGCCGCGGGGCTTCGTCGTGTGCTTCCCCCGCCCCGAGCCTGGCTCGCTTGGTTCGGCATCGGCGGGTGGCGAGGTGCGGCGGCGGCCGCGGATGATGTCGGTGAACACGGTCCCGTCGGTTTCGCGGACCTCGATGCGCACGGTGATCGTCCGGTCGGCGGTGATGGCGTCCAGGAGGGTTCCGAAGGTGCTCCGCGTCCACGTCTCTCCCTCCGATGGCGGAGGGAAGTTGGTGCCGTCGACGGTGACGTGCAGGGCGCCGGTCTCGGTGACGGTGATGACGACGTGAGGCAGCACCACCGGGGTCTCCTCGGGCTTGTGCGGGGTCGCACGGTGTGGGGGTGTGCGGGTCATCACTTCACTCCCGAGGTGAGCCGGGAGCTGGTGTCGAACAGTTCCAGCTCGGCCGGATGCAGCTGATGCTGGGTGACGAAAGCCCGGTCTTTGATCCGCCAGAGCCCCTGCCCGACCCCCAGGGAGGGGAGGAGTTTCTGCTCGGTGCCGGTGAGCCCGAGGGCGTGGGCGGTGGAGCCGAGCTGATCGGACTCCTGCCGGTAGACGATCCGGGTCTCGGCATTGGCCAGGAGACTGTTGGCCAGGGAGCGCATGGCAGAGCCGGCGTCGCCGACGTTGTCGAGGTCGGAGAGCTTGTGGAAGATCAGCATGTTCGCGATCCCGTAATGCCGCGCCAGCCGCCAGTGCGCATCCATCCGGCGCAGCAGGGCAGGATGGGACATCAGCCGCCAGGCTTCGTCGTAGATCACCCACCGCTGCCCACCGGCCGGGTCCAGCAGGGCCGATTCCATCCACGCCGAGGAGCACGTCATCAACACCGACATGAGCGTGGAGTTCTCCGTCACGCGGGACAGATCGAGCGAGATCATCGGCAGGTCGGGATCGAACGCCACGGTCGAGGGTCCGTCGAACAAGCCGGCGAGGTCACCGGCCACCAGGCGGCGCAGGGCGTGGCCGACGAGCCGGCCGTCTTCGGCCAACCGCCCGTCCGCGTCGTCTTCCGCATTCGGTTGGAGGATGCGGTCGACGACCATCGGCAGGATCGGCACGGTGTTCTCCCGCACCGTCTCGGACAGCGCCAGGTCGATCGCCGTGTGCTCCAAGGGCGTCAGACCTCGGGTGAGGACGGTTTCTGCCAGCGCGCCGATGAGGTCGCGGCGGCGAGAGGCGACCGTGGTGGCCCACTGCGCATCCGAGAACCCGGAGGGTCGGTGACCCTCGTCGAGAGGGTTGAGGCGGGTGTTCAGGCCGTGGCCGAGGACGATCGCTCGCCCGCCGACCGCTTCGGCCACCCGGGTGTGTTCGCCCTTGGGATCGCCGGGCACGTACACGCGCCGCCCGAACGGCAACGACCGCGTGTAGAGCGACTTCGCCAAGCTCGATTTGCCGGAGCCGACGATCCCGGCCAGGACCAGGTTAGGAGCGGTAATGACCCCACGGGCATAGAGCACCCAGGGGTCGTAGACGAAGGAGCCGCCGGAGTAGAGGTCTTGGCCGACGAAGACCCCGTCGGCGCCGAGACCGCCCTCGGCGACGAACGGATACGCGCCCGCCAACGTCGCCGACGTGTCCTGGTGCCGAGGGAGGTGGAATCTGCCCGGTGTGCGCAGCGCTGCCGGTCCGGGTTCACCCGCGGCAGGCAGATACCGCGTCGCACGGCGTTCGGCGCGCTCGGCGTCGGCTTTGGCCTTCGCTGCTGCCTGCTCGGTCCGGCGCTGCTCGGCCTGGAGGCGGGCGGCCGCCTCCCGGCGCTGCTTGCGCAGCCGGCGTCGCTCCTTCGCCGGAGCGACCAGCACCGAGGTGTGCAGCCGCTCGGTCTCGCGCGCGCTCACAGTGACAGCCCCCGCCCTGCCGGCCCGGCCGTGCGGGCGGGACCGGCGAACCAGTCCTCCTCTGTCGCGGGAGATGTCCGCAGCGATCGCTCCCGCATCGCTGTGCGGGTGGAATGCGATGTGCTCGTGTCGAGGGGACCGACGCCTGCGATGGCTTCACGGGCGGGCACCACATCGGCGTCGTCCAGTTCCGCATCGGGTGGGACGGTGTGCTGGCGGAGCAGGCTGACGTGCCCCATGGCCGGGTTGTAGGTCAGGGCGTAGTCGCCCTCGGTCACGACCCTGTCCAGTGCCCCGGTCGGGGGTGCGTCGTAGACGTAGCCGTTCTCCATGGCGGCGCCGGTGGTCTCCTCCCCGAAGTCCCACTGGGCCAAGTGGGTGATCGCGGTGTCGGTACCGGCGCGGTCGATCAGGGCCAGCACCTGATCGGCCTCCTCGCCCTGGAGGAACACCACGGAGACCCACCGCCGCTCGGCAGTATCGGTCGGCGCCTCGGTCGAGATAGCTGGCTCGGCGTGCCAGGCGATACGCCCCGAATGGGAGAACGCGGAATCGAGGTGGTCGTGGGCCTGGTCGAGCAGGGTGCCGGCGTGGTGCAGCTCGTCGGCGGCCGCGAACACGCTGTCCGATCCTGCGAGGTGATCGCCATCGTCATCGTGGGCACGGTCGCGGTGGGTCAGATGCGTGTTCGCGAGCTGGTCGAGCACCTGCCGCAGCGACCGCACGCTGGCCACGAGGTCACCGAACACCGCGTACGTGTCGGCGGGATCGTCGAAGACCCGGCTGGCGTGCGCGAGACCGCGCAGCGCTTCGGATGCTTCGGCGGCATCTTTGAGTGGGTCATGGAACGTGGGCATGAGCGCCTCCTGTGGGGCGAGAACGGAAAACCCCGGCATCCGGGGTTCGCCTGTCAGGTGCACGCCCGCCCCCGCTGTGAGTCCCGCCCCGCAGTGAGTTGGGTCAGATGTGGCGGCACAGCGGCAGCGCGGCGGCGGTGAACGCCGCGGCCTGCTGGCCGACCAGCAGCCGGGTCTCGCAGGAGGCTTGGATGGCGGCCTGTTCGATCGCTGCCACGGCGGCGTCGAGTTCGTCGACGGTGGGTGCGGAGACGCTGATGAGGCCGGTGTAGCGCAGCACGCCGTGGCCAGCGGTCAGGTCGGCTTCCTGCTGGAGGACGTCGTGGTATTCGGCGGTGTGGGCGGCGTATTCGATCTGCCCGATCTTGGCGCGTTGGGCGGCGTCACTGATGTGTTCGACCTTCTTCTTGCGGATGTCCCGGGCCGCCTGGTCCGAACGCATCGGCGTGCACAGCAGCGAGAACGAGCGCTGGATGCCGGTGGACAGCAGCACCGGGGACAGGAAACCGGGGTAGACCATCGAGCGGGGCCACTCATTGATCCACAGCACGGCGTGGTGGGCGGAGTCGGTGCGCAGCCTCGTCCAGGATTCGTTGACGGCCACGGGTCCGGCCGTGGCGAGCTGCTGGCCGAGTTCGCCGTGGCGCGCCAAGGTGGCGGCGATGGCCGGGTCGTACGCGGCGCGCAGGATGACGGCGATCTGCCCAGGACTCAGCCAGCCCGATGGGGTGAGGTCGGCTGAGCGCAGGGCGGCGGTGAGGGTGGACATCTCTTGGCGCAGTACGGCGGCAGCACCCCGGATGCCGCCCCCGGCGGTCCTGATCTGCCGCGCGCTGGTCTTCATGTCCAGGCTCAGGGACACGGTGGTGGCGTGGCGTTCCCCGGCGGGGCCGGCGCGCTCGATGAGTTCGGCATACGTGGTTGCGGCCCACGTGTCGTCGGCGGTGCCGTGGGTCGCCCACCATTCGGCCAGCCCGGTGCCGGAGTCTGGCAGGGTGCGCTCCAGCACCTGGAGGGTCGCGATCCGCCCGGAGCGGCACACGGTGGCCAGCACCCGGCCCCAGGAGGTGACCCGGCGTTCCTGCTCGCCGGGATCGAGCAGCACGAACGCGGGATGGGTCACCTCACACACCACGGTCAGGGTCTGCTGGTGAGGGTCGTGGACCATCCCGGCGCCGGTGTCGGGGTCGGTGTATTCGCGCAGTCGGGCCATGTCACCGGGCAGCGCAAGCGTGCCGGCCGGTCGTGGGACAACGAGGCGGCGCCGGTACAGGAGCTGGCCGCCGGTCGCACGCCACAGCCACCAGAACGTGACCGGCAGCCATTCCACGGCCGGACGCCCGGCAACCGGTACCCAGGTCAGGGCGGCGGCGAGCACCCAGACCGGCGCGGTGTAGGCCAGCAGGATGCCACCGCCTGCATACAGCGCGACCACGACGGAGAGGACACCGGTGGCGAGGGTGATGAGTTGGGATAGGGAGAGGCCGAGGAGGATACCGCGGCGGGTCAGGCGGGAGAACTTGACCGGCACCAGCGCGGTCGAGGGCTCTTTCTGCTTCGAGGTCATGACCGCCTCACTCCTTCCCAGTGGGCTTCGGCGCCGGTGGTGGCGGCGGCTTCGGCGGGCGCGGCTCCGGCTGCGAGGGACCGGTCGACGGCGCCGTCGGTGCCGGCGTGGACGACGGCTTCGGTGTGGGACTCGATGGCGGGGGTGCCTGCGATGGCGGTGGGGTGCTGCCGGACTGCCCAGCGGCGTCGGCGGCGGTCTCGCCCTGGCGGCCGAGCGCTGTGCCGGCCTTGGGGCCAGCGGTGGCGGCGTCCTTGGCGACCTTCGCGGCGATCACCGCCGCTGCGGCCGGACCAGCCGCCGCAGCCCCGGCACCGGCACCTGCACCAGCTCCGGCTGTGCCGCTCGCGCCGGCGGACCCGCCGCCTGCGGCGGCGGCTTTCCCTCCGCCTGCCCCGGCAGTGCTCCCCGCAGCCTGGGATGTCGGAGACTTCGGCTGCGGCGGGGTCTTCCCACCGCTCCCACTGCCACCGCCGCTGCTGTTGCCGCCCCCACTGCCACTGCTGCCACCGCCGCTGCCGCTGTTGCCTCCGTCGAGGACCTTCTGTGGGCCGTCGCCGGCCGGTTTGCTCGGTGTCGGGATGGGCCGGTTGAGGGCGCTCTTCGCATCCTGCTCGGACCCGATCGCGTGGTACATGTCGAAGCCCACAAAGGACAGGAACTTGTAGGTCAGGTAGGGGGCGAACGCGGCCATCGCCATCAGCACGATCCCGGCGATCGGGTCGCTGACCGAGGACAGGTCGCCATCGATCGGCGCGGCCACCTGGGTGACGGCGACGAGGAACATGACGACCAGGACCAGCTTGGAGCAGATCAGCGCGATCACGAACATCGCCCACTTGCCGATCCACCCCCGCGTGGCATCCCACGACGCGCCGGAGAACGCCAGGGGTGCGAGCACGATCGCCACCAGCAGCAGTGCCTTGCGCACGAGGAGGGAGAGCCACACGATGGCGGCCGCGCTGATGGCCAGGCCGGCGAGGAAGATCGTGATGATCGCCCCCACCCCGGGCGCGGCGATGTTGATGCCGACCAGTCCCGCGGCCAGCAGGGTGATCTTGTCGCCCATCGACTCGGTGGTCTCGCCGGCGGCCTGGATGATCCCGACGCACAGCTGATCCACGATCTCCAGGAGGAGGGCGGTCAGGGTGATGACGACGAAGCTGCCGAGCACGGACTTCGCCAACCCGAGCGCGGCCCTGCCCAGGGCGGTGGGGTCGCGGCGGATCAGACCGGTGATGAGTTGGAGGCAGAAGAAGATCAGCATCACGAACACCGCGATGCCGAACAGGATGTTGTAGACCGCCACGTACTCGGGCCTCGTGACGTCCACGAGGGTGGTGGTGTCGAAAACCGTCCAGACGGCTTCGAACAACCAGCCGGCGGCGGCACCCATGGCTTGGGCGAGCCAGTCGAACGGCGCCGCCACCAGCGAGGCTGCTGCTTCGCCGGCCGTGTCGCACACGGTCGAGATGATGGGAACATCGCACACACCCACCGCAATCACTCCTCAGATCGAGTTGATGGAGGGGGCGGGGTCAGACCTGCTGGCCGACGTTCCAGAAGAAGTTGATCAGCGTCACCGACGCGCCGCAGATCACCGCGGCGCCGCAGGAGACGAGGACGCCCACCTTGCCCCGGCCGGCCAGGTGCGGGTTGGAGGAGTTGGCGCCGAAGCCCCACACGATCGCCGAGATGATCAGGGCGAGGACGGACAGGATCAGGCCGATGGTCATGACCGCGCCGACGATGGTGCGCAGCTGGGCGATGCCGGGAAGACCGGAATCGTTGGGGTCGATGTTGATGTTCATCGGCACCAGTGCGGGTGCGGCCAGGACGGTGGTGATGAGGTCGAACACGGTGGGTCTCCTGACGAACGGACCCGCCCCGGAGGGCGGGGAACGCGGATGGGTTCGTCGGTCAGGTGCACCGCCCGCCCCTACAGCTCCGTGTGACGGAACCAGTTCGAGAGCGGGCAGGGCCTCAGAGTTGTTGGCCGAGGTCGATGAGCCAGTTCAGCCACGCCACCCCGCCGCCGGCCAGGACCGCGGCACCGAGCGCGGTCCACGCGCCGATGCGCGCCTTGGTGGCGGCGGCGTGGTGGCCGTTGGCGGCGGCAATGGCCCAGATGAGGGCGCAGACGATCAGCATCAACACGGCGATCACCAGGACGAAGGTGAACAGCGCACCGATCACCTCGCGCAGGTTGCCGATCCCGCCGAGGCCGTCGAAGTCGGGGAACACGTCCATGCCGCTCAGCTCCCTACCGGCAGGGTCCGATGATGGAGATGACGGAATAGCCCCGGCCAGGACTGGCCGGGGCTATGTGTGAAGAGGGAGAGGTCCATGCCCGGCAGGTGCGCCGGGCGGCCCAGGGTCAGGTCAGTTCAGCGACGAGGGCGCGGACGCGGTTCTCGATGTCGTCGCGGATCGTGCGCACGGCGTCGAGTCCTTGCCCGGCAGGATCGTCGAGCTGCCAGTCCTCGTAGCGCTTGCCGGGGAAGATCGGGCAGGTATCCCCGCACCCCATCGTGATCACCACATCCGAGGTCTTCACCGCGTCGGGGGTGAGCAGCTTCGGGCGTTCGGCGGTGATGTCGATCCCGACCTCGCGCATAGCTTCGACTACGGCGGGGTTGAGCTGGTCGGCGGGTTCGGAGCCGGCGGAACGGACCTCGATGCGACCCGCCGCCATGCGATTGAGGTAGGCGGCGGCCATCTGCGATCGTCCGGCGTTGTGGACGCAGACGAACAAGACCATCGGGAGCTGCGGGGTGGTCATGATGCCTCGGTTTCTGTCTGGTAGGGGTTGGTGTGGAACCAGCTTCTGGCGGTCCAGAGGGAGACGTAGACGAGGCCGACGAGGACGGGCACCTCGATCAGCGGGCCGACGACCCCGGCGAGGGCTTGGCCGCTGGTGGCGCCGAAGGTGCCGATGGCGACGGCGATGGCGAGCTCGAAGTTGTTGCCTGCCGCGGTGAACGCCAGCGTGGTCGAGCGGGCGTAGCCGAGGCCCAGTGCCTTGCCGAGCAGGAGGCCCGCGAACCACATGAGCGCGAAGTAGACCAGCAGCGGCAGAGCGATCCGGGCGACGTCGAGCGGGTTGGAGGTGATGGCGTCGCCTTGGAGGGCGAACAGCAGCACGATCGTGAACAGCAGCCCATACAGCGCCCACGGCCCGATCTTCGGGATGAAGCGCTCTTCGTACCAGGCCCGGCCGCGGCGTTTCTCGCCGATCCAGCGGGTCGCGAACCCCGCGACCAGGGGCACGCCGAGGAAGACGAGGACGTTGAGGGCGATCTGCCCGACCGAGACGTCCAGGCCTTGGGTGTCGAGGCCGAGCCAGCCGGGGAGGATGGTGAGGTAGAACCAGCCGAGCACCGAGAACATCACGACTTGGAATACGGAGTTGATCGCGACCAGCACGGCGGTGGCTTCCCGGTCGCCGCATGCGAGGTCGTTCCAGATCACGACCATCGCGATGCAGCGGGCCAGGCCGACGATGATGAGGCCCGTGCGGTATTCGGGCAGGTCCGGTAGGAAGAGCCAGGCGAGGGCGAACATGACCGCCGGGCCGAGCAGCCAATTCAGCAGCAGAGACGAGACGAGGAGGCGCTTGTCTCCGGTGACGGCGGCGATCTTGTCGTAGCGGACTTTCGCCAGCACCGGGTACATCATCACCAGCAGTCCCAGGCCGATCGGCACCGAGATCCCGCCGACCTCCATCCGAGCAAGCAGGTCCGAGAGGGCGGGCACGAACCGGCCCAGGAGGAGACCCGCGATCATGGCCAGGCCGATCCAGGCCGGCAGCCACTTGTCCAACGTGGACAGGCGCTTCGCGGCCGGGGCCTGCGTCGGGGTCGCGATGCTGGTGATGTTCTGGGGTGCGGGCATCGTGCTGCTCAGTCTCCTCGTCAGCTCGGGATCAGTTGGCAGGCTTGGTGGCGCGGACGATCGCGGCGTGCATCCCGTCGGCGGCCTCGTGGGTGAACTCCACGCTCGCATCCGCGAAACCACCCTTGGCGAGCCCGTCGAGGTACTCGGTCTTGGAGAGGGCTCCGGCGATGCAGCCGACGTAGGAGCCGCGCTCGGCCCGCTGCTCGGGGGTGAGGCGGTCTTCGGCGACGACATCGGAGACCCCGATCCGCCCACCGGGGGTGAGGACGCGGAACATCTCGGCGAGCACCGCCGGCTTGTCGGTGGACAGGTTGATGACGCAGTTGGAGATCACCACATCCACCGACCCATCGGGCAGCGGCACGTCCTCGATGGTGCCCTTGAGGAACTCGACGTTCTCCGCCCCGGCTTCGGTCTTGTTCTTCTCGGCCAACGCGAGCATCTCGTCGGTCATGTCCACGCCGTAGGCGAACCCGGTCGGGCCGACCCTGCGGGCCGACAAGAGGACGTCGATGCCGCCGCCGGAGCCGAGGTCGAGCACCCGCTCACCCTCATGCAGCTCAGCGACCGCGGTCGGGTTGCCGCAGCCGAGGCTCGCCTCGATCGCTTCGAGGGGCAGGCCGGCGGCGGTCGCCTCGTCATAGAGGCCCGCGCCGAAGCTGCGCTCGGTCGGAGCACAACACGAACCCGAATCGGCCTCCTCCACGGCGGGCGTGCTGGTGCAGCACGAGCCCGCGGGGGTCTCCTCAGCCAGCAAGTCGGCGTTGCGGGTGCCGCGGGTCACGGCGGTCGCGGCCTGCGCGTAGCGGGCGCGGACCTGCTCGCGCAGCTCGGTGTTCTCACTCATGGCGCGCTCCATTCGGTCGGGTGGACTCGTCATCTACGTATTGATGTTCGTCGATGCATCGACAGTTGTCAATGCGTGGCGTAGGATCAGGGCCATGACGACTTCGCTGCCACTGATCGCCGCCGATGCGGGTGGGTGCTGTGCTCCGGTCACGGGCGGGGTGCTCGCGGTCGAGGATGCCCAGCGGTTGGCGCGGATGTTCAAGGCGCTCGGTGACCCGACCCGGGTCCGGTTGTTGTCGATGATCGCGGCGCAGTCCGGCGGGGAGGCGTGCGTGTGCGACCTGACCGAACCGGTCGGGCTCTCCCAGCCCACGGTCTCGCATCACATGAAGCAGCTCGTCGACGCCGGCCTGGTCACCCGCGAGCAGCGCGGCAAGTGGGCCTATTACGCAATCGTGCCCGAGATCCTGTCCATGCTCAGCAGCGCCCTCGACCCGCAGGCCCTGACCGACGGTGGCCCTGCCTCGTCGTGCTGAGACGGGTTCAGCGCGGCAGGGTCGCGTAACGGTTCCAGGAGGCTCCGGCGAGACCGGCCCAGCGGGTCGCGGTGCCGTTGCTGACGCCGATCAGTGAGGCGAACACCGCCGGTGGTGTGGTCGAGGCCAGATGCAGCAGGGCGGTGTTCCGGCTTGCTCTGGAAGTCACCCCGAGCTGGTGCATCCGGCGTAGGAGCGAGGCGGGATGCAAGTGGGTGCCGGCGTTCTTGCCGGTGAACAGCCACCGGGAATCAGCCAGCCTGCTCGCCGCCCCGAATGGCTTGGCGACCGGCAAGGCGGTCACCAGCGCATCCAGCGGCGGGATGAGCAACACCGGCTCGGAGCCCAGACGCAGGTAGGTTTCACCATCGCGGACCTCGATGTCACTGGTGATCAGGGCGGTGATCTTCGCGACCGGCTGGGCGTAGAGCAGGATCAGACAGGCTGCGGCACGGTCTTCGATGCTGGCGCTACCGGGCTCGTGTAGCAGCCGGCGAACCAGGGCGAGCTGTTCTTCGGGGTCGACGTCGTGGGCCGGGTCTTTCGCCGGAACCGGCTCAGGGAGCCAGACGTGCCGGAGGTAGCCGCCTCGTTTGAGCCAGCGGACGAACCCGAGGCGGCGGCTCCGGTCGGTGGTAATCCAGGCGTCAAGGTGGTCTTGCGGACAGTCATCGAGGTCGTAGCCGCTGGAGCTGAGATGGTCGAGGAACGCGCGGGCAGTGTCGATGTCGCCCCGGCAGCGGGCGGCCGCGTTCGGCGCGATCCGGTCGTGCCGGTCGGTCTTGGCGCGGCCGACGACGTGCCAGCGGGCGTAGCGGGTGAGCACGCCGCGCATCTCGGGATCGCTCACCTCGGCGACGACGTCTGCGGCGTATCGGTGCAGTCGGGCGGCGTTCTCATCACGAGGCGGCAGGGTGCCCGCGGCGACGAGCATCGCGCGCAGATAGGTCACCGAGAACATCTGTGGCCGCGCATCGAGCGCGTCGTGACTGAGGTCGACCTGGCCGCGGGCGATCGAGGTCAGCAGACGCAAGGATGCCAGATCGTGCCAGTTGGTCAGCAGCGATCGGGGTCGTTCGAGCTCGGTGAGGGCGTCGCGGACGGGTTTCAGTTCTGGCCGGATCACCCCGTCCGGGCCGGTGAGAGCGGCGTCGATCTGCTGGGCTGCTTGGCAAGCGAAACAGCGTGGTCGGCCGTGATTCGTCGTGCGTCGCCCGAGAGCCTGCTGCCCGCAGATAGAGCAGTCGATCACGGGCGCTTGGTAGCAGGTCGGGCAGACGTCCGGGCTGGTCGCGGTGGCTTTCAAGGCGACTCGTTTGAGCCTGCCGCAGACGCCGCAGACCCGGCACGGGTTCCGATAGCAGCGACCGCAGAGGTTCGCCGCGCCGGGTCGCTTCCCGCCAGCTCTGGTCGCCAGCGGGCCGATCATGCCGCATTCGTCGCAGGCATCCTCAGGGTGATGGTCGCGGGCATAGCAGGTCACGCAGACCGCGCCGCCGTCGTCGGTGCGGGCGTTGACCCTGCGCTGGCGTCCGCATCCGGTGCAGGTCTCGATCGGTGACCGGTGAGCGCGGCAGGCGCGGCACTCACCCCGATCCAGCGTGTGGTTCCAGCGCAGAGACTTCAGCCGGCCGCAGCGAAAGCAGATGCCCTGGACGATCGTGTTCGCCACCGGCGCCGGTCATTCGTCCGCAGGGGTGATGACCGCTCGGGTCGGGCGGTTCTTGCTCCCGCCCGTCGGCGGTTTGACCGCACCCGCGGTGCCGGTCTTGCGGCCCCGCCGCGACGCCGACTCGACGTAGGGCTCGATCAGGTCGGCCGGTGTGCAGCCGAATATGTCGCAGAGCGCGGCGAGGAACTGCATGTTCAGCCGCTCGGGTTGGCCGACCACGATCCGGTAGACCTGGGTGGAGGTCATCACCACGCCCCGGTCGGCCAGCAGCGGCACCAGATCGGTCGTGACCTGCATGCCGTGTTCGTTCATCACCTTGCGTAGGTGCCAGTGATAGGCGACGGTCTTCGTCATCGTGATCCTCCCTCGATCGCTGTCGGTGGGGTGAACGCGCCGTCGAGAGCGCGGCGCAGGGTGCGGTTGCGGTAGTCACCGGAGACCCCGGTGTAGAGGGCGGTGGTCGAGCCCCAGCGGTGCCCGACCTGCTGCTGGACGAACAACGGGTCGTAGCCGTCCTCGATCAGATGCGTCACATACGAGTGCCGCAAGCAGTGCGGGTGCAGCAACGGGTCCAGGCCGAGATCATCGCGCCACTCGGCGAACCGGTCGTCGATGTGCTTGAGCCGGATGCGCCCTTGTCGCTCGGTCGGCCACAGGATCGTCTTGTCGGCAAGGTCGAACCGAGGCCGAACCTCGCTCACGTACTCCTCGATCACCGGCCGGGTCCACCCGAACACGGCCAGCACCGCCCGGCGGCGCGGCTGCGAGCCGCGCATCGCTTTGCCCCAGCGGACGTTGCAGACCCCGAACCGGCCGAACTCCCAGCCCTGCGGGTTGCGGGTGAAGTCCGGCAGATCGAGCATCGCTGCCTCGCGCCGACGCAACCCGAACGCATAGATCATCTTGAACAGCGTGGCGTCGCGGAACAGCGTCAGCCATCCCTTGCGCTTGGAGGAGCGGGCCTGATCCACCAGGTCATCGGCGTAGTCGAAGAACATCTGCAGCTCATCCCGCGAGAGCGGTCGCACGTCCGGCCGTGCCTCGTGGTCGCTGGTATGGATGACCGTGTTCCACTCGTGGCAGACCTGCACCGGATGCGTGTCGAACAGATCGACGCAGCGATCGACCCAGCCGTAGCGGTGATCGACCAGGTAGTCGCAGAACAGCGCCACGGAGTTCTGATAGGCCCGCACCGTCGACACAGACAGCGGCCGCGGTCCGGAGACGAGCGAGGTTGTCCATTCCTCCACGTCAGCCGGTGACCACTCCCACGGCGGGGCGTTGCAGAAGTCCGCGAACCGGCGTACCTGCGAGGCCCTGGTCTTGATGGTTTGCACCGCGAGCATCCGCGAGGTCTGCTGTGCCGACCAGCCCGCCACCATCTCATCGAAGAACTGCTCCGCCGGCCGCAAAAGCGACACGTTGCCAGACGACAAGACCCCCGTGCCGGGTACCTGATCGTCTGAGAACACCATGCCACGACCTTACATTAAATGTAAGAATCATGCATCAGATGTAAGATGAGTAGCGAAACCCCTGGTCAGGCGGCGGTGACGCTGCTAGGTTGGAGACGGCTTTGGTTCCGCGGAACAGCGTGATTCCGGCTTACATCTAAGGTACGAATCTTACATTAGATGTAACTTCGGACCTTAGGACCGAACGGTGACATGGAGGTGGTCGTAGTGGCCGCCGGTGACGTCGCCGGGGTCGTGCATGCCGCCGCCGCTGTAGTCGCGCCAACCTTCGCCGTCGCGGGCCAGGGACCAGATCTTGCCCTGCCAGATCAGGTACTCGACCCCGAGGGTCTCGGCGTGGTCTTTCATCCAGTTGGTGATGTCCCAGCCGGCTTCGAGCTGGGCCGGTGTGGGGTGCTGGCCGATGGCGTTGCCGAAGGTCAGATCGCAGGCCCGACCGAGCGGGTGTTCGGAGCGGGTGCCAGGCCGGGGCGAGTAGCAGGCCCAGGACGTGTCGGGGAAGGCGGCGATGCCCTGCTGGTACAGGTGCAGCATCCGAGCGGTGATCTGTCCGTCGCTGGTGGGGTCGTCGACGAGGCGGTCCGGCTCACCGTCGAGGGGGTCGGGCTGCCCGCCCGGCGTGCTGGTGTCGGGGTCGCAGCCGGCCGGGGCGCCGGTCTCGGGTTCGGGCAGGTCGGCGGCATCATGGGCGTTGAGCCAGGCAGCGGGGTCGGTGTGCTCGCCGTCGGTGCCGCCGGTCCGGACCTCGAAATGCAGATGCGGCCCGGTGCTGTTGCCGGAGGAGCCGATGTCGCCGATGTGCTGGCCGGCGGTGACGGTGTCGCCGGGTTGGACGTGGATGCCGGTCTCCCACATGTGCCCGTACGCGGTCGCGACGGTCTGCCCGTTGAGGGTGTGTTCGATGACGATGAGCCCGCCGTAGCCGCCGGAGAACTCGGCGACGGTGACGGTGCCATCGGCCGCAGCGAGGATCGGGGTGCCGTCCGGGGCTGCGAAGTCGGTGCCGGTGTGGAACGAACTCTCCCCGGAGATCGGATGGACCCGCGGCCCGTACTCGCTGGTCAGCACCGAGGTGCCCGCGGGCACCGGGAACACCACCCGCGAGGACTCCGCAGCAACAGTCTGCACGGCCGGAACCGTGGCGTCGCCGGTCGAGGCGCCCGCGCTGGCTGTCGTGGTGGTGCCGGTGAGGGTGGTCAGGATGGTCTCGGCGACGGGCTCGTGGTTGCGGTACCGGTCGGGGTAGGCGGACACCTCGACGGCTTGGGCGGCTTCGCCTTTGTCCATCTGCTCCCAGCCGGGAATGTCCAACAGGCCACGCGGTGAGGGGTGGTTGGGGCCGGTGGGTCCGCCGAAGAACGCCTGCGCCTGATACGTCGGGTCCATCAGCTCGGCGACGGTGCCCCACCCGGACTGCGGGCGCATCTGGAACAACCCCAGGGAGTCGTGGTCGGAACCGTCGCCGTCGTTGGGATAGTCCGCCGACTCCGGATAGACGCTCGTGTTGGACAGCATCCGCAGGGTGGATTCGGTCAGCGCCGCCATCAGCGCAATCACCAGCCCGTCCCGGGTCACCCCGTCAATGCCGGACCCGGTCTCGATGATCGTCGCCGCATGCGTGAGCTGCTGATTGTTCAGCGTGAAGGTCTCGCCGTTGGCGGTGGTGACCTCCAGCTCGTCAGGGACGCCGCCGACCCTGACACTTGTGCCGGCCACGGTGCAGGAGGCCGAGGCGGCAGGGTTCATCACCACCCCGACCCCGACCAGCACCAGCGACGGCGCCAGGAACACCAGCGCGAGAGCGGCGAGGGCGAGCTTCTTCACCATGAGCGCACCTCCGGCCTATCGGAGGGGGTTGTCGAGCTGGGACAGCCGCAGCAGGTGGCAGGTGTCGTAGGTCGGTGCGCAGACGAGGAACACGGTGAACGCCACCGGATGCTCGGAGGTGACGGTCTCGTCGTTCCAGACCCCTTCGCGGTGGCGGGTGCCCTCGATCGTGTAGGCGATGGTGCCCTCGGCGAGCTGTCCGGGTTGTGCCTGTTCGAGGGCCGCATCCCAGGCATCGGGCACATAGGTGTCGTCGATGGTCAGGTGCTGGGCGGTGGCGTAGTGGCGCAGCTCGATCCAGGCGTCCCGGTTCGGCAGGTAGGTGGCGATGTCGGAGGCAAGGCCGGCCTGCTCCGCACCCGAGGGGTCGCCGACGGCGAGGACGACCGAGGTGTAGTCCAGGGGCATGAACCCGCTGGCCGTGTCCCAGGCGAACAGCGCCGTCGCGACGTTGCGGGCGAAGGTCGCCGGATCAGCCGAGGCCCGCACCGTCGGCAGACGCGGTGTCGCGGTCGGGGCCGGATCACCGGGCACCGGATCGCTGGAGGCAGTAATACCTGGTCCAGGCTCGGTCTCAACCATGCTGCCGGTGGGTGGTCCGGTGAGGAGGCCGTAGACGCCGACACCGGCCAGCACCAGGACCGCCACGAGGGCGGCGAGGGCGGCGATCAGCCGGTGACGGGAACGCGGGGCAGACAGGTCGGGAGTCTTCATGCCCGGTAGGTGCACCACGTGTACCCGCAGTCGCCCGAATGCTCAGAGGGCGCGCAGGTGTCCCCGTGCGGGCGGGGTCTCGTGGCCTGCCCGGCGGTCGCGGGCGGTACGCAGTTCCTCGGCGAACCTGCTGGTGCCCTCGACGGCGGTCAGGAAGGACTCGATCTGCTCGTCGGTGAGTTCGGCGGCGAGCTGCTCGGCGTCGTAGTGGGTCCACCAGTTGGCCAGTTCGGTCCAGGTCAGCACAAACGCCCGCACCGGATACCGCACCGGCGCACCATCATCGTCGGCTGGCGCCGTGGACCGGGGGGTGCGCTTCTTCGCTGTCGCGGTCTTCGCGCGGGCGAGCGCGTCGGCGGCAAGCTGGTGCAGGTCCGCCTCGCGCTCATCCCTGGCTGTCTCGGCGAGATCGCGGAGGTGCCGGTAGATCGGATCGACGGCGGCACCGGCGTCGATCCGCTCCAGCTCGCCGGCCACGTATTGGCGTAGCTCGGCCGGCTGGGCGGGGTCGTCGGCAAGCTGCTGGAGGTAGCTGATCTTGTCCAGCGTGGTGTGGGACGCACCGCCCGGGATCATCGCCGCCGCCTGCTCCCGTGCCTTCCCGGCAGGTGACGGTGGTGCAAAATTTGCACCACCGTCGCTTCCAGGCTGATTTTCCGCACTGAACCGGGCCGCGGCCTGCCGGCGGGCGGCGTCCTCGGCCATCAGCGCCTTCAGCTCCCGGTAGAGGGCGGCGGCCTCGGTCTGGGTCAGGGGTTTGTGCAGGACGTTGTCGTCCTGCTCGGCCAAGAGGTGCCCGAGCCGGTCGGAGATGCCCGAGCGGACCCACACGTTGACGGTCTTCCAGCCGAGCTGTCTGATCGCGGTCAGCCTCCTGGCCCCGCACACGAGCACGCCGTCGGGGGTGATGGTGATGGGTTGGAGGAGGCCGTCGCGGTCGATGGAGGCCGCGAGTTCGTCGATGCTCCCCAGCTCGGTGCGGTGTCGGCGCCCAACCTGGATCGAGGCGACGGTGCGTTCCAGCTCGATGGACCCCGCCGGCGCGCTCATCGCGACCCGCCCCCACGGGGATTCCGGTTGCGGTGGGCGGGTGCGGCCAGGGAGATGGTGAGCACGAGGTCGTCGTCGCGCAGCAGCACCGGCAGGCTCTCGCCGATCAGCAGCCGCAACAGGACGCCCCGCCCCGCGGTCGTGGCGGCGTAGGCGGGGTGGGGGTTACCCAGCAGCGCCTTCAACAGCGCCGTCCAGGAATGGCCGGGGATGTCGAGCAGTGCGCGGGCGTGCTTGTCGCGGCGCAGCGCCTCGTAGGTGGCCTGGCGGGTGCCGGCCTTGGTCAGCACCCCGCACACATGCTCGATCCCGGCGCGCGCCGTGGCTGGCGGCCAGTCCAGCAACGTGAACAACGCGATCGCGTCCTCGACCGTGGAGCCCGCCGACGTGCGCGCCCGCACCGACGCTGGCGCGCCGTCGCCCTCATCATCGGCGGCGGTTGTGGTGTCATCGGTGATCTGGAATGCGGGGTGGTAGTCGGCCAGCGGGTTCTCCCGGTCGGAGAAGCGTTCGGGGTCGTGGAACGCTGAGATGTGCGGGCGGCGTGCCTGGTGGACCGAGCACAGGAGTCCTTGGGCGCGTTCTTCGAAGATGCACGTGATCCGCACCGCATGGGTCACCACCGCCCACGGATCATTCGCCGTGCGGGCAGCTTGGGTGCGCATCACGTCGAACGCCGCGGTGGCTGCCTCCCAGGGGTCCAGGTCGTGCTTATGCGCCAGTGGCGCGTACTTCTCCGCCGCGTAGGCCATCAGTTCTGCGGCGGTGGCGTCGTGCTCCCACGCGCCTGGCCCGGCATCGTGGAGGCGAGTCAGCAGCGTGCGTAGACCTTCGCTTCGCGTGAAATCCTCGCCGCTCTCGGTTCTCTGGCGAATGGTGGTGTGGGCGTTCTCGGTCATGGTGGGGGCACCTCCTAACAGGCAGGTGCGCACGCCGTCCCCAACGACGACGTCCATGCTGCCTGCCCGGGCGGTGCTCATGACCTCTCACCTGCTCAGCTCATCCGACCGGCGACCGCGACGGAACGGACTCGGTTGTCTTGCTGCGGCCGAAGGCCGACAGCGGCGGCAACCGGCGCGCCCGATCCCCAAGCCCTCGCACACCGGTGTTCGTGGCGGTGCGGGTGCGGCGAGCCAACTCGACCTCGAAGTCGATGCCCCGCCCCGCCAGCGCCGCACCCTGGCGGGCGAGAAGGTCCGTAGGGCGCACCCACTCCACCCCCCGCGCACGCAGGCCCGCATCTTGGGCGAGCCGCTCACGGCTGTGGCCCCGGAGACCAGCGATCCTCGCCGCTTGCACTGCCTCTGGTGTCTCCGCCTTCTCGGCCGGCGGTGTCTCGACCTGCTCGGCTGGCGTCAACGTCGGGTGGCCGGTCTCCGGCACCGGCGGTCGCCGGTGAGGTTCCTGCTGGTGGTCGTGATCGGGATTCATGCGTCCTTCGCCTCCTCGGCATCGGCGTGTTCGGTGGTATCGGGAAGGTGCGCGCTGGTGAACCACCGGCCCACCGTGGACGGGTGGACGCCCAGTTCGCGGGCGATCTTCTTGTTCGACCATCCCTGCCCGCGCAGCGCCGCCGCCCGCGCCCGTCGGTCGGCGGCATCCGTCGCGGCATCGCCCTGCGGGTCAGCGCGCCGGGCCGCTGATGCCTGCCTCGTGCCGGGAGCTGCGACGGGGTCGTTCTCCTGCGAGGTCGGCGCCCACAGCGCGGCGGCTTCCACGCCATCTGGTGCTGTCACCGCCGATACCGGCTCCCACGCTGCGTCCGGGCCGGGGTCCTCGATCGCTGCGGCTTCGATCGCGGACTCGTCGGTGGATGCGGGCACCTCGGCGGCAAGTTGCGGTCGGGTGAGGATGACGGTCAGGTGGGTGATCGCCAGCAGCACCACGGGCGGCACCGCCGCCACCGCAGCCGCCAGCACTCCGGGCACGTCCGCATCGGCAGCCACCACGGCATGGATCGCGTTGGCGGTCACCGACACGAGAGCGCCGCCGATCAGCAGCGCCCACGGGTACCACGCCGACCGCTGGCCGGCCAGGGCGACGACGGCGACGGTGGCCACGACGATGATGCCGTCGACGATCAGCGGCCACGCCCACGCCTGCGAGCCGCCGACCCCGGAGCGGGCGGCCAGGTCCGCCAACGCCGTGAACGACAGCCAGAACGCGCCGCCGGCGATGAACACCGTCCCGGCGACCGCCGTGACCACCGCCCACCGTCGACTCGTCGGACTGCTAGGGACGGTCATGACAGCCGTCGTCCCGGAGCGGACGGACGCACGGTCGCCTCGCGAGCAAACCACCCGTCTCTGGCCTGCGGCGCGCCGCGTTCCACCGGCGGCGAAGGGCGTGGTTGGGGTTGGGTGGTGCGGTAGGCCGAGCGGACGGTCGTCGTGATCTCCCGCTCGCCCAACCCCACTTCCGAGGCCGCGGCCGCGAGCACATCCAGTGCCTCCGGGGCCGGGACACCGTTCTCGGCCAGTCGGCAGGCGGCCCAAAACAGGCCCCGGTTCCGTTCCCCTTCGCCGCGGGCAGCGACCCACACCGCCAGCCGCGACACATCCACCGACCGCTCCACATCGTCGCCCGTCCTGGGCGGGGGCATCGGGCGCGGGTCGAGGAAGTCCCGCAGCCGGTCCGAACCCAGCGTCGCCGAGGGGCCGGTGTTGATCTGCCGCACCCGGTAGCCGACAGCTCCGCCATTGGTGGACACCATCGAGGGTGGGACGAGGATGTAGCCGCCGTCGCCACGGAAGTCCACACCGGCGCGCGCGGCCTGCCAGGACCGCTGCGCCCGCTCCGGTGTCGCCGGGTAGTAGGCGTGCATCCCGCCCGACGGCGTGGACACCAGGAACGCCCACCCCGACACGAGGCCGGCACGGTGGGCGCGCCCGAAGGAGGCGAATCCGTCGACGGGGGCGTGGACATCGACGTCCACCACCACCATCCCGGAGGTGGCGCCGGTGGGGACAGCGAGGTTCGCATCCGGGTGCGTCCGCCACCAGGCTTCCACCTGGCCAGGATCGGTGGTGGCGTCGTGGAACCCGTGCGCGGTGAGCGGACGCTTCCCGCCCGGCACGCACGGGAACACCGGCACCCCTGCGGCGGCGAGTTCTCGTGCCGCGGCGGAGACCGGCCATGGCCTGGTCATCTGCGACAGCACACCCGCGAGCGCATCCGTAGCGGCCATCACAGATCCCGTCCCTGCATCACGGCCGTGCTGGCCGCGGGGCGGGGACCCGTTTCGGGCACGGGCTCGACCCGCCTCGCCGACGCTGCGCGTTCGGGTGCTGTCCGCTCGTGGGATGGCTGGTTGCGGTGCGGCGTCTCACGGTCGAGACCCGGTGGAGTGCCGTCACCGACCTGGGCGGTGTCGAGCTGATCGAGGATCGCAAGCGCGGTCTTGCGGACCCGCTCGCCGGTGGCCTTGACGATCTCGGCCGGTTCCTTGCCGTCCACCCGCGCCGCCCAGGTCGACACGTAGGGGATCGTGTACCCGGTCGTGTCCATGTGATGGGCGGCGCCGATCATCAGCGCCACCGACTCGGCCTCCACCTCCCCGATGCCGCGATGCTGGCGGGCGTCCTCCTGGTCGGGGCCGTGCATCAGGACGTGCCCAAGTTCATGGGCGAGCGTCTTGACCTGCGCGGCGGGGTCCATGTTCTCCCTGACCGCGACCGTCTTCGCGGTGTAGTCCGTCATGCCGTTGGCGCCGTGGATCATGCCCTCGTGCGGCACCCGCAGCACGGTGAACCCGCGCTCCTCAATGAGCCTGGCCAGACCGTTCCATAACCCGGCCGGTGCTTCGCCTTCCAGCAGCTTCGGCGCGGGTGGTTCCGGGATCGGGTCACCGGCAGTCTGCGAGGCGTCCCACACGTAGGCGGGCTTGGCGGTAATCATCTTCGAGCGCACGACCTCACCGGGGCGTGGCTTTTCGCCCATGCCGAGCCGCCGCCACGACTCCGCATCCTGTGGCGTGGCGGTAGCGAACCGGCCGGTGACCGGGGCGAGGATCATGTACCCCGACTGACCCTTCTCCACCTGCCGGCCCAAGGTCTGCCACTGGCGATACCCGGCCGCATACGACGGCATCGGCTCCGGCACCCGACCTGCCTCGTAAGCCGCGGCATGCTGTGCCCAGATCAACAGGGTGTTGGAGAACGATCTCGCCCTGAACCGCGCCGCGAACGCGAGCGCACGGCCCCAGTCGTCGCCAGAGACGAGCTGTTCGACGGCGCCGGTCAGCTGCTCATGCAGCTCATCGAGCTTCGCCTCCCGCGCGGCCTGGGCTTCCTCCCGTGTCGTGGCCATCGTCGCTGTCTCCTCCCGATACCCTTAGCACCGGGCCGACTGGGCTCGGTGACCATCAGGTGCGCCAGGGACACCAGGGCGACGAGACGGACGACGACGGTGTGACCGTCAGAGCGCGGGGTGAACCCGACGAGTCCTACCGGACTACCAGCCCGTCAGGTGGCGAGGGCGCCGGATCGAGCGATGATGCGGATACGCGTATCGCGAAAGCGAATATCGGTATCGATCCGTCAGGTCGGTGCTTTCTGCCGGACGACCTGGCGGTATCGCGTCGGGCTCGCTCCGACACACTGGCGGAA
Source organism: Brevibacterium sanguinis (assembly GCF_039528855.1). Lineage (NCBI taxonomy): Bacteria > Bacillati > Actinomycetota > Actinomycetes > Micrococcales > Brevibacteriaceae > Brevibacterium > Brevibacterium sanguinis. The sequence continues at coordinate 10,050 of NZ_BAAAMB010000001.1, read as the reverse complement.
CAGTCGCGCGGCGTGACCACGGCTGTGCCAGCCGACCTCACGCATCGCCACCTCGATCGGCAGATCGGTCTCACGTAGCAACCGGGCCAGGTGCTCGGCACGCAGCGTCGCCAGGTATTTCATCGGCGTTTTCCCGTAGGCGTCGACGAAGACCCGGCCGAGCTGGGACGGCGACAGGTGCACCGACTCGGCCAACTCCGCTAGCGTCCACCGTCGTGCTGGCTGGTCCCGCAGCCGGTCGGCTGCGGCACGGGCCTCGGCCCGCAACGGTGCCAAACGCCGGAGGGCAGGTGCGTCGAGGTAGGTGGCCTTGTGCTGGGTCGCGGACCGGCGCACCGCGGTCGTCCTCACGAACGGCGACACCACATCCAGGACGGCGAACAGCAGGGACTGCATCCGATAGAACTGCTCCGGTGCAGGCCCATTGAGGCTGAGCCGACCGAGTTCATCCAACCACGGCATCACACACGCGGCTCGGTCCTCGCCCAGCCGCAGCACCTGGGCGGCCTCCGCATAGCGGGTCGCGATGAAATCCTTGGCCTCCAGCCGGTCGGTCAACACCGCGGCGTGCTGCCAGAATACCTGATCGACCACATAGTCTCGATGCAGAAACAGCGTCGTGACCGTGACCCGCTGCTCCGGTTCGGCCCCGCACAGGGTGTTCGCCGCAAGCAGCACCACGTCCCCGACCCTGACCGGTCGCTCTCCGAACTCGCTGAACAACCACGCCGACCCGGCTCGCACGAAGATCAGCTTCACGCAGTCATACGCGATGGGATCACGCCGCCGGTGGATACTCTCCGTTCGCGCCACCACGGGAGAGAAGCCGTGGTCGGACACCCCGCTTGATCCACTGTCGTATCCCACTAGGAGCCCGCTGCCGGGGCGCCTGCCACAGAGTGCTTAGCCCGGGTATCACCGGATCGGACCGCCGCGGTATGTGCCTGAGGTTCGCTGAGGGACCGCGCATCCGACATGACGCCACAGGCTCCTGATACCCAACCGACTATTAGGCGATGCATCAGTCGGGCTGTCGGGATGCCGAAAAACTGGCGATCGTTTCCGCCCTGAAGGAGCGCTGCGTGGGCGGGAGACGATGTGATCTACTGCGTTCCTCGCCAACCCAGGCGAAGCCCTCATGCAGTCGGCGCGTGGTTCCGGCGCCTTCATTTACCGTACTCATCGAGATCGGTCAGGCCAGTCACTATGGAAACCGTGGCCCTCGCGGGGAAGTGGGCATCGCTCTAGCGTTACCCGCCAGTCCTCATGAGTTCGCCGTCGCGGAACGGTGCGGACTTGGTCGCCAACGCGCCTGTCGGCGCCATGCAGACGTCGACAGGCGCGGAAAGTCATCTGCCGTGCTCGCGCTGGTCGTACGAGCTTCCCGCGGCTACCGAGTGTCCATCGGTCGTCGAGCCCGGAGCGCACGGTCGCCCGGAGTTCAGGTCAGAACCTTGGCGGGTACCGAAATCGACCTGGGCGCGCCTAGTTTCGCCACGGCCCGGGCGGAGCATGCGCAGGCCGTTGAGGATGATCAGCGCCGCGCTGCCCTCGTTGAGGAGCAGGCCGGTGGTCAGGGACATCCAGCCGGCGAGGGCGGCGACGATCAGGATGGCGACGACGGTCAGGCTCAGGGCGATGTTGATCTTGATGTTGTTCCGAGCGCGGCGCGATAGTCGGATGGCGGCCGGGAGCCGGTCGAGCTCGTCGGCCATGAGGGCGACATCGGCGGTCTCTAGGGCGACGTCGGTGCTGGCGGCACCCATGGCGATGGCGAGGTCGGCGTTGGCCAGGGCGGGGGCGTCGTTGACGCCGTCGCCGACCATCGCGATCACGCCGTGTTTCTCGCGCAGCTCACGGATTGCGGCGGATTTGTCCTCGGGGAGCAACTCGGCGCGGTAGTCGTCTAGCCCCAGGGCCTGCGCGGTGGATCTGGCGACGGTGGCGTTGTCGCCGGTGAGCATCAGGACCCGCTCGACTCCGAGGTCGCGCAGCTCGGTAAGGGTGCTTTCGGCGTCGGGGCGCAGCTGGTCGGCCACCGCCACGACGGCCAAGGGTCGGGTGTCGTCGCGAAGAACCACGGCCGTGCATCCTTCCGCCTCGGCGTGCGCCAGCGCCGGGCCTGCGGTGCCGTCAGTCCGGTCCTCGTCGGTGGGCCGGCCGATGTGCAGGGTGCGACCGTCGAGGGTGGCTTCCATGCCGGCTCCTGGCAGGGCGCGTGCATCCTGGACGGCCGGGATGGTCAACCCGCGGTCGCGGGCACCGGCCACGATCGCGGTCGCGATGGGGTGCTCGCTACCGGTCTCGACCGCCGCCGCAAGGGTCAGAGCCTCGTCCTCGCTGATCCCGTCGAGGGGCGTCACTTGAGCGAGAGTGGGCCGGCCGCGGGTGAGGGTGCCGGTCTTGTCGAAGGCGACGGCCTTGATGTCGGCCAGGCGCTCAAGGTAGATGCCGCCCTTGATGAGGATGCCGTCGCGGGCGCCCCGGGCGATAGCGGTGACCACGCTGACAGGCACCGAGATGATCAGGGCGCAGGAGCAGGAGACGACCAGGACCACGAGGGCTCGGTAGATCGCCTCGCGCCACTCGAAGCCGAGCAGCGGCAGTACTAGTGCCACGGCTATGGCCAGGGCGAACATCGCCGGGGTGTAGACAGCACCGAACTTGTCCGCGAACCGCTCGGCGCCGCTGCGGTTGGCCTGGGCCTCCTCGACCTGCTCGATCACGCGGGCCAGGACCGTGTCGTAGTACTCCTTGGTGACCTCGATCCGCAGCACGCCATTGCCGTTGAGGCTGCCGCCGAAGACCTCGGTGCCCGCGGTGGCCTCGACCGGCACGGACTCCCCGGTCACCGGGCTGGCGTCCACCCACGAGGCGCCATCGATCACAGCGCCGTCGGTGGGTAGGCGCTCACCGGGACGCACCAGGACGACGTCACCGGGGTGGAGTTCCTCCACCGCCACGGTCTTGGTCGCCCCGTCATCGTTGAGTCGGTTGGCGGTGGGGGGTGCGAGCTCCATCAGGGCGCTAATAGACCCGCGGGCCTTGTCGGTGGCGTAGGCCTCCATCGCCTCACCGAGGCTGAAGATGACGACGAGCATCGCCGCCTCCTCGATCACCCCAAGCGCGATGGCTCCGATGGCGGCCACGACCAGCAGCACGGTGATGGTCAGCCGTTTGTGGCGCACCGCCCGGATCGCGCTGCGCAATGGGTAGACGCCGCCGATGAGGATCGCGCCCCAGAATAGGGCCAGGGCCACCGGCTCGGAGTGGATGGTCCACTCCACCACCAGCCCGGCCACCAGCAGCACCGCGGCGACGGCCAGCGTGACCATCTCGGGCTTCTGCCACCAGCGGCGGGCGCGAGGCCGAACCGCGACAGCGGACGTGACGTGTGGTGACGTGCTCGCATTAGCACTCATCGACTATTTCCCTTCCTCCACCGGTGACTTCATGCCCGGACCGGGCGCGCCGGGCCGGCGGCGACCAGGGGCAGCCCGGACTTCTTCGCGGCCGCGACGACGGCGTCATCGCTCACGGTGCCGTCGTGAGTGACCAGCACCAGACCGGAAGCAAGCGCGTCGACCTCCTTGACCCCGGGCAGGGACTCCACGACGGCGAGGTCACCCGCGCAGGTCACGCAGCCGCCTTCGATGGCGCGGTACTTGGAGCGGAGGAACTGGGTAGGGGTGGTCACGGTTGATCTCCTTCTAGCTCGTGGAACATCGGACTTCGATGGACGTCAAAGTCTACGTTCCCGAGTTTGCCGTAGAGTTCGATACATGTCAATATGTACCCATGTCGATGTCTGGTCTGTCCGCCCGTGACGCCGCGTTGGGATACTGCACGCCCCTCGCCCGCGAGCCGATCACCCCGGCGCAGGCCGAAGGTGTCTCCCGCATGCTTAAGGCTCTGGCCGATCCGGTGCGGCTGCGATTGATGTCGATGATCCTGTCCCACGAGGGCGCCCAGGCGTGCGCCATGTGCGACCTGACAGAAGGCTTCGACCTGTCGCAGTCGACCCTCAGCCACCACCTGAAAGTTATGCACGACGCCGGCTTGGTCGACCGCCACAAGCGCGGCGTTTGGGTCTACTACAAGGCCCGCACGGAGGCGATGGACGCCCTGCGCACCCTGTTCAGCGGCGACCTCGCTGCTCCTCAGTTGGCGTGACCGAAACTCTTGTCCTGTCTTCTCGGTACGGCCGCGAACTTGGGTTATCTTCTGGGATGCGAGCACATCTCGGCGGCGCATGCGCCGCCTCTGGTGGGAGGACGGTGTCCTTGCCACACGAATGCTCGCATTCGAAGGTCATAAAGCTCGGACTGCCCCTTTCCCAGAACTACCTAGTAGAATGGGGCCGCACCTCATCGAGCTGGCATTCCCAGCGCGCCTTCCGGCTGTCTCCTCGCGACTTGCTGCCGTCGACGAGCGACTGAGCCCCCTTTGGGTCGCCCATGCTCAGGCGGTGCTTTTAGCACTCCTCGGCGCCGTCCACGCGTCTTGCAGGTCGAGGTCGTCAACCAAAGTTGACGATGTTCCGCTCGGTCAGCGTCGGCTCACCTGGCTGTCGAGAGGCGGTGCTCTGGTGACGGTTTCGATGCGGGTGATGAGTGCAGGTGACGGGTACAAGTACCTGCTCCGCACGGTCGCCGCGGCCGATGGCGACAGGTCGCTGTCGACGCCTCTGACGAGGTACTACGTGGAGGCTGGAACACCACCGGGCCAATGGCTGGGCTCAGGTGTCGCCTCGCTCGGCAAGGGACAGCTCTCGGCCGGTGATCGGGTGTCGGAGGCCCAGCTCCAGCTCTTGATGGGGATGGGTCGCGACCCAATCACTGGCGACCCGCTCGGTCTGTCGTTCCCTGCCTACAAGTCGGTGTACGAGCGGATCGAGGCGCGGATCGCCGACCTGGACGCGGGCCTGAGTCCGGGCGCGAAGGCGGCGGCGGTCGCGCAGATCGAGGCCGAGGAGAGCGCGCTTGGGACGCGGCGTGCGGTGGCGGGGTTCGACTTCACGTTCTCGATCCCGAAGTCCGCCTCGGCGTTGTGGGCGGTCGCCGACGCGGGGACGCAAGCGCTGATTGGTGAGGCGCATCATCGGTCGGTTGCGGAGGTGGTTGCGTTCATGGAGCGGGAGGTTGCAGCCACGCGTACCGGCGCAACCGCCGGGGACGGGGCGGTTGCACAGGTCGATGTCACCGGGCTGGTGGCCACGGCGTTCGATCACTTCGACTCCCGCGCGGGCGACCCCCACCTGCATACCCACGTCGTCATCTCCAACAAGGTCAAGACGACCTTGGATGGGAAGTGGCGGTCTCTGGATGGGCGGCCGATGCACGCCGCCGTGGTCGCGCTTTCGGAGCTGCACGAGGCTGTGTTCGCCGATCACATGACCCGCGCGTTCGGCGTCGAGTGGGAGGCCCGCGACATGGGCCGTGACCGGAACCCGGCGTGGGCGATCGCGAGTGTGCCGGAGGAGCTGGTGGTCGAGTTCTCCACCCGCGCCCGGCACATCGACGTCGAGAAGAACCGGCTCATCGCCGCGTACGTCGCCAAGCACGGACACCAACCGTCCACAGCGACGATCATCAAGCTCCGGGCACAGGCCACCCTTGCCACTCGGCCGGAGAAGGAGGTGCGGTCGCTGGCCGACCTCACCAGCGAGTGGCGCAGTCGCGCCACGACCGTTCTCGGTCAGGACGCCACCGCATGGGCACGCGCCGTCGCCGACAACGCGGCTCCATTGCTGCTGCGGGCCGATGCTGTGCCGTTGGATGTGATCGCCGAACTCGGCGAGAGCGTCGTCAGTGTCGTGGGTGAGAAGCGGTCGACGTGGCGGCGGTGGAATCTGATGGCGGAGGCGTCGCGCCAGACGATGGGTTGGCGGTTCGCCTCGATGCGGGATCGGGAGGCGATCGTCGGGATGGTCGCCGATGCCGCCGAAGGCGTCTCGTTGCGGCTGACGCCGCCCGACCTCGCCACCAGCCCTGTGACGTTTCGCCGGGTGGACGGCACCAGTGTGTTCCGGCCCCGGCATTCCACGGTGTTCTCCTCCGAAGAACTCCTCGCGGCCGAGGGCCGGCTGCTCGACCGCGCGCGCACCCTCACCGCGCCCACCGTCCCGCTGGCGACGGTGGAGAAGATCACGTCCCGCCCGGACGCCGAGGGGCGGATGCTGGGTGAGGACCAGGCCGGCGCGCTGATGAAGGTCGCCGTCTCGGGCCGGATGCTCGACGTGCTGGTCGGCCCCGCCGGCGCGGGCAAGACCACGGCCATGTCCGCGCTGCGGAGGGCATGGGAGATGGAACACGGCGCCGGGTCCGTGGTCGGGCTGGCGCCCTCCGCGGTCGCGGCGCAGGTGCTTGCCGAGGACTTGGGAATCGCGACGGAGAACACGGCAAAGTGGTGGCAGAACCATCTCACCCGTGGCGAGACGTTCCAGTCCGGCCAGCTCGTCATCATCGACGAGGCATCTCTGGCCGGCACCCTTTCACTGGATCGCATCACGCACCTGGCCGAGCGGGCGGGGGCGAAAGTGCTGCTGGTTGGCGACTTCGCCCAGCTCCAGTCAGTGGACGCCGGCGGCACATTCGGACTGCTCGTGAACGACCGGGATGATGCGCCCGAACTGGTCGATGTCCACCGCTTCGTGAACACCTGGGAGAAGACGGCCTCACTGTCGTTGCGGCACGGGCGGACGCAGGTGATCGACACCTACCTCGACCACGGCCGCATCCGCGACGGTGACGCCGAGGCAATGACGGATACCGCCTACGCCGCTTGGCGCGCCGACCGGAACGGGGGATTGGTGTCGGTGCTGATCGCCGAGACCCGCGACGACGTCACCACCCTCAACCAGCGCGCCCGCGCCGACCTGATCCTCGACGGCACCTTGACACCGGGCCGGGAGGTGGAGCTCAACGGCGGCACCGCCGCCGGGCTCGGCGACACGATCATCACCCGCAGCAACGACCGCCGCCTCCGCAACAGCAAGGAGTGGGTGCGCAACGGCGACACCTGGACCATCACCAACGTCCGCGACGACGGCTCGGTCGCGATCCGCAAGACCGGTCGCAGGTTCGGCGGCTCCATCCTCCTCCCGGCGTCCTATGTGGCTACGCACGTTGATCTCGGGTACGCGGTCACCGCCCACCGCGCCCAGGGCGTTACCGTCGACACCGCCCACGTTCTGGTGGAGCCGACCACGGCGCGGGAGAATTTCTACGTCGCGATGACTCGCGGTAAGCGTTCCAACCGTGCGTATGTGATCCTCGACCGGACTGACGATGCTCACACAGAGTCGCACCCGGGCGAAAACAGTGAGGCCACCGGGAGGAGCGTGCTGTACGGGGTGCTCCAGCACGTCGGCGCTGAGCTGTCCGCGCACGAGACCATCACCGCCGAACACGAGCAGTGGGGCTCCATCGCCCAGCTCGCCGCCGAGTACGAGACCATCGCCGCCGCAGCCCAACGCGACCGCTGGGCGGCTCTTATTCGGTCCTCGGGTCTCACCGACGAGCAAGCCGACGTCGCGCTCGACTCGGAAGCGTTCGGAGCGCTCACCGCCGAGCTGCGACGGGCCGAGGCGAACCATCACGACATGGATCGCTTGTTCCCGCACCTCGTCGCGGCGCGTGGTTTCGCCGACGCCGACGACATCGCCTCCGTCCTCCACCACCGGGTCGCCCGTGCTACCGCACAGCCGGCAGGGTCCGGCCGCACCCGCAAGGCACCGCGGCTGATCGCCGGCCTCGTCCCGCACACCGACGGCCCGATGAACACGGACATGCGCCAAGCACTTGATGAGCGGCGTGAACTGATCGAGGCTCGCGCCGACGCGGTACTCGACACCGCACGCGACGCCGGGGAAGCCTGGACGAGACCGCTCGGCGTGCCTCCTCGCGATTCGCGGAAGGCGACAGCATGGCGGCGGCATGCCCGCACAGTCGCGGCCTACCGGGACCGGTACGGCATCACCGACGACGCACTCCTCGGCCCGACACCGGAGACGACAGCGCAGAAGATCGACCGAGCCCGAGCAGAGGTCGCGCTTCGCCAGCTCGCCCCTCAGCCCGAACCACGCCAGCAGCATCAGCCGGCCGCTCCGGTTCACCGCAGGCCGAGCCTGTGACCATCCCGCGCCGTCGTCTCCGATGTCGGGCCATCGCGCCCGGTGCTGCCTCGCCTGCCCTCGACGGTGAATGCGGTTCCGAGTGGTGATCGCTGCGGACTCTCTCGGAGGGCTTCTCGCATTTGGAGCATGTTGGTGATCTGGCCGGCGTCGGTCACGATCCGTGCCCGACCATCGCCGATGAGCTGGTGGGGTCCGGCGCTGGCGGCGCTGGTCACCGGGCCAGGCACAGCGCCGACGTTGCGACCCAGCTCGTAAGCCTGCTGCGCCGTACGCAGGGCGCCCGAGCGTGCCCCTGCCTCGACTACGACGGTCGTGTTGGACAGTGCGGCCAGGAGTCTGCCGCGAGCGAGGAACCTGTGCCGGGTTGGCGTGGTGCCAGGCGGTGTCTCGCTGACCAGCAGCCCCACGTCGGCGATCCTGTCGAGCAGTTCTCGATGCCCGGCTGGGTAAGGCCGGTCGACGCCCCCAGCGAGGACGGCGATCGTGTCCCCGCCGGCCGCGAGGGCCGCGCGATGCGCGGCACCTTCGATCCCGTACGCACCGCCGGCGACGACCACACGCTCATCACGAGCGAAGTCCGTGGCGAGCTCCCCGGCGACATGCTCCCCGTAGGACGTTGCCGCTCGGGACCCGGTGATCGTCACCAGGTCCGCCAATGGACGCGAAAGGAACGAGGCCGCTCCACGGGTCCACAACACGAACGGTGCTCGATCACCGAGATCTCCCAGGGAGGCGGGCCAGTCCCGGCCGCTGGGGATCAGGACACCGATCCCCGATTCTTCGACACGCCTGAGGATTTCGGCCAGCTCATCGGGCCGCGACGCTGCGGTCAAGTGATCGCGCCAGACTCGCCCGTCGACACGATTCAGGCCTGGCACCTTCCCGTCACGGTCGAGAAGCCCCAGTGTCTCCATGCCACCGAGGCGGGTCAGGAGCCGCCCGGTCACCGCGTCGTCTGGTTCGGCAATCATCGACAACACCATCCGTGCTGCCCGCTCGTCAGGGGCAAGCTCAGTGAACGAGGTCATGGTTCGGTTTCCTCTCGGTCAGCGTTCGCCGAGAAGGTGCGCCCACGCTCGCGGGGTTCCGCATGTCCGCGCTCGGGCGTAGAGTGGAACGCGAGGTAGGTCCTCCTCATCTGCGGGTCCTTCGGGACGGCCCATCACGGGCGCTCATACACGTACTGCCTCCTCGACGGAGAGACACGTGTGACGAGAGGCCCGCCATGTTCCGCCTTCTCTGGACGATCAGCGTTTACAGCCGCTACTACCTGCGCCGGTACATGCCCACCAACCTGCTGCTCGACGCGATCCGCACCCGCCGCGGTCTGAAATGGGGCATCCCCGCGATGCTCCTCGCCGCGCCCTACCTGCTAATCGCGAACATCTGCACCACCCTCATCGCCGACGGTGGCCCCGGCTGGCCGCATTTGGTCGTGTTGTGGTCAATCTGGAACGCGATAAAGTTCATCATCATGGGACCGGTCAGCCTCGTCCTCCTGGTCCGCACCCGTGTCCAGGAGGCGGTCACCCGGCGCCGCGCACGCAACGAACAGGTCACGTCCGATCGCTCAGTTCCTCAGGCATCCGAGTTGGCGGGGACACTCCGATGAGCGCCGCCGCCTACACCGCCCGTCCCACGCCCGAGGCACACGATCGCCAACGGTCCGCCTGCGTCGCGCTCGCCCGTGCCCTCCACCTGGGGTCGCCGTAGTACTCGGGAAAAATCGGGCGGATATGTCTGGGTAGGCTTCTGATCAGGGGATTTTTGGGCTCTGGTGGGAGGTTGCTGGGTGGTCGTCCAGGTGTTCACGGACGAGGAGCTGGAGGGGCTGCGGCGGTTTCCGGAGATCGGGACTGCCGAAGGTTTGGTTGACTCCAAGACCGCATGATTCCTGAGAGGGCGTCGTGCTG